>JAZQKI010000018.1:0-4514 GCA_045542075.1 Eubacteriales bacterium
CGAGTTTGCAAGCAAACTCGTAAAATTAGTGGGGTAATAGAATATCCGTCCTAACCGTTATGAACGATGCCAGAGTAGGCGTTTGTGTAGGATAGGAGTCAAGAGGAAAGGGAGGAATCGCAACCTCCCTTTCCTTTTGCGGTGTTCTTTGATTACTTTCTGTCACTGTTGACAGAAAGTAAAACAAAAAAACAACTATCTCTCCCTCAAAATCTTCCATGCTCTGAGTGCGGCGACCTGCGTTTTTGCATCGGGAACTCTGCCATCACATACCATCTCAACAAGAGTATCAAGCGGCATTTTTACGCAGTTCAGAAACTCATCCTCATCAAGCGATTGCTCGCCAAACTCCAGCCCCTGTGCCATATACATATATATCACCTCGTCAAGTAACGCGGGGGAGGGGTACATCTCTCCGAGATAAGTCAGATTTTTACACGTTGCACCCGTTTCCTCGCTCAGCTCACGCAAAGCGGCAGACGTGTGATCCTCACACTTTCCCTCAAGCTTTCCCGCGGGAATTTCAAGAGTCACCTCTCTATGCGCGTAGCGGTATTGCTGTACAAGTATCACCTCGCCATTGTCCGTCAGAGGAAGCACGCACACGCCCCCGTTGTGCTTGCAGTATTCACGCACACCCACCTGTCCGTCGGGCAGACTTACACTGTCGCAGTAGACGTGCAAAACCCGTCCGTCAAAGATGCATTTGCTGTCTATTTCCTTTTCCTCAAGAGATTTAAGTCTGTATTTTTCCATTTCTACTCCTATTTTGAGAAATTATAATAATATTATAAAACTTTTTTATGTTTTTGTAAAGAAAAATCTTGATAATATAAAAAAAATATGTTAGAATAACTGTATCTATGTAAAAACGGAGGGAAATATGGCATCCGAGCAAAACAGCAGGACCGCGTTGCTTCTTGGAGATGACGCAGTTATAAAACTGAATAAGTCAAGAGTCGCGGTGTTTGGTGTTGGCGGCGTTGGAGGATATGTATGCGAGGCACTTGCGCGAGCGGGTGTTGGCGAGCTTCATATTTTTGACAGAGACACAGTCTCGGTATCAAATATTAACCGCCAGATAATTGCCACACATTCCACCGTTGGCAGAGATAAGGTAGACGTCATGCGCGAGCGTATTCTGGACATAAATCCCGCCTGCCGTGTGGTAGCGCACAAGGCATTTTACCTGCCCGAGAATGCGGATGGGTTTGACCTTTCGCAGTACGACTATATCGCCGACGCGGTGGACACTGTATCGGCAAAGCTTGAGCTTATATGCAGAGCGGACAAGCTTGGTGTTCCCATCATTTCCGCTATGGGAGCGGGGAACAAGCTTGATCCTGTGGCTTTTGAGGTATCTGACATATATAAGACAGAGGGGTGTCCTCTGGCAAGAGTTATGCGCCGCGAGCTGAAGGCGCGCGGAGTTAAAAAATTAAAGGTAGTTTATTCAAAGGAAGAGCCTAAAAAGAGCCCACTGATCGACAGTGAGAGCGGAAAGGCAATTCCGGGCAGCGTATCATTCGTCCCCTCGGTCGCAGGACTTATCATGGCAGGGGAGATAGTCAAAGGGTTGGTGAGATAATTGATATTTGGAAAGCACATAAACCGGTATTATTTGAAGCATCTGTGGATGCTTTTGCTGGGTATAGGCGCGCTTGTAGCGGTCGACTATCTTCAGCTTATTATTCCCGAGTTCTACCGCATGGTAGTCAACGGGCTGGATAATCACGTCGTCGAGCTTGACGGCGTAATACACGAGTTTAATATGGACTTTGTTCTGGACCACATCTGTCTGCCTATGATATTTATCATACTCGCAATGGTAGCCGGCAGATTTTTGTGGAGAATTTGTTTCTTTGGCGCGGGACTCAAGGTTGAGGCTGACCTCAGAAACAGAATGTTTGACAGATGCAAGGACCTCTCGCAGCAGTATTATCAGGTAAATAAGGTCGGAAACCTTATGTCGCTCTTTACAAACGACCTCGACACCGTTCAGGAGTGCTTTGGCTGGGGCGTTATGATGCTGTTCGACTCGCTCCTGCTCGGCGGTCTCGCTCTGTTCAAGATGTGGAGAATGGACTGGAAGCTTACGCTCTTCTCGCTCATTCCCATGGTATTCCTGCTTGCTGTATCCCTGCTTGTCGGCAGGTATATGACAAAGAAATGGGACGAAAGACAGGAGGCATATTCACAGCTCTCCGACTTTTCGCAGGAGTCCTTTTCGGGTATTGCCGTTATTAAGGCTTTCGTTAAAGAGGGCCTTGAGGCTATGGCGTTCAAAAAGCTCAACAAGCACAACGAAAAAACCAACGTTGAATATACAAGAATTTCGGTTTTGCTCCGTATATTCGTCACGCTGTTCGTGGAATCTGTCGTGTGCGTAATTCTCGGATATGGTGGATATCTTGTTATAAACGGCGACTTTGACGCGGGACAGCTCGTGGAGTTTATCGGCTATTTTACGTCTATCGTATGGCCCATTATGGCTGTCAGCGAGCTTATTGAAATGACGTCCAAGGGCAAGGCTTCGCTTTCCCGTATAAGTGAGCTTCTGGACGCGAAATCCGACGTCAAGGATTCTGACGACGTTTTCCCGATCGACACAGTACGGGGCGATATTGAGTTCAAAAACCTCACGTTCCGCTATCCCGACGGCGATTTTGACGTATTGAAGAACGTATCGTTTAAGATAAACGCGGGAGAAAACGTGGGACTCGTCGGAAGAACGGGTTCGGGTAAGACCACTGTTGTAGACCTTATTCTCCGCACGTATAACGTGAGCGACGGCGAGCTGTTTATTGACGGACGTGACGTCAACAGTCTGCCGATAAAGCAGGTAAGAGACGCAGCGGCGTACGTTCCGCAGGATAACTTCCTGTTCAGCGACACAATAGAGAATAATATCCGATTCGTATCCGAGGATATAGACCACGAAAAAATTGTCGAGGCGGCGACTCTCTCCGACATTCACGACAACATCATGCTCTTTGGAGATACCTATAACACGGTTTTGGGTGAGCGTGGAGTTACCGTGTCGGGCGGACAGAAGCAGAGAATTTCTATCGCCCGCGCGCTTATCAAGGATGCGCCCATACTTATACTTGACGATAGCGTTTCGGCAGTTGACACCAAGACCGAGCGCGTAATACTTGACAATCTCAAGAGAACCAGACAAAACAAGACCACAATACTCATCGCGCACAGAATAACCACAGTTGAGCAGATGGACAAGATAATATTCATTGACGACGGCGAGGTCGTAGCCATTGGTACCCACGCAGAGCTTTGTGAAAGCTGCGAGGAGTACAAGACCATGGTTGAGCTTCAGCGTCTTGACGACAAGGAAGGAGGTAGAGACTGATGCATGAATTTTACCCCTTGATAGTCGTAGGCGGAATAATCGGACTGTTTTCCGCTATATTTATCTTTGCGTACGCAATGATAAAGGACAAAAAGGAAGCCATTGGCTTTGACAGACAGATGAAGGACTCTGAGATCGCAAAGCGTCTTCTCAGATACGCAAGACCGCATATCAAGAGCTTTGTGTTCGTTCTTATCATTATGCTTCTCACAATTTCCTACGATATACTCTCACCGCTTGTCGTAGGTCATATCACAGAGAGCCTGCAGGAGGGAACAATCAGCGCAAAGGAGCTGTTTATATACGTCGGCGTTTACGCGAGCATACTTATTTTCTCGCTTGTGAGCACGTATATTCAGGCGATAGTTTTGCAGAAAACAGGACAGAAGATAATCTCCCAGATACGCGAGGATCTGTTTTTGCACATCGAGAGCCTCTCTCATTCGCAGCTCAACAGCATTCCCGTCGGTAAGCTCGTCACACGAGTTACAAACGACACAAACGCCGTTTCTATGATGTTTACCAATATCATAGTAAACCTTGTAAAAAATGTTTTCGTTATATTCGGTGTGCTTGTAGCAATGCTTATGCTCAACTACATGCTCACACTTATGGTGCTTTGCTTTGTACCGTTTATAGTGCTTTTCACGGTGATCTTCAGAAAGTTCTCGCGCAAGGCGTACAGAGCGGTCAAGGACGGCACGACGGATATAAACACCTTCCTCTCGGAAAATCTCTCGGGAATGAGAATAATTCAGATTTTCAACCGCGAGAACAAGAAGATGCATGATTTCAGCGAGAAGAACGAAAAGCTCCGCCGCGCAAAGCAGCAGCAGATATTCGTTTTCGGTATTTTCAGACCTACCGTTTATATGCTCTATATTTCCTCGGTGCTTTGCTTGCTCTATCTTGCTGCGAGAAGCTCTATACGTGACGTTGAGTTCCTCGGTCAGGTAGTGGACGTCTCCACGCTCGTTACGTTCTATATGTATATCTCCAAGTTCTTCAACCCTATCCAGAATCTTGCAGAACAGTTTAACTGGATGCAGTCGGCATTTGCTTCTGCTGAGAAGATATTCACCGTAATGGATATCGAACCCAAAATAGTTGACGAAGAGGACGCAATTGAGCTTGAAGATATAAAGGG
>JAZQKI010000019.1:0-5589 GCA_045542075.1 Eubacteriales bacterium
GGAGCCACTAAAACCACCCAATAGGGTGGTTTTTTTGTGCTTCCCCCTGCTGGGCTCTTCACCAACGACAATCCACATAACTTGCCTTGCAAGTTATGTAAAGTCGCATGGTTCGAGCCATACGTTCGCTTTGCTCACTAACCGAGTTTTGAAAAGCAAAACTTCGCACAGGGTGGTTTTTTTTGTGGCTCCCCCCGCCGGGCTTATCACCAGCGCATCATAACCAAGGGCTTGCCCCTTGGTGAAATGTCGCTGGTTCATTACTGTATTTGCCAAGTGTGGTCGCCTGGTTCGAGCGGCAGGCTTAATGCCTACCTGCTTTTTTGTATCTTCTATATTATGCAATATCCCGGGATAGTTTTCTCCCTTTAGTTTACCCCACAATAAAAATGCGTTATTGATTTTTAATGCTATGTACTGTATAATTAGATTGTAAGGACGTCCAATAAATTTATTTGGGAGGACAATATGGAAATAAGCAATAAAATCAAGCAATTAAGATACAAGTCGGGACTGACGCAGGAGCAGCTTGCGACACGCCTTGGCGTCAGCGCGCAGTCGGTGTCAAAGTGGGAAAATGCGGTCGCTATGCCCGATATCACACTCCTGCCGCTTATCGCGGAGGTGTTCGGAGTCAGCATTGACGAGCTTTTTGATCTGACGGTGGATCAAAAGCTGCGCCGAATTGAAAATCGCATTGACGTTGAGGAGGAGTTTTCTCCAGAGCTGTTCAAGGAATACGAAGATTTTTTGATGAGCCAGCTTGATGATAACAACGACAAGGTACGCATTATGGAGCTGCTTGCCAACCTGTACCATCATCGTATGGAGTCTGATGCGCGTAGAGTCAGCAAATATGCCCACGAGGCGATCTTAACAAAACCCGAGCATAAAAACTGCCAGTGGCTCTTGCAGATGGCTGAGGGGCATTGTGTTTGGGATTGGAACATGGCAAATCATTCCGTGGCGATCGATTTCTATAAAAAGGTAATTGAGAGCGACAAGGGCGAGCCGAAAACGCCAATGCCGTACTATTACGTCATTGATAATTTGCTTGCAGACCACAGAGCCAAGGAGGCGGAGGAATATCTTAATATATATCAGACTCTCCCCGCGCACAAGCCCGCGATGATTCCCGTGTACCGAGCGCATATTGCTTTGGCAGAATACGACGCGGAAAGAGCGGACTCAATTATTGAGAACGCAATGGCAGATTTTGCGGATAACGAGACGTTTTTGTTTGAGGCGGCGCAGTATTACGCATGCAGATGCGAGTATGAAAAGGCAATAAAAACCTATGAGCTGTCTTGGGAGAAGGACGCAAGGCCACGACATACCGATGCATTGCACGGAATAGCTATTATTTATGAGATCCTCGGAGATTATGAAAAGGCAGCAGAGACGCAGAAAAGACTTCTTGAATGTCTGAAGACAGAATGGGGATACTCAAACGATGACAAAGCCGTGCTGGATACCGAGCGGGAAATAGCGAGACTGCAACGCAAGGGTTGATATCCGGTGCAGGACTTAATAATTCACGAATTTTAATACTTACTCTCAACAAACGTGATATTGCAAAACAAAAAATCGGGTGATATAATATAATCAGAAGATGCGCAGCTTCAAATTATTTTGAGGAAGGTATTTTATGAACCTGAATTTTGCAGAAAATTTCAAACGATTAAGAAAAGACAGGGGCGTGACACAGGAAAAGCTCGCGGAGTCGCTTGACGTGTCGGCACAGTCCGTATCGAGGTGGGAGCTTGGCATTTGCTATCCCGACGTAGAGCTTTTGCCGTCCATAGCTAACTATTTTGGGGTGACTGTAGACAGTCTTTTGTCCAATGACACCTGCTCAAAGACGCGCGACAGGGAGATATTCAATCAAAAAATAGATATGCTTTCTGACGATAACTCCGAGCGTATAGATTTTGTAAGGGAATATTGCCGCAAATACCCCGAGGATGACTATTATTCATACAATATGGTGTGCGCCGTAAGGGATCATTTACTTTCTGCTCCAAGTGACAATGAAAGATATATGCCGCTTATGCATAAATACGTTCAGAAATTGCTTGAAACACAATATCGCAACGCCGTTATTCAGTTGATGGTGACGGTGTGTGACGACAAAGACCTTGCAAAATGGCTTAATATGTGTCCGTATCACTCGGGTTTTTCCAGGCGCGCCTGTCTTGCCTCGCGCGCCGCGGTGCAGGGAACTCCGGCAGAGACCTACGTGCAGAACGGACTTGAAATGCTTGAGACTATGGCAGATCAGCTCGAGGTGCGCTGTCCCGACGCGATGGGCGCGCAGAGAAAAGTTAATTTTCAGAAGGACGTTTTGAAGACTATCCGCTCGTTTGGAAACGGAGCAGCTCCTGATGGATGGAAGCTGTTTTATGCTTACAAGCAGCTTGTACTTTCCGCGTGTTTATTTGGCTGCGGTGAGATGGACGAGGGCTGGGCAAATTTTGACGAGGCAATAGAAACTTGCAAGTACGTTTATTCCTTGGATAGTGAATGGCTTGATCTTGGCAGCGAGCTGTTCTCGGGGGTAAAGGTCAGCCCGGATTGGAATTACGCAATAGACGAGCAAGGGAACAGGCACAAGCTGTTTGGCGTTGTGAGACTGTCTTTCTATAATCCCGTATATATACGCGATCTGCTGACAAATCCCCGATGGGCGTGGTTTCACCCTGTCAGAGAGACACCTAAATTTCAAGCCGCGGCAGAGTGGGCAAAGAAAACAGAAGAAAACTACAAAAAGAAAATGGAATAAAAGATATGATAAACCACCCCATACCGCCGATATATGATAAAAAATCAAAAATACTGATACTTGGCAGCTTCCCGTCGGTAAAGTCGCGTGAAGCGGAGTTTTTCTACGGCCACCCTCAAAACCGATTCTGGCGTGTTCTTGCGGCTGTTTTTGAGTCTTCTGTGCCGCAGACGGTTGACGAAAAGAAAACATTTCTTCTGGCACACGGCATAGCTCTGTGGGACGTCATTGGCTCATGCGAGGTCACGGGGAGCTCGGACAGCTCGATTAAGGACGTTATTCCGAATGACCTGGGTGAGATTTTTGAGGTTGCCGATATAAAGCAGATATTCGTCAACGGCAGAACGGCTGAAAAATATTATAACAAATATATGAAAGAGGAGTATGGCAGGGAGGCGGTATGCCTACCCTCGACCTCGCCCGCTAATGCAGCGTGGACTACCGATAGTCTGATCGGCGCATGGAAAATTATAAGGTGATAAAAGCCCCAAGGTTTACCTTGGGGCTTTGTGCTGTCCCTGCCAGCATTTACAGCTTGAAAGCCCTTGTGCTATATGGTATAATATAATAGATGACGTCATTAAATTCAGAGGAGGAATGTGAAGTATTGAGAAAAAGAATATTTGTATTTATATTTAGTATAGTTGCAATTATTATGCTCTTTTGCGTGAGTGTGTCGGCGTCTGAAGTGACTCACACGGTCGTCAAGGGGGATACGCTATGGAAAATAGCAGTCAGATACGAGGTGGGACTTGGCGAGATAAAGAGCGCAAACACGCAGATAAAAAATTATGATTTGATATACCCCGGGCAGGTAATCAATATACCTACGACAGACTCGTCCGTGCTGAATTTTGAGCGTGAGGTCGTAAGACTCGTTAACGTCGAGAGAGAAAAGGCAGGACTTAAATCACTTACACACGATTGGGAGCTCAGCCGTGTGGCGCGAATAAAGTCTCAGGATATGAAGGACAACAGGTATTTTTCACATACGAGCCCCACGTACGGCTCGCCGTTTCAGATGATGAAAAGCTTTGGTATAAAATATCGAAGTGCAGGCGAGAACATAGCCAGAGGGCAGGCTACTCCGCAGGCGGTGGTAAACGCGTGGATGAACTCCTCAGGTCACCGCGCGAATATACTTAATCCCTCGTTTACTCATATCGGAGTAGGATACGTAGCGGACGGTAAATACTGGACGCAGATGTTTGTGGGCAGATAAGCCACATTGGGGTACCAAGGGCAAATTTTTGTTGACACGATCCCGTGGTTTATGATATAATTAGGTGTGTAAGGCAACAAAATACGATATCATTTGGAGGGAGCTATGAAAAAGAAAACAAAAAATGTTTTAAGAGTAATCATCAGCATCATCTATATCATATGGGGATTTTACGCACCACTGTCCGCGCTCAAGGCTGTTATCGCGCTTGACGTGGGAGCTATTGCCGCCGCTACAGTAGGTGTATTTATGCTGTTTGCGGGAATTTTCGGACTTTTCGGATTCAAGAAGAAAACAGGAAGGACCCTCGGCATAATAATTTTTGTTTGTTCTCTCGTGGCGGTCATACTTGCGCTGCCGTCGATAAACGCAAGCTCTATAATCACAGCGGTGCTTGCGTGGTTATTTATAATCTGCGGATAAAAAACCCCCGACATTGCGTGTTCTCCGTTAAGGATAACACACAATGTCGGGGATTTTTCTTTATCAACAGCGCCTTTGCAACACACACCGCCAAGGACAAGCGATGAACAAAAAAGAAATTTGGTGCGGGAAAATCCGCGCCTATTTTTTTGTGAACTCCTTGCCCGTGATCAGAAAATCTATCGAGACGTTGAAATATTTTGACAGCGCGATAAGCATCTGAATATCGGGATTGCGCCTTCCCGTTTCGTAATACGAAATTGCCTCGCGGCTGATATTTAGGTCAGTCGCCACCTTCAGCTGACTGTAGTTTTTTTGTTCTCTTATTATTTTAAGACCGACAAGCCCCATTTGATTTTGCATAAAATTTAGACCTCCCGAAAATTTACATTTCCTCAATTTAATTGTAACAAAATGTTACCAAAAATATGTAACGGTTTGTTACGACAAAATGTGGCGGAAATTGCGAAAAAAATGATAAAAATGACAAAAAAAGACAATATATGCAAACTACAAAAGAGGGATCGGAGAAGATTTTATGCCTATAATAACACCAAAATGGAGCAGCTTCCCGAGTATTCAAATATGACAAAAATACCCTTTTGACGCATATATTTACAGGTAACCGTTGGGCAATTTTCACATAATTTTTTTAGTAATTTGTTATTATTGTTATATTTAACTATATTTTGAACATTTTTTCGCAAATCTATTGATTTTAATATTGTATTGTGATATAATTTATAATACACTAAAATCTATAACTGTCGCCTTGAGCAAGCAAGCATTGATTGTGACCGTTCATTGACTTTCTCTCTTTTGGGAGGGCGTGGGGATCTGATCGTACCGCGATAGCCTTGCTGTTATGTCTGACTACGCGGTTCTATGGGAAGGCATGACGCTGATCCGGTGATCTTGTGGGACGTTTTCAAAAATATTACGTCTTGTATTATAGGTGATATGATATTGTCCGGGCGTGAGACACGTCCCGACGGAAAAAAGTAAATATAAAAGCTCCTGATACATTTGCAGTTTAGGAAAAAGGAGGATATGATTGATGTTCAAAAGCAAACTGATGCATATCATGTTGATTGTCGGAAGCGTATTGATCGTTGGCGGTATAGTGCTTATGAGTTGGATGCTGGCAACCGAGAATGATCGG
>JAZQKI010000020.1:0-16097 GCA_045542075.1 Eubacteriales bacterium
CAACTATTAGGTAGATAACTGCGCTTAACAGCATTACAAATTCCAATTTATAGAACTAAAATGGGTGCAAACCCTTGTAGGAAGATGCACCCATAGTTCAAAAATTTGTACCCATTTTGAAACGGTATCAAAATTTTGGATTACTCACAACAAAAAGAGGAGCACGATGTGCTCCTCTTTTTGTTGGTGCAAGCAACGAGACTTGAACCCGTACGGTGTAACCACACGTCCCTCAAACGTGCGCGTCTGCCAGTTCCGCCACTCTCGCGTGACAATAAATGGTGTTATACACTAACTTAACCGTTTTGTCAACACCTTTTTGGAATTTTTTGTAAATTTTTTATTCATTTGGAAACCGGAAACTGTCCCTGTTCTACATTTTTTCAAAAAACTCTTGTAAATTCAAAAGTAGTATGATATAATTATTAAAAACAACCTGCACAGCAGAAGAGAAAGGAGAAAATAATATGATTGCAACGAGAGAGGTAAAGGAAAGCTGAACTGAATAAGGGCAAGGACAAAGGTAGGGGTTTTGATACCTCCTTATTGTCGCACCATCATATAAACCTGATATTTTGTGGCAAGCACACTCAGGTGTGTTATTTTTGTACCCTTTTTCAGTTCAAATCAAAACAAATTTAAAATACAAACTGATATAGGAGTAAAAAAATGCAAAGAATTATTAAGGCCGTTCCGGCAGACAAGCTGAATGAAACATTAGATTTTGTTGAAAAAGTATTTACTGATTCCGAAAACGCAGACGAAGGAATACTCGTGCGAAATCTGGTAGCGGAAATCCGTTCTAAAAAATACTATATTCCCGAGTTGGATTTGATTATGGTCAACGAAAATGACGAGGTCATCGGTCACGTACTATTTTCCCGATTCCACATCGAAGGAAAATATGAAAACGAATTGTTGATATTGACCCCCGTTTCCGTAAAAACGGAGCTGCAGCGTCAGCATATCTCCAAGGAGCTTATTGAATACGGTCTGAAGCGGGCGAAGGATATGGGATATAAGCTGTGTATGGTCGAAGGAAATCCGCAAAATTACCGATCGCGCGGATTTGTCACGTCGGCTGACTTTGGCATTTTTGCAGACGAAAGTGTGGGACTGCCCCACCCCGACTGTTTGATGATACAGGAGCTTGTGCCCGGCTCACTTGAGGGAGTTGGCGGATATATCAACTATAAATTCTACGAATCGCTTAAATAGCCAAAGCAATACCTAAAAAAAGGGGGAGCACTCCGTGCTCCCCCTTTTGTTATTCCTTCTCCCCCATCATCTCTTTGAGCGCCGCAAGCGCCTTGTCAATGCCGCCTATCTCGTCGATGAGTCCGTACTCCACTGCCTCATGGCCCTCAAGAATGGTTCCAACGTCGGTCGCTATCATATCTGCGCGCATCATCATTTTGTTTATCTCATCCCGATTTGCGCGCGAGTTTCGGCAGATAAAGTCCACTATTCTCTTTTGCATGTCCGCAAAATAGGTATACGTCTGCGGCGCGCCAACTACCGTGCCGCTGATACGCACGGGATGAAGCGTCATAGTCGCGCTTGGCACGATAAATGTCCGCTTGCCCGACACTGAAAGCGGTATTCCGATGGAATGTCCGCCTCCAAGACACAGCGTTACCGTGGGCTTTGACATTGACGATATCATCTCCGCAAGCGCAAGTCCCGCCTCGACGTCACCGCCCATAGTATTGAGTATTATCAACACACCCTTGACGTCTGGATTCTCCTCTGCCGACACAAGCACGGGGATAAGATGCTCGTATTTTGTAGCCTTCTGCCCGTCGGGGAGCGCGTAATGCCCTTCTATCTGACCGATTATTGTCAGTGTCTCGATACCTGACCTGTTGCTCGCGCTTTTGCCGAATTTGAGTATCTCGTCAATTTCCTGCTCCATTTCCATATCTCTTTCGTCGCTCATAAAAACCTCCAAATTTCAGAATATACCTTTATTTATTAGTATTGCCAATAAAGTTTTTCATTATATCACGGGATTTATTCAAAAATTGTATTTACATTTTGCGTTTTTTGTGATAAAATAAAGGAGAATGGGGTTTTATGGCTCCATAGACTTAGATAAAATAAAAATTTTTATAAGAAAGAGGTCAGAAACATGGAAAACAAGGTTCTTGTAGAAACTTCGGCAAGACACATCCATCTTACAGGCGCGGCAGTAGAGGCTCTCTACGGCGCAGGCGCTGCTCTCACACCCAAGAAGATGCTCTCCCAGCCCGATCAGTTCGCGGCGGCAAACGAGAAGATAAAGCTCGTAGGTCCTAAGGGTGAGCTTATGGTATCCGTTCTCGGTCCTACGAGAAAGGCTAACCAGGTTGAGCTTTCCTTCTCCGACGCAAGAGCGCTCGGACTCAAGGCAGTTCCCGTTCGCGAGTCCGGTGACGTAGCAGGTACTCCCGGAATCAAGATGGTAGGCCCCGCAGGTGAGCTTGAGATCACCGAAGGCGTAGTAATCGCAAAAAGACACATTCACTTTGACCCCGAAAGCGCCGCTGCATTTGGCGTTGAGGACAAGCAGATCGTTAAGGTTAAGATAAACAGCGACAGAACAACTATTTTTGATGACGTCGTTTGCCGCGTATCTCCTACATACGCTCTCGCTATGCACATCGACACTGACGAGTGCAACGCTTGCTGCGCGTTTGGCGAGGTTTACGGAGAAGTTATTAAATAAGCAAAAATTAAAATTTAATTTATAAGGAGATTAAAACAATGAGCACAGAATTCAACTGCGAATATGCTGCAAGCCTTGAAGTTCAGCATATGTGCAAGGTTGCCAAGGGTCCCGACCACGGTCCCGCTCCCATTCCCGAAGAGGGCAAGTGGGTCCAGGCAAAACAGATCTCGGATATTTCCGCATACACACACGGTGTGGGCTGGTGCGCACCTCAGCAGGGCGCTTGCAAGCTCTCCCTTAACGTAAAGAACGGTATCATCGAGGAAGCTCTCGTTGAGACCATCGGTTGCTCGGGTATGACTCACTCCGCGGCTATGGCTGCTGAGATCCTCCCCGGCAAGACAATCCTTGAGGCTCTCAACACAGACCTCGTTTGCGACGCTATCAACACCGCTATGCGTGAGCTCTTCCTCCAGATAGTTTACGGACGTTCTCAGTCCGCATTCTCCGAGGGCGGTCTCGTTATCGGCGCAGGTATGGAAGACCTCGGTAAGGGCGAGAGATCCATGGTTGGTACTATGTACGGTACAAAGGCAAAGGGTGTAAGATACCTTGAAATGACAGAGGGCTACTGCACAAGAATGGCTCTTGATGAGGACAATCAGGTTATCGGATACGAGTTCGTTTCTCTCGGCAAGATGACAGACTTCATCAAGAAGGGCATGGAGCCTAACGAAGCTTACGAGAAGTCCAAGGGTACATACGGCAGATTCGCTGACGCTGTTAAGTACATCGATCCCCGTAAGGAATAATAAGGAGGTAATACATAATGGCACATTTTGAAGGTTATGAGAGACGCGAGGCGAAGATCCTCGGCGTACTTAAGGAATACGGTATTTCCTCTATTGACGAATGTAAAGAGATCTGCGACGCGTACGGCATCGACCCCTACAAGATCGCAGAAGAAACACAGCCTATCTGCTTTGAAAACGCAAAGTGGGCATACACAGTAGGCGCAGCTATCGCAATCAAGAAGGGCTGCACAAAGGCTTCTGACGCCGCTGCCGCTATCGGTATCGGTCTTCAGGCTTTCTGTATCCCCGGCTCGGTTGCTGAAAACCGTAAGGTTGGTCTCGGCCACGGAAACCTCGGCGCAATGCTCCTCTCCGAGGAGACAGAGTGCTTCTGCTTCCTCGCAGGTCACGAGTCCTTCGCAGCAGCAGAGGGCGCGATCAAGATCGCTCTCAACGCTAACAAGGTAAGAGTAAAGCCACTCCGCGTTATCCTTAACGGTCTCGGCAAGGACGCGGCTATGATCATTTCCAGAATCAACGGCTTCACATACGTTCAGACTCAGTTTGACCCCTACACCGAGGAGGTTTCCGCCGCTAAAGAAACCCCCTATTCGAAGGGTCCCAGAGCTGACGTTAAGTGCTACGGCTCTGACAGCGTTCCCGAGGGCGTTGCTATCATGAGACATGAGAACGTTGGCGTTTCCATCACAGGTAACTCCACCAACCCCACTCGTTTCCAGCACCCCGTTGCAGGAACATACAAGAAGTGGTGTAACGAGAACGGCAGAAAGTACTTCTCCGTTGCATCCGGCGGCGGTACAGGCCGTACACTTCACCCCGATAACATGGCAGCAGGCCCCGCTTCCTACGGCATGACGGACACAATGGGTAGAATGCACTCCGACGCACAGTTCGCAGGCTCTTCTTCCGTTCCCGCTCACGTAGAGATGATGGGCTTGATCGGCGCGGGCAACAACCCCATGGTTGGTATGACCGTTGCAGTTGCAGTTGCTATCGAAGAGGCAAGCAAATAATCAACAAAATAACGGCTTTCAGCCGAAAAGTCAAGACTCTCGAGCACTACGCTCGGGAGTCTTGACTTTTTTACCCATAATATGATATAATATACACATATTATCTGACACACAAGCTTAACGACGGGAGGAGCTATGAAATCAAAATCCTGGAATTCATTTTTTAACTCTATATTGCCTGCCGTGTCATTTGGCGCGCTGACGGGTGTTCTGACGTCTGTTGTCGTAAATCTCTATAAGGCGTGCGCAAAATACATAATTGCATTTTCGGAAAAAGGATATCACTTTATTGGAGAGAGGCTTTATTTCATCCCCTTGATACTTATCGCCTTTCTTTTGCCCGCGTTTTTATTTGCATACATATACAAGCGAATCCCCAATCTGCGAGGCGGTGGAATCCCTACCTCGATCGGAATTCTGCGAGGAATTATCCCGTTTAAGTGGGTGCGAAATCTGATAGGAATTTTTTGTATGTCACTTGTGTCCTTCCTCGTGGGAGTACCCCTTGGAAATGAGGGACCGTCCGTACAGATGGGTGTTGCTATAGGTCGTGGAAGCGTCTTTTCCTTTGGCAAGAAGCACCGCGCATGGGACAGATATGCCATGACAGGCGGCGCTTGCTCGGGATTTGCAACTGCCACGGGCGCGCCTATTTCGGGCATTCTATTCGCGGTTGAGGAGGCGCATCAGCGCATCTCCCCAATGATATTGATGATCGCCGCGACCTCGGTTATGTTCGCGTCACTAACTACGGAAATACTCGCGCCCCTCTTGGGTGTCAGCAAGACTCTGTTCCCCGCTATGCAGCTCCCTACTCTGTCATTCAAGGACGCATGGATCCCTCTCCTCGTAGGAATCATTATGGGTCTGTTTGCGGTACTGTTTTTGAATTATTATCGCGTTATTTTCAAGTTTTTCAATAAGACTCTCAATAAAATCCGTCACGGCTGGCGTATATTCATCGTGCTTGCGCTGACCTTCACGGCAGGACTTTTCTCCTTCTCGTTTATCTCCACAGGCCACGAGCTCATTCTGGAGCTTGTTCACGGCGAGACTACAATCTTGATGCTTGTTCTGCTTTTAATTGTTCGCTCCACGCTCACTCTTTGCGCTAACTCCAACCGTGTCACAGGCGGAATTTTTCTGCCCCTTATGGCGATCGGTGCGATAGTCGCTTCTCTGCTTGCCACGGTTTTGAACCGCGTCTTTGGACTTGATAGCTCGTACTACACCGTCATTCTCGTTCTCGGTATTATTTCCTGTATCGCGGGTATGATGAAAATGCCCTTGACAGCGATCGTGTTTGCTGTTGAGGCACTTTCCTGCTATGACAACGTCATATTCGTTATTATTGCGGCGGGCGTTGCCTTTGTGATAACTGAAATATTCGGTGCGGAATCCATCAACGACCGCGTACTTGAGAACCTTGTCCACGAGATAAACGAGGGCAAGAGCACGACCATAATCGAGCGATATATCACGGTCGGCAAGAACACCTTTGCCGAGGGTATGCACGTGCGAGATATTTTCTGGCCAAACGGACTTTTTGTTCTCTCTCATAAGCACACACTGCCTGTTGATCAGCGCGACAAGCGCGCAGTCAAGGCAATTCACGAAGGTGACGTGCTTCACGTGCGCTGTACCACCTATGACGCGCAACAGACCGAGGAGGAGCTTGCCGCAATACTCGGCGAGAGTGCTCTGCCCACGGAATAACAACGTAAAATCCCGTCCTGTCGGACGGGATTTTTTGACTAAAGCCTGTGCGTTGCCTCATAAATACGTAGCTCACGTAGCATATTTTCGGGTCTGTGCGCATCTATTCTTGTATATTTTCCTCTTTTTCCGATTTCTATCATTTTTCCGACGTGGAAAAATCCAAGCAGCGACGGTGGCAAGTGTGTCACTATATCGTCGATATTGCGTATTACGGTAAAGTTTTGCCATATTCTCTCATGCTCATAAGATTTTCGCCCGCAAATAACTCTCGGACATCCAAACCCGTATCCGAATATCTGCGCTCTGATGTCGGGACGGTGATAATACGCGTATTCGTGACAAAGCACCGCGAGTGCCGCCCCGTGTGAATAACCCACAACTGTTATTTTCTTGTATCTGTCATTCAATATCTCGTCTGAAATATAGTCCTCAACACTTTTCCATACTCTGACAAAGCCCCCGTGCGCAAGCCAATTGCCCTCCATATTTTTATACGGGCGCGCTATAAAGTCAAGATTATTCTGCCAATCGTCTCCCCCATCCGAGCATTCAAGATAGATATACAACTTATTTCCTATCCTCTCAAGCGCAAAATCCCCCGAGTTTTCCACGCTCGTGTAAGGGATATTCAAGCACCTTCCAAAAAGCTTACAAAGCAAAAAAATCACCCTCTTTTGAATCAGTACAAAAACCTATTCAAAAGAGGGTTTGTTTTATTACCCAAGGTCAAGCCGACCTTGCTTTTTTATCTGCTTTATTTGCTCAGCTTACCTATAATGTCACGGAAGACCTCGTCTCTGTGGATATAATAGATATATCTCATAGGGTGAGCGTCCTCGGGTGTGCAGTACTGATGCTCGTAGGTGGGCATATGTGTGGGGATAATTCTCGACCACATAAATCTGTCACCGTCGTTAAGCATCCAGGCAACCGCGGAAACATCCCAGATACATCTTGTCCATACAAGTCCCTCGGCGTAGGTATTAGCCTCGTCGATTACAGTCTTTGTAAGATACGTGCCTATAGGGGACTTACCGTTGAGCCAATACTCAAGCTCGGGGCCCGAGATCGTAAGCGCGCTGACAACTCCAAAGCAAGGAAGCTGTATAAGCGGAACGCCGCTGCCCATAACAACTCTTGCAGCCGCAACGTCCTGCTTCATATTGAACTCCATAGTGTCGTGCATATCGTTGGAGTGACCTCCAAGCCATACAACAACTGTGTTCTCCGCAACCTTGGGGTTGAGAAGTATGGCAGACGCAACGTTGGTTATAGCCGCTATAGCGATAACGTACAGAGGATTTTCGGGGGAATAATTCTCCGCTCTCTGTGCAAGGTCACGCGCCGCATCGGAAATTACGGGTGTTTTTTCGTCGGCAAGAAAGCTCTCGGAGCCGCGGAACACGTCCACCTTTTCGTCAAGCACGGTGAGGAGTCTGAATATTTCGTCGTAGCTCTTCTCCATTCCGTCCTTGGGACCCACGGAGCGAGTATTGTGGAAGGGTGCGGCGTATATCGCCTTTGTATTGAGCTTTTCCTTTGATCTCAACAAATATGATATAGCAAACTGGTCATCGACCTCGTTGTATGCGTCGGTGTCAAGAACTACGTCGACCTTGCCACAAGGCACGCACAAGTTCTTCATTCTCTGCTCGTTTGTCATTTTATTTACCGCCTCTGCTTCTGTATTCAAGGAAATTCTTTCCGTATTTTTCTTTGAAGATACGTCTGAAAAAACTCTCATTCTCGTATCCCACCGCATTTATTATCTCGTGAACAGACATATCGGTATTGAGCAGCATCTCAGCGGCGATAGCGCATCGCTTGGACTGAAGAAGCTTTGAAAATGATTTGCCCGTAAGCTTTTTGATGAGAGAGCCTGTATAAACAGACGAGTATCCCAATGCCTCTGCAAGCTCGTCAAGAGATGCGGTCTTGATATTCTCGTCAAGGTAGGAATTTATCTTACCTATCATCATATCCGCCTTGCTGGTCTTACGCGCGCTGAGGTCATCAAGCTTAGCCATGACCTCGTCCTTGAGAGGGATAGACGGAGCCGCGCCGCTGCGAGATACCGCTATTGCGGATGCGGCGGTAGCGATCTTGAGAACGCTCTCATAGTCTGTTCCCTGAGAGACCTCGGACAAGAAGTAACCCGTGAAGGTATCACCCGCGGCGGTCGTATCTACAACATCGACCTTAAATGCAGGCTGGAATATCTCATGCTCGGAATCCATATAGATACATCCTCTGCTGCCAAGCGTGAGCATAACCTTGATATTCGGGTAATTTTCCTTAAAGAACTTCAGGCATCCCTCAGCGTTTTCGCACTTTGCGATCTCGCCTGCCTCTACCTCGTTGAGTATTACGCAGGAGAGCATGTTAAAGTCTATCTCGTTTAATTTCTCATTAAACGGAGAGGGATTTAATACAATGCTCATTTTCTTTTCGTAAGCCTGTTTTACTATGTAATCAATATTGCTTATTTCATTCTGCAAAAGTATAATGTCGCCCTCAGAAAAATGCTCAAGTACAGAATCAATATACTCTCGGGATACCATCTCGTTTGAGCCCGCGTAAAGGAATATGGAGTTTTCTCCCGAGGTGGTCACCTGAATGATCGCGTGACCGTTCTTCTCGTCAACTCTCTTAAGATAAGACAGATCCACTCCACTTTGGGAAAGGACGTCTATAAGCATATCTCCGTCACAGCCGACACATCCTGCGTGATAAACCTTTGCTCCCGCGCGCGCAATAGCAATAGACTGATTAAGTCCCTTTCCGCCGGGGAAGGTCTCAAGCTTGTACGTGGTCTGAGTTTCTCCCACGCGAACTATATGATCCAGTGAATATACCTGGTCAATATTACATGATCCGAAATTAAGTATTTTCATAAAATCACCCCCATTGATTATATTATATCATACACATCCGACATAGTCAAGGTCTGTTTTTTACAAAGAACAGACCAAACACAATGCCACCTTAAAGCTCAATTTTCTCTGCAAAGAGTCTGCCAAGCTTGATGACACTGTCCGAGTCATAGTGGAATGTATCGGGCTCCTCAAACGGCTCGTTCATTGTCGTAAGTCCGTTGGCTATAGTATCTATGAAAAACGTATTCTTATGCTTTGATGCGCGGTCATACTTGAGTTGATTCATTTCCTTATACAGTCCCCAAACATCAGATATTCCCGCGTCGATGTAAACGCAATCCTCAAGATATTCGCCAAAGTTTGCGTTGAGGTCGGAGAGCAAATTGTCAAAACGTCTTTCGTATTCGGTGACCTGCGGCATGATGAACGTGTCGCTCTCACCCTGCATCCAGCAAAAGCCGTATATCTTGGGACTGTAGCCGTTGTCCTTCAGATAGCTTATGCTCTCGCCGAGAATCTTGACAAGCTCATTGTAGCACCAGCCCGCGCTTATGGGCAATCCCTGCTCCATGGCTTTTATAATATGCTCGTGCTGGTCAGCGTAGGAGTTTTTATCGTAACCGTCAATGTCAGACGACGGCGATATCCAGTCTCTCCACATACACGAGCCACCAAAAGCGCACTTTACGATAAATATCTCCTCGTCGGGATATTTTTCGCTGAAAAGCTCCGCCATTCCCACCTCGGGACCTAATGTGTCTTTGCTTATCTCAGTGCATCCCACCGTCACCGGCACAAATCCGTTACTTTTTTTATCGTGTGAATAATAATTTATTTTGATATTTTTATATCCGTCGTAATATTCCTTTATCTTTTCCTCGCTGAAATGCTTGGAAAGGCATTTCAGATGTCCAACGCCTACCGCATTTGATTGTCCTGCCAGAACTACTATTTTCGCTTGCTTCATAATTGCCACTCCCGGTCCTGATATTGATGTTTTGAAAGAACTCGGCAGAAATTTCTTTTATTTTTTTTGAAATTCCTATGTACTTTCACTCAATATTATAGTATAATATTACTGTAAAATCAAGTGAAAAATCGAAAATATGTTTATATAACAGAAAAAATCAGGACAAAGGAGAAAAAATGCAGATTACAAAGGATATAAAATACATCGGCGTGAACGACCGCAAAATCGACCTGTTTGAGGGACAGTACACCGTTCCCAACGGTATGGCATACAATTCTTACGCGATAATTGATGAAAAAATCGCGATACTCGACACCGTTGACGCCTCGTTTGGAGAGGAGTGGCTAAGCAACATCGATCAACTGCTCGGAGACAACTCCCCCGATTATCTTATAGTTCACCACATGGAGCCCGACCATTCCGCAAATATCTTAAACTTTGCAAGTAAATATCCCGAGGCAGTCATTGTGTCCTCAGCAAAGGCGTTCTCCATAATGCAGAACTTCTTTGGCACAGACTTCGCGCAGAGACGAATTGTCGTTGGCGAAGGCTCAACTCTCTCTCTCGGCAAGCATACTCTCACCTTTATCACAGCGCCCATGGTACACTGGCCCGAGGTTATTATGAGCTACGACAGCTATGATAAGGTGCTGTTTTCCGCAGACGCATTTGGAAAATTCGGCGCGCTTGACACAGACGAGGACTGGGTGAGCGAGGCAAGGCGCTATTATATCGGCATAGTCGGTAAATACGGCTCGCAGGTGCAGACCGTTCTTAAAAAGGCGGCGAATCTGAACATAGAGAAAATATGCTCTCTGCACGGCCCCGTAATCGACAAGGATATTTCGCACTATATCGAGCTTTACAACACCTGGTCGAGCTACACGCCCGAGGACAATGGCATACTGGTTGCTTACGCGTCAATCTACGGCAATACAAAAAAGGCAGCGCTCAAGCTCTGCGAGCTTCTCAAAGAGAAAGGCGCGTCAGTTGAAGCTATTGACCTCGCCCGCACTGACGTCTCCGAGGCGACCGCGAAGGCATTTCAGCATAGCAAGCTTGTGCTTGCAAGCTCCACATATAACCTGGGAGTCTTCCCTCCCATGCGTGAGTTTTTAAGCCACCTGACAGAGCGAAATTTCCAGAACCGCACAGTTGCTATTATAGAAAACGGAAGCTGGGCGCCCATGGCGGCAAAGGTAATAAGAGCATCGCTTGAGGGATGCAAAAATCTTGAATTCACAGAAACCACCGTCACGATTCGCTCCGCGCTTAATGACGAGGCAATCAATCTGCTCGAAAAGCTTTCGGACGAGCTTTTATAAATAAAACAATTTAAGAAAAGGAGAATAATATTTATGAACGCAAAGGTACACGAGCTGCACAATCAGCAGATCAATAAGGAATTCTATTCGGCATACCTCTATCTTGACTTCTCAAACTACTTTGAGGACGCAGGACTCGACGGCTTTGCTAATTGGTACAAAATTCAGGCTCAGGAGGAACGCGACCACGCAATGCTGTTCTATCAGTATCTTCAGAACGAAAACCAAAAGGTAACTCTTGAAGCAATAGACAAGCCTGACAAGACCATTACCTGCCATATGGATGTCCTCGAGGCAGGACTTGAGCACGAAAAATACGTCACCTCCCTCATCAACGACATCTACGCCGCAGCATACGAGTCAAGAGATTTCCGCACGATGCAGTTCCTTGATTGGTTCGTAAAGGAGCAGGGTGAGGAGGAGACAAACGCAAACGACCTTATTACCAAAATGCAGCTTTTCGGTTCTGACCCAAAGAGCCTTTATATGCTCAACCAGGAGCTCGCGGCAAGAATTTATAGCGCACCCTCACTCGTGCTTTAATTAGAGTCAAACAAAAAACAGGTAGGATCTCCTACCTGTTTTTCTCTTACATGGTCTTATGATAGTGCGCGGGGTCCTGATCCTCATTATACGTGGGGTCGCCGGGCACAACTCCGCACATTTCTTGCATTACCTTATATGCGTCCGCCTGCATTTTTGCGGCTGCCTCTGCGGGAGACAGACTCTTGTCCGCATACATCGGCTCACCGATATGCAGATCCACAAGAGGCTTTTTGCTGAACAGCTTTTGCAGTCCACGTCTTGGACGGAACGACATAGCTATCGGTATCAAGGGCTTGTCATATTTGACCGCATATGTAAAAACTGCTTTTTTAAACGGACGGACGTCGGGATAGAAAAACCACATAGACCCTTCGGGGTAAAAATGCATCCATTTGCCGCTCTCAAAAACCCACTCCATCGCCTTTTTGAACTCTATCATCGCGCGAACACTATCCGTGGGTATCGGGATTCCGCCCGACATACGTATCAGAGGACCAAAGGTTCCCTCAAGGTTGTTCTTCCACGCAGGAAAGAAGGACAGGTGGGGACGAATAGCCTGCAAAACGCATAGAAAATCCCACATAAAAACGTGATTGGCGATAGTTATCGCGCCACCCTTAAGCTCCTTTTTGTGCTTTCTTATATTTTTTCTGCCATATACTCTGAGTCCGTGTGTGATCTTGAGAAGCCACGGCATTATAAGCACCTGAGCGAGCCAATAAATTACACGCAGAAATTTGAATTTCCAGTCGTGGCGCACGTATGGATAATTCGCGTCTACGGTCACGTCTCTGAGATGCTTGACCTCTATCATATGCTCGTCGCATTTTTCGGGATACTTGTAATCAAGATTATGTCTGTAATACATTACCTGTCTCCATTGTGATTTTTATGATCGCATACATACGGTCATTATATCATAAGAACAACCAAATGTCAAGTTATGCCTATTTGCAGATGGCGGATATCATAAAAGCCCGAGGCGATTGCCTCGGGCTTTGCGATCAAATCAGATTTTATTAAGCTTACAGGCACAGTTCTGCGCGCAGCTTAGTTTTCCTTTTTCTTTTTGAGAATGACGTGCCCCGCTGCAAGCGAAGTCACAAGGCTTATGAGCCCAACTCCAACAGACGAGCCGCAGCCACCAGCCAGGCCCGCATTGATCGCCGAATTATTGCTATCGGGCTCTTTTATGTTGCTATCTGGACCTCCCGTGTTGTTTTCAATTTTTTCCGTATTTTTTTCGGGTGGTTCCGTATTATTCTCGGGTGCTTCTGTGTTATTCTCAGGTGGTTCCGTATTATTTTCAGGTGCTTCCGTATTATTTTCGGGTGGTTCAGTATTATTCTCGGGGGCTTCTGTGTTATTTTCGGGAGAATCAATTGCATAATCCCCGTACTCGACGCCGCAGACGACGCATCTTGCTCTCTGCGTAGTGGTTGCCGTACCGCCGTAATGACTTTCCTCATCCATCCACAAGCCGCACGAGCATATATTAAAATGCTTGTTTTCGTAGTATCCTATATCTGTTGCGGCATGAACGTGCTCGGCAAAGTCGCCGTATGCAACACCGCAGGCCTCGCACAATGCAAGCTCATACTCCGTAGCCACACCTCCGTAATGAGGTTCAAAATCAAATGTCTCTCCACATGTGCATATTTTAAAATGACTGTATTCATCCTGACCAATTGCAAATTCGAAGTGGACGTGCAACAGCTCGCCATATTCAGCACCACAGCCCTCGCAAATCGCGCGCTGTGTTTCGGTAGCTGTGCCGCCGTAATGCATACCATCTTGAAAATTGGTTCCACATTCACACATCTGCCAATGGTAGACATCATCATATTCCCATTCCTCTGTAATAGGTGTGTGCTGCCCCGTCGGTTCTCCTACATATTCGCCAGATTTTAAAAGCTGAACGCCACACATGCACCATATATCACCCGAATATGCGGGCTCGTTGCAAGTAGCAGGACGGGGATTTACACAAACCTCAACGCTTTCCCTAAAGCCTTCTATCTGAAGACACTTCTGCGCGTTACAAACAGAGCATATTGATCCGCAATTCCAATAATCACTTTGATTTGTGTGTGATTCGATATCAAATCTGCCATTATGCTCGCAGGTGTGGAAATGGCCATTGTCGTTGAATTCCCAATCGCCGTCCACGTCGACAAAAGAACAAAGGCTTCCGTTTGCCTCAAACTCAATACCGTTTTCCAAGGCATATTCCTGCGCAACGGAGTCCGTGGGCGCTTTTATAAGAAACTCCGCATCTATTTTTTTAAATGAATCTTCTGCAACAGACAAGATATGTCTTCCAAAGTTTACCGTGTTCAATCCGTCACAATCATAAAATGCATACATATCAATTCCGTTAAGCATATCCGGAAGCTCTATGTTATTTAAGCCCTTACAACCTATAAATGCACCGGCACCGATATTACGTAGATTCTCGGGTAGTTCCACACTCGTTAAGTTGTAACATCCCGCAAACGCGGATTTTCCGATTTTTTCGACAGTGTCGGGAATGATGAGCTTGCCGTCAAATCCCGTGCAGTAGTAGAAAGCGAAATCCTCGATTGCTGTAACAATATATCCGTCTAGCGTCTCGGGAATTATGAGGTCGCCGCCCTGTTTGCCTTCAAAGTTCGTTATGGTACAAGTCTTCCCAT
The DNA here is from genome assembly GCA_045542075.1 of Eubacteriales bacterium. Classification (GTDB taxonomy): domain Bacteria; phylum Bacillota; class Clostridia; order Oscillospirales; family CAG-272; genus SVTX01. The sequence continues at coordinate 14,590 of JAZQKI010000020.1, forward strand.
CGTTATTTACACTATAGCTGAAAACACCTTTTTCAGGATTGTACGTGCTGACAGCTACTGTATACGAAAAATCCGTGGTGTCTCCCATGTACTCATAACGTCCCATTGCAAGCTCAGGGAAGTCCCTGATGGGATCTCTGTCGGGCACCGATATCATATAGGGATCACCGTAATTTACTCCAAACGTATTTTCAGAGTTTAAAAACACGTCTCTAAAATATTCTTCAAACGTATACGTAGGATCATCGTCCCAGCCCAATCTACAAACTCGGGTAAGATCGTGAGAGTACCATGAGCCATCCTCCATCTGAACGAGATTCCACTCGTGAGCTGCGTTTCCAATTATTATGCAAGGGATATCAAGTGCGTCACAAAGCACTTTTACCGCATCTGCATAGCCGCTACATATAGCTATATTTTTTAGCAAATATCCGTATGCACTTGAATTATAAAAAATGCCGCGAGTGGCAAGAGCATACTCATCATGTCCCATCATATTGATCTGATCAAGATATGGATCGTAAAAGCTATTGCTGATAAGATAGTGCGTCAGCTTGTAAAGCTTTGTGTAGCGGTCGCCCTCGCCAACGGTTTCAACTATCTGACGTATACGTGCTTCTGTTTGAAATTTTGCATCTTCTGTAAGGATATCCGGATGGGTTATCGTCATCCAAAACACAAGCTTGCCTGGAATGCCGTTTGTCTGACCGCTTCTGTCAGGACTACATGCAAAGGAGCCACCCTTCAATTCATACAACGGATGATCTGCATTGAGCGCCACTTTTCCAACCAAAAAATCAATCCATAATTGCTCGCAATCCTCCTCGGTCGATCCCTCGGGCAACAAATGGGTAATTTCAAACGTATATTTTCCGGGCTCGCCCGAAAAATTATCGTAATAATTTTTCAGCCAATTATAGCACCACTGCTGACGCTCTGTAATACGGTCATAATAATACGAATCCGTGACGTCAAGCTGTTCTGCTTCCGTAGAATCGTACTCCTCGGGCTCTGTATCCGTAGAAATCGCAGAAATAGGCAGCATTACAGACGCCATCAATGCAACAAAACAGGCAAAAACGATAATTGAAAAAGCTATTTTCTTCATAAACGTTATCCCCCAAAACAAATTTTACATATAAAACCTATAATTATTATAACACACAAACTTTGATACTGCAATAAAAAATTTTATATAAGGTAAATTTTATGTTATTGGGCTCGAACCAGGCGACCACACTTGGCAAATACAGTAATGAACCAGCGACGTTTCACCAAGGGGCAAGCCCTTGGTTATGATGCGCTGGTGATGAGCACAGCGGAGGGGAGCCACAAAAAAACCACCCTGTGCGAAGTTTTGCTTTGCAAAACTCGGTTAGTGAGCAAAGCGAACGTATGGCTCGAACCATGCGACCTTACATAACTTGCGATGCAAGTTATGTGGATTGTCGCTGGTGATGAGCACAGCGGAGGGGAGCCACAAAAAAACCACCCTGTGCGAAGTTTTG
>JAZQKI010000021.1:0-23176 GCA_045542075.1 Eubacteriales bacterium
TTATGACATTGTCTTCCTAAGACCGCTTGGCCTCCGACTTGATTGAGGACAAAAAGGTCAGAGAGACCATTGATTTTCTCCTCAACCGTGAAGAAGCCCACAATCAGATGTTCCGCGATGCCTTCAATAAGGTACAACAGACCGGCTCTACCCGCGACTTCGGCACGACCAAGGCAGCAAAAATGTATTTTTCTATGTCCGATCCCGGACCTAACGCTTTTGCAACGGGCGAGACCCACGCTCCGGCGATTAAGTGAGAATAATTACTGTTACCAAATACTCTATCGTGCATTAGAAAAGCCACCGACAATTTTTCTTATCGGTGGCTATTTTCATTTCTTACTATTAAAGTTGGGATACTCAAATAAAACAAATAATCCGAACGCTTCTCCAAGTAAGAGAATGTTCGGATTATTTTCATGTGGTCGGAGTGACAGGATTCGAACCTGCGGCATCGACGTCCCAAACGTCGCGCGCTACCAACTGCGCCACACCCCGATATTAAATTATCTGCGCTCCGAAAGTGTAAGCTTTGTCCGCCCGCCCCGCTTGCATAGTCGTCTGTCTTCGCCTCGGTACACTCGGCTTGACATACTCCTTGCTCGCAGGGGTATCGCTTCGAAAAAATCATACTCAATGATTTTTTCTCGCTCACCCAAAGCCAGCGCGCTATCGCAATTGGCTGGTACAACCATTTGCAGTGCGCACACACCTCGAATGTTAAATTCAAAACCGTACGAAATGTATTATATCAAACAATAAGGGTTTTGTCAATATCAAAAAAGTTTTTTGCGGGTGGGATTTTGGTGTTGATTTTTGGTTTCTTGTATATTTCAGTCGAAAAAATTAGGCTTAATTTGGAATGAGATTTTTTGAATAGTTTACCTTTTGACATGAAAAAATACTAATGACCGAAAATTTTTCGGGGATTCGGAAATTCAACCGCAAGGTAATCTTTTTATGGAGTCTTGGGGATAATTTTCGGATAAACAGAGTTTAGTTGAAGGTTATCCTCAAAACTTTTATAGAGGCGAGGCGTGCTTTCACAAGAAAAACAAAGGAGTTTGCAATCATGAAAATATTGGACAGAATAGCTCTTATATTAACAGTGATTGGTGCTTTGAACTGGGGTAGCATCGGCGTGTTCGGCTTTGACTTAGTTGCATGGATATGCGGTGGTCAGGGTGCAGTGGTCAGCCGTATAATTTATACCGTAGTTGCTCTTGCGGGAATTTGGTGCATTTCGCTTCTTTTCCGCTCCAGAGAGGACTATGACGCAATAGAGGAGCACTAATTACAAATCTCTCCGCGCTGAATGTTGACTTTCGGCGCGGATTTTTTTCATAATTTTTCCCAAGCATTAAAAATGATAGATTTTTGCATAAAAGAGGAAAAGCCTGCAAAAAATACTTTTGCAGGGCCGACAACAAAACATTTGCGGTTCAGAAATTTTGTCCCCGATCTTGGGGGCGACACATAGAAAAGGAGAAAAAATATGTGGGAAAAATTTAAGAAGAGCGCCTTTGCCCAAAAGTGCAGAGAGCTTTCCAAAAACAGAAGCGCGGTGATAATTGCCGTGTGTATCTTGCTTGCGACATCGGTCATTTTGTCCGTGACTATCGCAACGAACAGAGCTAAGAAAAAGTATGCGGGGGATGAGGACCCTACGGCAGACCTTCCCGGCGAGCAGGGAACGGTGCAGACCCCAAACCATAACAATTCCGAGAACAATGACTCCCAGACAGGCGTTGACGTTGAGGAATTTGTTATTGCGCTTCCTGTAAACGGCAATCTTACCAAGGGTCACGACTCGTCTCTCCAGGTCTGGTCAGACACGATGGGAGATTACAGGATCCACCTTGGAATTGACATTGCCGCTGCCGAAAACGCACCCGTTTATGCGGTTGCAGACGGAAAGGTATCAAAGATCTGGGACGACGCTCTCATGGGCAGATGCGTAGCTATTGAGCATGAGGGTGATGTCTACACCATCTACAAGAATCTTTCCGAGACTATGGCGGCAGGCATTACGACGGGCGCTGAGGTCCAGTGCGGTCAGCAGATAGGACACGTTGGCGAGACGGCGATCTCCGAGCTTGCCGACGAGCCCCACGTACACCTTGAGATGACGGTGGGCGGTCTTGCGGTAGACCCTGTCGACTATATGTCCGACGAATCCAAGGCGACCTTGAAGATCGACAGCTCGACTGAGAGCAACAAAAATGATACCGGCAATTCGGAAAACGGAAAGTAATACGCAATTATGTGTCCGTCGCAAAAGTTTGCGGCGGGCACTCTTTTTTTGTGTAAATAATATAATAAATACAATAATATTAAAAAATGACCTTGAAAACCGCGATTATTTGTGATATAATGTATAATAACTATTACTATGCGAAAGTGTCGGCTTTTATAGAAATCCACGGCATACGAGAGGAGAAGCGAGGAGAAAATGAGAACAATACTTGCGTCAAAATCACCGAGAAGGCGGGAGATCCTTGAGCTTTTGGGGTTGGATTTTTGTGTTGAAACTGCGGACACTGACGAGTCCTGCGATATTTGTGATCCTCATGACCGAGTAGCATTTCTTGCCGCGCAAAAGGGCGAGGCGGTGCTGAAGAAAAAGCTGTCGGAGTATCAGAGCTTAGACGATACTCTGATTATTGCGTGCGATACGCTGGTATATGTTGACGGAGAGTTTCTCGGCAAACCGCGTGACCGTGACGACGCTTACAGAATGTTGACTCTGCTCTCGGGCAGGAGCCACGAGGTCTGGAGCGGAATATACGTCTTCTTTGGCGGCAAGGCAATTTCACGCGCAGAGGTGACTAAGGTCAGCTTTTGCGAAATGTCGCACAAGGAAAAGGAAAGATACCTTGATAGCGGAGAGCCGTTTGACAAGGCAGGCGCGTATGCGGTGCAGGGCAAGGCTGCCGTGTATATCAAGGGACTTGAGGGAGATTATTTTAATGTGGTCGGGCTTCCTGTCAATCTGCTTTATCGCACCTTGAGGGAGGAATTCGGAATAGTTATCTGACCTGCTTTTGCATCTGAAGTATAAAATCTGAAGAAAGGGGGAAACGGTTATGCCTAAGCATATTGGTCTGGATATGGGTACGTCTAACTTGCGTATGTATATGAAGGGCAGAGGAATAATACTCCGCGCGCCTACCGTGGTAGCGGTAGACAAGCAGGAAGACACTGTGGTTGCGCTCGGACGCGACGCAAAAAGCATGATCGGAAAGACCCCTTCGCATATTGAGGCGTGCAGGCCTATGAAGGACGGCGCTATTTCAGCTTACTCGGTGGCGGTTATGATGCTGCATGAGCATTTCAAAAAGACGCAGGCATATACGGTGTTCAGCCGTCCTATGGTGCTTGTGGGAGTGCCGAGCGGGTTTACAGAAACCGAGGGAATGTCCTTCGAAAACATGCTGTTTGACGCGGGAGCAAAGGCGGTCGGATTTATTGAGACGCCTATGGCTGCTGCGATCGGCGCGGGACTTATGGTCAACGGTCCGCGCGCATGTATGGTGGTCGACATTGGCGGTGGAACCACGGATATAGCAGTAATAAGGTCAGGCGGAATAGTAAAGTCCAGGACGTTGAAGCTTGGCGGAAACAAGCTTGACTACGCAATTATGAACAATATAAGGACCAAAAGAGGACTTTGTATCGGCGAGATAAGCGCCGAGATGATAAAGGTCAAGATCGGCGCGGTTGCGCCGTCTCTGAGCAAAAACGCCGTGCAGGTGAGCGGACGTAACGAAAAGCTCAAATGCGCGCAGACGTTGCTGATACGCCCCGAGGACATCTACGAGCCCATGAGCGTGGCGATAGAGGCAATATGCCGTGCTATTTTGTCTGTGGTCGAGTCCACACCCCCCGAGGTCGCGGCGGATATTGCGGACTTTGGAATTATGCTTACGGGCGGAGGCGCAAATATTCTCGGTATTGCCGAGTTTATATCCGCAAAAACAAAGCTGCGTGTAACGGTAGCCAAAAACCCGATGGACTGCGTGTGCCTTGGTATAGGAAAGCTGATCGAGAGACCCGATATACTTTCGGGCGGCATAATTTACAAGAACAGATAAGATACATAATTTTGTTAAAAGCAAAGGTGAGTAAATGCGAAAAAACAACAAATTTGATATAAGAAGTCTGGCTTTGTCGGTCGTCTTCTGCGTAATTTGTATTATTTACGTAATCCGCCTTATCAATATACAGATAAATGCAGAGCCCGAGGAATTTACGGGCGAGCAGTACACCCGACGCGAGACTATACAGGCAGTCCGCGGCGAGATATACGACAGAAACGGTGTCAAGCTGGTGTCAAACGTGTACAAATATGATTTTGTATTTGACTACGCGGCTATGTCGGGAGACAGGACGGAGCAGAATATACATATTTTGCAGGCAATATACGCTATGCAGCAGACAGGAAATTACAGCAAGCTTGAAGACAAGGGCTTCCCGTTTTCAGGAGAGTATCCGAATTATATTTATTCATCGGAGGCGCTTTCGTCAGACTCAAAGGTGTACTACAGGCTTCTGAAGAGAATAGCTGAGAATGAGCTGGAGGACGAGTCGCCCAAGGCAAAAAACGAGCTTACGGCGGATTATCTTGAGACATTTTACAACGAGCATCCCGAGTGCTTTCCAAAGGAGAGCGAGCTTTTGAGCTATTATCTTGAAAAATACAAGCTGGTTGATTCAAAGGGTGCCCTCGTGTTTTCAGAGGAACAGACGGATATGCTCCTGCGTGTGAGATACAATATGGAGCTTTCGGATTTTTCGGTATATAACAGCTACGTTATGGCAGCCGACGTTGATAAGGAGTTTATACTGTATATAAAGGAGCTGTCCTTGGCGGGAGCGGATTTTGAGATACGCACGGACAGAGTTTACGAGTACCCGGGATACGCGTCGCACATTCTTGGACGCACGGGAGAGATACCTGCGGAGAATTGGGAATATTATAGGGAGCTTGGATATGAAATGAACGACACGGTCGGACTTGACGGCTGTGAATATGCGTTTGAGAACTACCTGCGCGGTGTAGATGGCGTCAAGGTAGTGGTCGAGGATGCGCAGGGTAACATCATATCCGAAAAAATTGAGACCGAGCCCGTACCCGGGCAGGACGTTTACCTTACTATTGACATAAATCTTCAGATCGCTGCAGAGGACGGACTTGAGGAAAACGTAAAAATGTACAAAGCCAGCGAGTCGGGAGCGATAGTCGCTATGGATCCGAGCACAGGACAGCTGCTTGCGCTTGCGTCATATCCAACGTATAATTTGGCTACGTTCAACTCTGATTACAACGACATAATTGCGAACCCAGCCTCGCCCCTGCTCAACAGGGCGCTTGACGGACTTTACGCGCCGGGATCAACCTTCAAGCTTGGAATGACCGCGGCGGGAATTGACGGCGAGCATATAAGTCCCACGGAATTGCTTGAGTGCGAGGGAGTTTATACCCGCTTCAGCGGACATCAGCCTAAATGCTGGATATATAACAGCGCGACGGGATTGCGCAATCACGGGCTTATAACCGCGACCGAGGCTATTGCGGTGTCCTGCAACTGTTATTTCTACGAGCTTGGCTGGCGAATGGGAATAGAGCAAATGAATACGTACTGCGCGCTTTTGGGACTTGGACAAAGCACGGGAATTGAGCTTACCGAAAAGCTCGGAACTCTGGCGGGACCCGAATACCGAGAGCAGAGCGGCGGTGTTGCGTGGACGGCGGGAGATACGATTATGGCCGCGATTGGTCAGTCGGAAAATTCCTTTACACCCATACAGCTTACGTCGTATGTATCAACACTGCTCAATGGCGGCAAAAGATATGCCGCGACATTACTTCTCAAGACCTCATCATTTTCAGAGGGTGGAGATTCCTTTGTTAATCCGGGCAAGGTGTTGAGCGAGGTTAACATTTCGGACGAGGCAGTCAATACGGTAAAGCGGGGAATGAAGCAAATGGTTCAGGATTCCGCGACTGTATCGAGATATATGAAAAATGTTCCCGTCACGGTAATGGGAAAGACAGGTACGGCAGAGCTTGGCGGAAGCGAGCGTGAAAACGGACTTTTCGTGTGCGCGGCGCCTTATGATAAGCCTGAGATAGTTATTACCTCGGTCATAGAGCATGCGGGCGGCGGTTCGTACGCGGCGCTTGTGGCGGCAAGAGTTCTTGAGGCTTATAATTTTAATTGACAATATAGAAGTTGACTGGTTTTTGAGCAAGCAAAAAACAACCGATACACGCCGTGTATCGGCAAGAGAAAAACATAGGGGGACACAATGAACAGAAAATTTGTATTATCGGTACTGACACTTATCCTGGCGATCGTATTTGCTTTTGCTCTGGCGTCCTGCGATTCGTCGGACAATCCAACGGAGAAGCCTGACGCAAATCCAACGCAAAAGCCTACGGAAACACCCACGGAGCAGAGCTGCACGCATGCGTATGATAACTCCTGCGATGGAGATTGCAATCTGTGCGGAGAGACACGTCAGACAACACACACGGTAGAAATTCTTGAGGCGGTAGCGCCCACCTGTACAGAGACAGGACTTACCGAGGGCAGTGTCTGTAGTGTTTGCGGCGAGGTAATTGCGGCTCAGACAACTGTAAATGCAAAGGGACACGTAGAGATCATAGACGTATCTGTCCCCGCGTCCTGCACTCAGGCGGGACTTACACAGGGCTCTCACTGTGACACGTGCGGTGAAGTCATCGTGGCTCAAAGCGTAATTGAGAAGCTTGCGCACCTCGGAGGAGGAATAATTCCCGCGGTAGCTCCCACCTGCTCGCAGACGGGACTTACAAAAGGCGAAAAGTGTCTTGTGTGCGGAGAGATCGTAGTTGCTCAGAAAGAGGTTGAGAAGCTTCCTCACTCGGAGGTGACTATTCCCGCTGTCCCCGCGTCCTGCACAGATACAGGACTTACCGAGGGTAAGCAGTGTGGTGAATGCGGAGAGATATTGGTAGAGCAGACCGTGACAGATGTACTCGGACACAAGTATTCGGATAAATATTCCTATGATGACAATTATCACTGGACCGTTTGCACTAATGGCAGCTGCAAAGTCCCGAGTGAAAAGACTCCTCACACCATGAATCATTATAATTGCACCGTATGTGATTATTATAATGGCCCGACGGTGCATAGCATGGACAATGCTCCAAAAAATTACAGGCCCAAAGGATATTCTACTGACACGCTATATATTGCGGGCAAGAATGCTGCCGGATCCGGAACAGACGTTAGCATAGGAGCTGTGTCGGATATAACGGTGCACTTTGGGGAAGGCATCAAATTCACCGGTTGGATTGGCTTTGTGTCGCTTGACATAAAGAGCTTTTGCTATTGGTTTAACGACGACGTCTATAATGCCGTGGCTAGAGATGCATTCATGAGTCAGCCGGAACCCGGCGTGCTTGAGGCGGGAGGCGCGCGCGCCAAACGCTTCTCCATATCGGCAAACCTCGACAGCATTGAAAATGTTACGAGTGTTTCGTTTGCGGTCCTGCTTGAAGACGGAACATACATTGTTATCAAAAGATTCGGTGTGGAAAGGGTAGGACAGATCGAGTTTGGCGATCCCGTTCCCGATAATGAGGTGATCAAGGCGGGCGCGGATAAGCTCGGAGACGAGGAGATTATCGTCATGGAGACTGAAAAGGCTGATACGTACACGACCCCCGCGGGACTGATCTATACTGCGGCGGGAGGAACGTTTATAAAAGGAAGATTCAATATAGGTAACGGAAGCAGCTTCAAGGTAGTATTAGATGACGACAGCTCTACAGCTGATTTCAACAAGTACAAGATAATATACTCCTCGACCACTCCTCTTAAAGCAATAATTACATATACGGATGGCTCAAAGCCCGTCACGGATGAGGTATATCTCGAGGCGGGAGCGAATATATTCTCGTGCCTCACTCTTGGATACACAAGCGGCACCTATGCCAACAGTATAACATCTATTGAGTTTTACGTGATTGGAAACGTACCGTTCTCTGAGTTTGTGCTTTATGATGTTGCTACTGAAAAGGTTGAGGTAATAAGCGGCAGCACAACGTATATCAGCAACGATAGATACCTGCTTGGAGTAAACGTTATATGGGGCGGTGGAATTTCCTATATCCTTGACAGAAAGGATAATAATACGGAGCTTGCAAATCTCATAAACAACGCTGATACAGGCAGACTTATCCAGCAGTCCTATTACGGAACGGATGATCCCTCCGAGTATGATTGCGGTGAGTACGGCGGCGGTGAGTGGCCTTACAATCCTGTTCAGGGAGGAAACGTTTTTGCGCAGTCAAGCCGAATAATTGACGTAAAGATATTAGGCGCGTCTATATACGTAAAGGCTCAGCCGAGAGATTGGGCGAGACAGGAAATAGCACCCTGCTATATGGAAAACGTATACACGATATATTCCGATAGAATACAGGTAGATAACAGATTTGTGGACTTTTCGGGGTATAAGAATCATAATCTGACGCACCAGGAGCTGCCCGCATTCTATACTATAGGATACCTTAATACCTTTGAGTTCTATAACGGAACAGAATCATGGACTGACGGAGAATTGAGGGTTGAGGATTCGCTTGAATTCTGGGGAGAAGCTCTAAACCCCTATTTCAAGCTCAGACGAGGCAACACAGAGACGTGGTGCGCGTGGGTAAATAAGAATGATGATTACGGCATAGGACTTTACGTTCCGAACGTCGATATGTTTATTGCGGGTCGCCATGCGTATGAATCTGACGTCGACGCGACGGACTCTTCATCCGGCTCGTGTAGCTACGTTGCCCCCATCAACAGCTTGAGATTAGTTTCATACGAGGATTTCGAATATAGCTATCTTATTACCACGGGAAAGACCGAGGAGATACGCGAGCTGTTCAGTCAATATAAGGATTTTGAGGACAATGAGGATCTGACGAGCAGCCAGTTCTCATATATAAGCAACAGAATATCCTGATTTGCTATAGAATATTCGGTATGAATATTTACACACATAAAATATAAAAGCGGAGATACCATAATGAAAATGAAAAAGAAAATTTTGTTGTTGATATTTGCAATCGTAGCGGTGCTTACTTTTGCCTTGTCCTCGTGTAACTCGCAGGAAACACCCACGGGTGAGCCAACGCAAAAGCCTACGGAAACACCCACGGAGCAGAGCTGCGCACATGCGTATGATAACGCCTGCGACGGAGATTGCAATCTGTGCGGAGAGACCCGTCAGGTAACGCATACGGCGAAAATTCTTGAGGCGGTAGCCCCTACCTGCACAGAGACAGGACTTACCGAGGGTAGCGTCTGTAGTATTTGCGGCGAGGTAATTACGGCTCAGAAAACTGTAGATGCAAAGGGACACGTTGAGGTCGTGGACCTCTCAAAGCCTGCGTCCTGCACGGAGGAGGGTCTTACTCAGGGCTCTCACTGTGGTGTTTGCGGCGAGATAATTGTGGCTCAGAACACAATAGAGAAGCTTGCGCATCTCGGAGGAGGAATAATTCCCGCGGTAGCTCCCACCTGCACGCAGACGGGACTTACAAAAGGCGAAAAGTGTCTTGTGTGCGGAGAGATCATAGTTGCTCAGAAAGAGGTCGATAAGCTTCCTCACTCGGAGAAGATCATTCCCGCTGTCCCCGCATCCTGCGCGGCTACGGGACTTACCGAGGGTAAGCAGTGTACCGAATGCGGAGAGGTATTGGTCGAGCAGACCGTGACCGATGCACTCGGACACAAGTATTCGGATAAATATTCCTATGATGACAATTATCACTGGACGGTTTGTACAAACGGCAGCTGCAGAGTCCCGAGCGAAAAGATTCCTCACACCATGAACCATTATAATTGCACCGTATGTGATTATTATAACGGCCCGAAGTATTACACTATGGGCTCAGGACCTGCTCAGTATAAGCCTGTAAATTATGCGTTTGACGCGCTTGAAGTTGCGTATGATCAGGTTGCGGGCGCAGGTATGGGAATATCGGTAGAGAGCTTTTCAAAGGCTGACGTTCCCTTTGGAGAGGGAATAGTGATAAGAGGATGGATCGGATTCTCCCTGTTTAAGATAGAGAACTTTGGATACTGGTTCAATGATGATATCCATAACATAAAGACCGGAGAGGGCTTTACCGTTGAAGCGGAGTCGGCGGTAATAGGAGCTGCGGGACAGTACGCAAAGCGCTTTGCTATACGCGCCAACACGAGCAGTGCGGAAAATATCACGAGCGTTACGTTTGTTGCGGTACTCTCGGACGGAACATATATTATTCTCAAAAAGCTTGACGTTGAAGTGACCGATGATATTCAAATGGGCGAGATCATACCCGACGATGAGATAATCAAGGCAGAGCCCGAAACGCTTATCGGAAATGAAAAATTCGTAGTCAGCAAGGTCAGCTCTGCCGCTGATACCTACAGAAGCAATTCGGGATTGATCTACACGGCTGTAGGCTCGGGCGCGGTGTATACAAACGGAAAGTTCAATATCCAAAAGAGCTTTACCATAACGTTTGCGGCTGATTACGATAAGTTCTCGACCGAGTTCAATAAGTATAAGATCAGCTATTCATCAACGTCGCCCCTGAAGGCAACAGTTACCTACAAGGATGGCGACAAGCTCGTGACAGACGTTATTTTCCTTGAGGCGGGCGAGCATCTGTTCTCGTGTCTGACGCTCGGATATATTGACGGCACCTATGCTACAGGCATAACCTCTATTGAGATCCAGGTGCTTGGAAATGCGCAAGCTACTACGTTTGTGCTTGACGACATTACTACCGAGGAGGTAGAGGTCCTCACAAGCACTATTACCTATCTCGCAAACCAGAGATTTGAGCTTGGAATAAAGCTTACATGGGGCGGCGGAATTTCTTACATCGCGGACAAAGAGGACAACAATAGCGACATCAGAAATCTTATAAACTGCGCGGATGCGGGAAGACTTGTTCAGCAGTCGTATTACGGAACCAGCAATCCCTCAGAGTATGAGCTTGGCGAATTCCACGGAAACGAGTGGGGATATAACCCTGTACAGGGAGGAAATAAATACAACGAGCCCAGCCGAATCATTGATGTTCAGATAACTGATATGTCAGTATATATCAAGGCTCAGCCGAGAGACTGGGCAAAGCACGATCTGACATCCAGCTATATGGAAAACGTCTATACCCTTTATTCCGACAGAATTCAGGTGGATAACGCATTTATTGATTTTTCGGGATTCAAGAGCAACCCCCGGAGAGCGCAGGAGCTTCCCGCGTTCTATACCATCGGTTATCTGAACACATTTGTTAACTATGGTGGAAAGAACCCCTGGACGGGTGATGCGCTTGATTACGATAATGACCTTGGCTTCTGGACTGATGACGGTAATGCCACAAAGAGACTTGAGGACGGCAACACGGAGACGTGGTGCGCTTGGATCAATCAGAATGACGATTACGGTATAGGAGTGTACACTCCTAACATCGGGGAGCTTTTTGCGGGAAGACTTGACTATGACGTGGATCCCGACGAAAAGGACGCTACCGCACAGGCATGCAGCTACGTTGCCGCTATCGGATACCTCAGGCTCGCCAATTATGAGTCGATGGAATACAGCTATCTTATTACTGCGGGAAGCACTCAGGAGATCAGAGATCTCTTCACAGAGCATAAGGATTTTGCAGATAATGCTGACCTCAGCGACCCCACGTTTGGCAATTAAGAAATAACGTAAATCAAAAAATTCAGGGCGGCTCATCCGAGCCGCCCTTTGATATTCTTATCTGAAAATATTTTCAAGCCGAGTATTCCTATAAATAGAAGAATGGGGAAAAGAGACGCACCCAAAAATCCCGATTCTAATGATCCGAGCGTGTCGGAAAAAAGCCCGACAACGGTAGGCCCCGCGGCGCATCCGAGGTCGCCGCCAAAGGCAAGCAAAGCAAACGACGCCGTACTGACGCCGCGACAGTATTTGGGAGCTAACAAATAAATTCCCGGCCACGCTATGCCGATGGACAAGCCGCAGACTCCGCAAAAGATAAGTCGCAGCGCAGCGCTTTCACAGACCGCGCAGAGAAGATAACATGCGGCGCACACGCACGAGCAGAATATCATAAGAAGCTCAAGGTCAATTTTGTTCTCCAATTTGGAGTAAATCAATCGCGAAAGCCCCATCATAAGCGCGAATATACATGGACCGCACAGGTCTCCAAGGGTTTTTGCGTATTTGGAAAGGGTAGTATTAGTCAGGGCAGATTCCGCAAAGGCGGAGGCCCATTGATTCATACCCTGCTCGGAAGCGCCCGACAAAAACATAAGCAGCATGAATAAGAGAAAGATTTTCGAGCGTAAAAGATTTTTTATTGAAAATCGCTCGCAGCTCTCCTTGGGCAGCGAATATATTGGAACAAACAGTAAATATATAGAGTTGAAAATAGGGATACAAGCCCATAGCAGCGCAAGTGTTTGCCAATATTCAATGCCGAAGATAAAAAAGAATATTGCACTTATTATGACGACTCCCACGTGTCCCGCGGAATAGAAAAAGTGTAGCAGACTCATGACTCCTGCCTTGTTTTCGCTCGGACACGCCTCGACTATTGGGACAATAAGAACCTCGATAAGTCCACCGCCGAGGGCGTATAGAAACAGAGAGGTAAGTATCCCTGCAAAGGCGTTTTCAAATATGTCGGGTAATATTCCAAGGCAAATAAGCCCCACGGCGCACAGAAGGTGAGCTGTAATTATACATTTTCTGTAGCCTATCCTATCCACGAATGATGCGGCGGCAAAGTCGACCAGCAGCTGCAGAATAAAATTTATCGCGACAAGCAGGGTGATCTTTGAAAGGGAAAGACTATACTGCTTTTGAAACGTCAGAAAAAGCAGAGGGGTGAAGTTATTTATTATCGCTTGCGTGATATGACCTATATATGACGCGCACAGCGTGTGCTTATAGCTATGTAATGTTTTCATATAACACCGTTTTTGCAAAAGTATTTCAATGTAAGTATATGCTGATTTTTGGGGAACGGTGTCAGACTTTGAAGAAAAAAGAGGCGAGCAACGCTCGCCTCTGTGAGAAATTTTATTAAATTTCGGGAACGGTAATTTCGATCTCGTGACCAAGCTCTGCGGAACGGAAAATTCCGTCGAGAATTGCCTGGTTGTAAACGATCTGCGAGGAGGGTATGGGGGATGCGCCGCCCGTCTTGATGGCGTCGAGGAATGCGCGGATCTTACCAAGGAAGAGATTATTATCCTCGGGAATGATCGGAACAACTGTTTCTGTGGGAACTCCGCAAACGTCGTGATATATCTTCATAGGACCGCCAACGGATCCGTTCCAGCACTCTGTTGAGGGGATCTTAAGTCCGCCCTTTGTACCGAGAATGAGGGTGTCACCCGCGGTATCCATGTGCATAGCCCAAGAAATTCTGAAGTCAAGAATGATGTCGCCCTCAAGTCTTACGAAGGCTGCCGCGAAATCGTCAACACCAAACTTTTCCGCATACTCGGGATGACCGTAGTAGTAATTGGGGTCCTTACCAAAGAAGTCGCTCTTATAGCCTGTTACTGTAAGAGGCTTGGGATATCCGACGGCGTTAAGCACCATATCGAGAGAGTAGCAGCCGATATCACCGAGTGCGCCGATTCCACCGGTGTCCTTTTCGATAAACGTCGTACCGAAGGGAGTGGGAATACCCTTGCGGCGACCGCCGCCTGTCTGAATGTAGTATATCTTTCCGAGCTCGCCGGATTCAACTATCTTCTTTATCATCTTCATGTTAGCGTCAAGTCTGGGCTAGAAGCCGATGGAGAGGATCTTGCCGCTTGCCTTTTCGGCTTTCATTACCTCAACTGCCTCGTCGAGAGTGACAGTAAAGGGCTTTTCTACGAGAACGTGAACGCCCTTGTTCAATGCGTAGATGGTGGGTTCTGCGTGCTGGCAGTTATAGGTGCAGACGGAAACCGCGTCAAGCTTGAGTGACTCGTCGTCAAGCATCTCCTTGTGGGAGGCATAGTCGCACTTTACGTTTGTGAGATTGTATCTGTCCATAAGCACCTTTGCCTTGCCGGGAACGAGGTCACAAGCCGCAACGATCTCTGCGTCGGGGCATTCAAGATAGGACATAACGTGAGCCTCTGCTATCCAACCGCAGCCGATAATACCTATACGAAGCTTTCTGCTCGTGTCAATTACGGCTTCCTGCTTTTTTTCGCTGAAATCTTCATGGAATTTTGACATAATCTTTCTCCTTTTTATTAAAGCTCAAGTGTTTTGAGGTATTCTATGCTCTTCTGAATGGACTCCATAGATGACAGCCCCATGGACGGAGCGTCCTGCTCTACAACTACCCATTCTGCTCCTGCTTCCTTGCTTGCCTTGATTATCTCGGGGAAGTTCTGGCGTCCGTGACCTACGGGACGGAATTCAAACTGTACCGCATCAGCTGCTTTTTCCTCGGACTCAATACCGATAAGCGCGTACATGTTTTCAGCCTTGCCGCCGACAAAGTCCTTAAGATGAACTACGGGCGAGCGTCCGGAATACTTTCTGATATAATTTGCAGGATCCTCGCCGCCAACGTTGACCCAGCAGGTGTCAAGCTCTGTCTGGAGCAGGTCTGCGGGAACTGTTCTGTAAAGCATATCAAGCGCGTACTCGTCACCGATCTTTTCAAACTCAAAGTCGTGATTATGGTAGAGCAGAGTCATTCCGAGTGATTTCGCTACTCTGCCAAAGCTTTCTGCGTTTTTGACTACGTCAGAGAAGCCTTCTGTGCCGGGACGGTGCTCGGGCATAAGATAGGGAATAGCAACGTATCTGCAGCCTACGCTTGCATACGTCGAAAGTACACCCTCGGGGTTGGAGAGTATCTCGTGGTAAGGAACGTGAGCGGATATGGGTGTAAGCTCAAGCTCATCACACCATTGCTTGACTTGCTCTGCGCTGTGACCGTAAAATCCTGCGAATTCCACGCCGTCATAGCCCATTTTCTTGATTTCTTCAAGCGTTTTGCGGAAATCCTGCTCGGCAAAATCTCGAACGGAATATACCTGAACTGCTATTGATAATGACATGTTTCTGTCCTCCCTTTGTTTTTAATAGTAAAATCAGGGTCCTATAATTGAATTATAAGACAATTTGTGCGATATTACAAGACAAAATTCAAGCAAAACAAGACAAATATTGCTATCGGGAAAAGTTTTACGATATATACAAAAAAAGGCTCGCTTTTTTGTACAAAACACCTTGTACCAAAAGGGAATTTTTTATAAAAAATCCGAAAAAATAGTTATACGCTATTGACAAGCAATAAATAATTTGATATAATCGATTGTAATATTAAAAAAGTGCTATGAGGGGAAAAGTAGAATACCCAACCGCTTCACAGAGAGTCGCTATAGCTGAGACGCGACAGCGGAGGTGTTGGAAAGTCATCCCGGAGCGTGCCGCTGTGAAAGCTCGCAAGCGAGTTATTAAGGGCGGACGGGAATTCCCGTTACAGAATAAGCCTTCGCTTGTCGGAGGACAGAGTGGTTTTCGTATGAAAGCAAAAAGAGTGGTACCGCATGTGTGTTTCGCATTTGTCTCTTGAAAGCAAGAGATGACTGCGGCTTTTTTGTTTTTACGTTCCACATGAATTTATCAAAGGAGGAAATATATGACACTTAACGGTTCTGAGATTTTAGTTAAGGTTTTACAGGAGCAAGGTGTTGATACGGTGTTCGGATATCCGGGCGGATGCGTACTTAACATATACGATGCTCTTTATAAGAATAGTGATAAGATCCGTCATATTATGACCGCGCACGAGCAGGGCGCGGCTCACGCGGCAGACGGATACGCGAGAGCAACGGGAAAGACCGGGGTATGTATCGCGACCAGCGGCCCCGGTGCTACTAATCTTGTCACGGGACTTGCGACGGCGTATATGGACAGTGTTCCTATGGTTGCTATTACGGGTAACGTGCCCACGTCGCTTATCGGACGAGACAGCTTTCAGGAGGTCTATATAACGGGTATTACCATGCCCATAACCAAGCACAATTTCTTTGTAAACGATGTGCACCAGCTTGCCGATACGCTTCGACGCGCGTTTGAAATAGCGCACACAGGCAGATTTGGTCCTGTTCTTGTGGACATAACCAAGGACGTGACTGCGGCGCTTTGTGAGTATAACGCACCCGAGACCTCGGCAAAACCGGAAAAGCAGCACACATACGATAATCTTGAAGAGATCGCGCAGATAATAAATTCGGCAAAGAGGCCCTTTGTTTACTGTGGCGGAGGAATAAGACTTTCGGGCGCCGAGGCAGAGACGCAGGAGTTTATAGCCAAGGCGGACATTCCCGCGTCCTATACTCTTATGGCGGCGGGCGTTCTCGGTTACGGGGACAGAAACAATCTCGGACTTCTCGGAATGCACGGTATGTATTCGGGCAACAAGGCAATTCACGAGGCGGATGTAGTTATAGCGCTCGGAACGAGATTCTCGGACAGAGTTGCGCTTAACGGAAGCAATTTCTGTAAAAACGCGACCGTTATCCATATTGATATAGCAAAGTCGGAGATAGGCAAGAACGTGCCCTGCCAATATTCTGTAAACGGCGACATAAAGGACGTATTGAGCAAGCTTAATCCGCTTATCGCAGAGCAGAGGAGAGATGACTGGCACGCGTGCATTGACGAGTGGAAAACACACGACCATAAGCCTGTAGACGTTGACGAGAACAAAAAAGAGCTCAAGCCCCACCAGATAATCCGCGAGACCTGCAAAATGGCAGGCGAGGATGCTATTTATGTCACAGATGTAGGCCAGCATCAGATGTGGGCGGCGCAGTATATATCCCACGTAAGACCCAGCAGCTTCCTTACAAGCGGCGGTCTTGGTACCATGGGTTACGGATACGGAGCGGCGATAGGAGCTTGTGTCGGTACGGAAGGACAGCGCCCGGTAATTCACTTTACAGGTGACGGAAGCTTCCACATGAATATGAACGAGGCCTGCACAGCAGTAAGCTACAACGTTCCCGTTATCACGGTCATAATGAATAATCAGGTGCTTGGAATGGTGCATCAGTGGCAGCAGTTCTTCTACGGCAGAAGATTTGCGTCCAGCGAGCCCGAGAGAGTGACCAATTATAAGACTGTTGCCGAGGGCTTTGGCGCGATAGGCTATCACTGTGAGACTCTATCCGAGTACAAGGCGGCGCTGTCCGAGGCACTCAAGGCAAACAGACCCGTATGGATAGAGTGCGTTATAGACCGTTTCGAGAACGTATATCCTATGATCCCGGGCGGCAAAACTGTCGAGGACGCTATAATAAATAATCCCGAGGAGGCAGGCGAGTGATGAACGAAAAGCATTATCTGATACTTTTGGTTGAAAACAACGCGGGTGTTCTGACAAGGATATCGTCATTGTTCTGTCAGCGAGGCTTTAACATCGACACGCTGACAGTGGCATCCACCGATGACCCGAACATATCGCGTATAACCGTTTCCTGCTTTGGAAACGAGGCGATGTACGATCAGCTTATGAGCCAGACCGAAAAGCTCATTGAGGTCAAAAAGGTCATTTCAGTGCTTCCCGAGAGGGCGGTGCTTCGAGAGCTTTTGCTTGTTAAGATACAGACGGATGCGGACAACGTTGATGACGTCGTAAGAACGGCGGCTCATCATCATTTCAGAATAGTTGATTCCTACAAGGGATGTATGGTGCTTGAGACATCGGGCTCTCCTGAGAAGATAGAGAGAATGTTATCGCTGCTTGAGCCCTTCCATATTCTTGAGATGTGCCGCACGGGTGCTACCGCGCTCGAGAAGGGCAAGGTCGATTATGACCTTGATGAATAAAGACACACAAAACTAATTTTATATAACCCCTAAAGGAGATTAAGAAAATGATTAAGAAGTATTATGACACAGATTGCAATCTTTCCATTCTTGACGGAAAGACAGTAGCCGTTATCGGATTTGGTTCACAGGGACATGCTCACTCCGAAAACCTTGCGGAGTCCGGCGTAAACGTTATCGTAGGTCTCAGAGCTAACTCTGCTCACTACCCCAAGGCTGCGGCTTTCGCTGCTACACATCCCAACTTCAAGGTTATGGAGGTTGAGGACGCGGCAAAGGCGGCTGACGTAGTAATGATGCTTGTTCCCGATGAGCTTGCGGCTGATATTTATAACACACAGGTTGCTCCTTATATGAAGGAGGGTGACGTTCTTTGCTTTGCGCACGGCTTTAATATCCACTTTAACCTCATTCAGCCCGCAAAGAATATAGACGTTATTATGATCGCGCCCAAGGGCCCCGGTCACACGGTAAGAACACAGTATCTTGAGGGCAAGGGAGTTCCTTCTCTTATCGCAGTATATCAGGACTACTCGGGCAGAGCAAAGGATATTGCTCTCGCATACGCTTCGGGTATCGGTGCGGGTAGAGCAGGTATTCTTGAAACAAGCTTCCGCGAGGAGACCGAGACTGACCTCTTTGGTGAGCAGGCAGTTCTTTGCGGTGGCGTAACTGAGCTTATGAAGGCAGGCTTTGACACACTTGTTGAGGCGGGCTACGAGCCCGAGATGGCTTACTTTGAGTGTATCCACGAGATGAAGCTTATCGTTGACCTTATCAACCAGGGCGGATTTGCAAAGATGAGATATTCTATCTCCAACACGGCTGAATACGGTGACTACCGCACAGGTAAGAGACTTATTACAGAGGAAACTCGCAAGGAGATGAAAAAGGTTCTTGAGGAGATCCAGAACGGTACCTTTGCTTCCGAGTTTATGCAGGAGTTCTCGTCGGGACGTAAGGCTAAGTTCCTTGCAACTCGCCGTGTTGAGTCCGAGCATCAGCTTGAGAAGACGGGCGCTGAGCTCCGCGAAATGATGTGCTGGCTTAAGAAGTAATTAGTTTGAGGAATAACGCGAGAGAAAACTTTTTGAAAAAAGTTTCCCCTCGCGCTCCCCTTCAAAAACTCCCTCACAAATTACTTATTAGGTTTTTTGATGTGCTTATGTCAACCTTGAATTACGCGACACAAGCAAAAGCGTTTGTGTGGGATGGGGGTCAAGGTGGGAAGGGAGGAATCGCAACCTCCCTTCCGCCCTTGCGGCTTCTTTCACCTATTTCTTCGCCGTCGAAGAAATGGGCAAAAACAAGGAGGTGTAATTATGCTTTTAGCGATCGATATAGGAAATTCAAGTATATCAACGGGGCTTTTCTGCCTTGATAGCGGAGAGCTGAAATACACCTTCAAGCTTTCCTCCGACAAAGATAGAACTGCCGACGAATATCTTGCGCAGATGGGCAGTATGTTCTATATGTCTGACATAGACAAAAACAATATAAAAGGCGCGATAATATCCTCAGTAGTCCCTACTCTGACACACACGCTTGAGGAGTGCGCCGAGAGAATTTGCGGGCAGAAGCCCAGAATAGTCGGCCCCGGACTCAAAACGGGCTTTGCGATAAAGATAGACAGCCCAAGCGAGCTTGGCGCGGATCTTGTCGCAAATACAGCCGCGGTTATCGGAATTGCTCAAAAGGGAAAAGCGCGCATTATAGTTGATATGGGCACGGCCACTACAATTTCAGCTATAAGCGCAAGCGGAGAATATCTCGGAAACTGCATTATGCCCGGTGTGCGAGTTTCACTTGACTCGCTCCACGCCGAGACCGCCCAGCTTCCCGAGGTAACACTTGGAACGCCCAAGAGAGCCATAGGAAAAAATTCGGGCGACTCCATACGCTCGGGTGTCATTCTCGGTAACGCGATAATGATAGACGGACTTATTGATGAATTTGAAAAAGAGATGAAGCTCAAGGAGAGCGCGGATGTTTACGCTACGGGCGGACTTGCCGAGGGTGTTTTGCCTGCTTGCCGTCACAAAATGCTGTACGATCCGCACCTGACACTCAAGGGGCTTTACTTCATATATAAAAATAACGCTTGATAATAACGCATCTGCGATTATTATAATTTTTATGCGCCGTACTCGATGCAGGTCAAGACGGCAGCAGAGGGTGAGATTCCCTCAAGGAGAATTTATATGTTTTATTTCAACGCTAAGCTCGCTTTTGCGGCGGTACGTTTGACTGCACGCGAAAAAAAGGAGGCAAAAGCATGAAAAAATCAACAAATCAGAAAATACTGAGAATGGTTCAGCTTGCGATGCTTGTAGCATTGATATTTGTAATGCAGTATATCGGCACGCTTGCTTCAACACCGCTCAGAGCGGTAGGAATTGAGTTTTCCTTCGTCCTTATACCGATAGTCGTGGGGGCGTTCCTTCTCGGACCTGTTGAGGGAGCAATTCTGGGCTTGGTCTTTGGTGTTATGACGGTAGTACTGACCGTAACCGCACCGGGTACGATGACGTTTATTCTGTTCGAGGATAGCCCTGTGCTTTATTGCCTTGTGGCAATTGTGAAGGCTGTTGCCGCCGGACTTGGCTCGGGACTTATATATAGGGGACTTGACAAGCTGTTCAAGGGAAAATATATATATTTAAGAACAGTATTGGCATCTGCGACAGCACCCATAATCAACACGGGAATTTTCCTTCTTGGAATGGTATGCTTCTTTGGTAACACCATATCTGAAAAATGGGCAGGAGGACAAAGTGTATTTGTTTTTCTGATAACTCTTATCTGGTTGAATTTCGTCATAGAATTCGGAATAAACATTATTCTTTCCCCTGCGATAGTCAGAATAGTTGACGTCGTAGGAAAGAAAATAAAAAAATAAATTTAGAAACTATTATAAACAACAAAGAAAGTCCTACAGGGGAAGTTCTTTGGCTTGCCTTTCTTTCGAGAAAGGTAAGAAAGGAGAAACAATATGCGTTCGGATAACGTAACAAAGGGCGCGGAAAGAGCGCCGAACAGAAGTCTTTTTTATGCAATGGGATACACCAAGGAGGAGCTTGAGCGTCCTCTTATCGGTGTTGTTTCCGCGCACAGCGATATAGTTCCCGGTCACTATCACCTCGACAAAATCACCGAGGCGGTAAAGGCGGGCGTCAGAATGGCGGGAGGAACTCCCATTATGATCCCCTCTATCGGCGTATGCGACGGTATAGCCATGGGACATATCGGCATGAAGTATTCGCTCGCGTCCCGTGAGCTTATAGCGGACAGCGTGGAGACCATGACAATGGCTCATCAGCTTGACGGACTTGTGCTTGTTCCAAACTGTGACAAGATCGTTCCTGGTATGGTAATGGCGGCGGTAAGAATGGACATCCCCGCGGTCGTTTGCTCGGGCGGACCTATGCTTGCGGGTACTTACAACGGTGAGGAGACCTCACTTTCCAAGATGTTTGAAGCGGTTGGAGCATATAAGGCGGGTATAATTGACGCGTGCAAGCTTGACGAGTGTGAAAAGGGAGTATGTCCCGGTTGCGGATCCTGCGCGGGAATGTACACTGCAAATTCCATGAACTGTCTTTGCGAGGCAATCGGCATTGCGCTGCCGGGCAACGGAACAATTCCTGCTGTGTCGTCAAGAAGAACTATGCTTGCAAAGCATGCAGGCATGGCTATTATGAGCCTTGTCGAAAAGGGAATTACCGCGCGACAGATAATAAACGAAAAATCCATCCTCAATGCCCTTGCTTGCGATATGGCGTTGGGTTGCTCGTCAAACAGTGTTCTTCACCTGCTCGCTATCTCAAACGAGGCTGGATGTCCTCTTGACCTCAATGCATTCAATGAGATGAGCGCAAGAGTTCCTAACCTCTGCCATTTAGCACCTGCAGGCCCTACTCATATGCAGGATCTTGACGCGGCGGGTGGTATTCCCGCGGTTCAGGCTGAACTGCTTAAGCGTGGACTTATTGACGGTAGCCTTCCTACCGTGAGCGGCAAAACAGTTGCGGAAAATATTGAGAGAGCGCACATAAAGGATAACAGAAGCATCCGACCCATTGACGATCCTTATAGCGAGACGGGCGGAATACAGATACTCTGGGGTAATATCGCGCAGGACGGTTGCGTCGTAAAGCGAAGCGCGGTAGCTCCCGAAATGCTTTGCCATAGCGGTCCGGCAAGAGTTTTCAACTCCGAGGATGAGGCTATTGCGGCAATTTACAGCGGCAAGATAACCCATGGTGACGTAGTCGTTATAAGATACGAAGGCCCCGTTGGAGGCCCCGGAATGAGAGAAATGTTAAATCCAACATCGGCTCTGGCGGGAATGAAGCTTGACAAGACCGTCGCGCTTATCACCGACGGAAGATTCTCGGGCGCTTCAAGAGGCGCGTCGATAGGACACGTCTGCCCCGAGGCGGCATGCGGAGGAAATATCGGACTTCTCAGAGAGGGAGATATAATTGAGATCGACATTCCTAATGCATCCATAAACGCGCGTGTGTCTGACGAGGAGTTCGCGGCAAGACGCGAGAAATATGTTGCTCCTGAGCCTAATGTTAAGACCGGATGGCTTGCGAGATATGCAAGACTTGTTGACTCGGCAGCAAAGGGCGCAGTGATGAAGTGATTTTCTTCATTATTATATATTGATTGCTTAAAAAGGAATGCTTTTTGTAAACCGCAAAAAGTATTCCTTTTTGTGAATTTATGCTAAACAAATCTGCAAAATACAACTTCTGAGAGCCCCGTGCGGGGAGGAATTCTTTGCTTTTTTGGTCAAAATGCACTAAATTAGTGTTTCAATTTCAGTTAAATTACGAATAACGCCAAAAGTGAAATTTTTCGAAAATTCTTGTTGACAAATACCTCTCGCGGTGATATAATAATAAAGCTGCCGAAAAAAAGCAGCAAAAAATCACATAAAATTTCAGAAAAAGTTTGAAAAAACTATTGACAGAAAGAGACAAATGTGATATACTGATTAGGCTCGCACAAAACGGGCGAGCGAAAATTGAACCTTGACAATTGAACAACAAGAGATAAGTACAAAGCAAGATAAGTGCGAAATACAGATCTGTCAATTTTAATAGAGTACACGACTCTAAAAAGTAAGTAAAGCTAGAAAAAAAGCTCGAAGAAAAAGATTTTAACTGCGAGAGCAGATAAGATACAATTGTTCGAGAGTTTGATCCTGGCTCAGGATGAACGCTGGCGGCGTGCATAACACATTCAAGTCGAACGGTGACCCCCT
>JAZQKI010000022.1:0-20778 GCA_045542075.1 Eubacteriales bacterium
AATTCGATATGAGATAAATCCCTCGTTTGCGGAGCAAACATATCGAGCCGTAGGCATATCGAGTTGCGCTAGCAACATATCGAAAATCCCGTTAGGGATTTATCTCGATGCGTGATTTGTCCGTTAAGGACATCACGCATACCCCTCTTTTTTCAACAGACGTGACCTTATAATCGAGATCCACTACTATCTTGGTCAATGCTTCATCGGAAACAGAACCGTTTGTCACAACGACAGCGGTTCCCTTTTCGTGACTTACCTCGGCAGAGAGTACGCCGTCCGCCGCCTCAAGATATTTCTTTACTCTTGCCTCACAGTGAGGGCACATCATACCAACTATATGAATTGTTCTTGTCATTTCCTTATTCTCCTTTTTATGCTTGTGTTTTATTTTCCTGTCACTTTTGGGGCAGTAAATATTCACGAGATTAAGTCTCAGTGCGTTTGATACCACGCAAAAGCTTGACATACTCATTGCCGCCGCGCCGAACATAGGGCTCAGCTCCCAGCCGAGAAGTCCTATCCACACGCCCGCCGCAAGCGGTATGCCGATTATATTGTAAATAAATGCCCAGAACAGATTTTCCTTAATGTTTGTAAGCACTCTGCGACTGAGTCTTATCGCCGCGGGAACGTCCATAAGCTCACTCTTCATAAGCACCACGTCCGCCGCGTCTATAGCAATATCCGTTCCCGCGCCTATCGCTATTCCAATGTCCGCGCTCGTGAGTGCGGGCGCGTCGTTGATTCCGTCGCCCACCATTATCACACAGCCCTCACGTTTGTATTTTGCAACTGCCGCCGCCTTGCCGTCGGGAAGCACGTCCGAGATGACCTCGTCAACTCCAACAAGCTCCGCAACCGCCCTTGCGGTGCGTGAGTTATCGCCTGTGAGCATAACGGTTTTAATACCCATGCCGTGAAGCTGAGAGATAGCCTCGGCGCTGTCTCCCTTTATTCTGTCCGCAACCGCAATAATGCCCAGCATCTCTCCGCCGTGGCAGAACAAAAGCGGTGTCTTGCCCTGCTCCGCGTAGCTTTCCGCTACCGCTTGCGCCTCAGATGAGAGATTTATCTTCTGGCTTATAAGCTTTAAGCTTCCGCCAACGGCTTGCTTTCCGTCAATAATACCCTGAACTCCGCTTCCGACAAGCACCGAAAAGTCGGTCGCGTCGGATGGCGTGAGATCCAATTTTTCGCATTCTGAAATTACAGCTCTCGCCAACGGATGCTCACTCTTTTTCTCAAGCGAATACGCAACGCTCAAAAGCTGATTCTGACTTATATTTTCCGCAGTCCATATATCCGTCACCTCGGGTGAACCGCTGGTGATGGTTCCCGTCTTGTCGAGAATTACTATCTCCGCCCTGCCTGTCTGCTCGAGCGATTGAGCGGTCTTGAAGAGTATGCCGTTCTTTGCGCCCATACCACTGCCAACCATTATTGCGACGGGGGTTGCCAAGCCCAACGCGCAGGGACAGCTTATAACAAGCACCGAAATTCCGCGCGCTAACGCATAGCCGATATTTTGCTCTATTATCAGCCACACCGCTGTCGTGACAAGCGAAATTGCTATTACCACGGGCACGAAAACACCCGACACCTTATCCGCGATCTTGGCAATAGGAGCCTTTGTGGCGGACGCGTCGCTCACCATTTTTATTATCTTTGCAAGTGCCGTCTCCGAGCCGATCTTCTCGGCGCGACAGACAAGATACCCGGATTTGTTTATAGTCGCCACGGAAACATGGTCGCCCTCGCCCTTATCCACGGGAATACTCTCACCCGTGAGCGCAGACTCGTCAACCGCGCTGACTCCCTCAAGCACCACACCGTCCACGGGAAAGCTCTCGCCGGGTCTGACCGCAAATATATCTCCGACCTTGACGTCCTCGGCGGGGATCTCCACCTCGCTGCCTTCTACAAGAAGCGTCGCCTTTTTGGGAGCAAGATCCATAAGTCCGCGGAGCGCATCGGTGGTCTTGCCCTTTGAGTAGGCCTCGAGAAGCTTGCCGAGGGTTATGAGCGAAAGTATCATCGCCGCGGACTCAAAATAAAGTCCGTGCAGATGCGTGTGCGCTGCTTCGTGATCTCCCTTTGATACAGCAACAATTATCAGAACAGTCAAAACTCCGCTGTATATAAACGATGCGCCCGAGCCGAGAGACACAAGTGTGTCCATATTCGGTGAGAGGTGAAGCGCACCCTTAACACCGTTTATAAAAAACTTGCGGTTTATTATCATTATTATAAGGGCAAGCACGCACTCAACAGATGCAAGCAGAATGGGGTTGCGCATAAACTCGGGCAATGGCCAGCCCCACATTATATGTCCCATTGAGATATACATAAGGACAAGCAAAAATCCCAGCGACCAGCAAAGCCGCTTTATAAGCCTTGGTGTTTCCTTGTCCTCAAGTGCTCGGTCAAGCGAGCCCGATATTTTTGAGCTCTTGCCATCTGCCTCGGCAGATGAAGCCCCATAGCCCGCGCCCTCGACCGCCGAGATTATTGTCTCGTCGTCTATATTGCCCTCAACCGTCATAGAGTTCGTAAGCAGATTTACCGCGCAGGACTCAACGCCGTCAAGAGAGCATACCGCTTTTTCAACTCGGGAGGAGCAAGCGGCACAGCTCATACCCGTCACGTTAAATTTTTTCATCAGATTCCAAGAAATGCCGCGCCGATAATTCCCGCATCGTTGCCAAGAGCTGCTATGCAGACCTTCGTGGGCGTGACAGTACCCGCTCCGCCGTAGCTTTCTTTTTTAACGATAGGCATAATGAGGTCGAGCAGCTTTTGTCCCTGACCCGAAATTCCTCCGCCTATGGACAACACCTCGGGCTGATAGAGGTTGATTATGTTTGTGATTCCGCAAGCGAGATAATAGGAGTATTCCTTTATGACCTCTGCCGCAGCCTCATCTCCTTCGTCATACGCGTCAAATGCAACTCTGCCGTTGACTCCATTGACCGCAAGAGCCTCCATAAGAGTCTCTCTGCCAGTCTCCTTGCACTCAGCGAGCTTTTCCTTTGTCATATTTATAAGAGCCGTTGCAGAGCTGTACGCCTCCCAACAGCCAAGTCTGCCGCAGCCGCAGGGTCTGCCACCCGCGGAGATAACGATATGTCCAAGCTCCGCTCCCGCAAAATTAAAGCCCGCATACACCTTGCCGTCAACTATAACTCCGCCGCCAACTCCCGTGCCGAGAGTTATCATTACCGAATTATCCGTTCCCTTTGCCGCGCCTGCGACCGCCTCGCCCCACGCCGCCGCGTTAGCGTCGTTCTCAACGTGAGTCTCAACACCGTCAAGCTTGTCGGAAAGCTTTTTGCAAATAGGGAAATGCAAAAGCGGAAGGTTGCAGGAATATTCAACAACGCCGTCGCGGCTGTTCGCGATTCCGGGAGATGCGATACCTACCGCCTCAATGTCAGAAAGCAGAATCCCCGACTCCTCGCAAAGTGCGCGGCAAAGATACGCCATATCCTCAACAATTCTGTCGCCGCCCTCGGTGACTGTGGTGGGAATACTCTTTTTCTTGATAATGCTGAAATTACCGTCAACTATCGCCGCTGCGATGTTTGTGCCGCCAAGATCAATTCCTATACGATACATAACTAAATCCTCTCTTATCTTAAATATGTCAATTTTGTTCTTATTTTACATAATGCACTCTGCCCTCTACTCTGGGCTTTGTGCTGCGAGTCTCCGCGCTGTAGCCGAGAATACAGTTGCCAACACCGACATAGCTGTCGGGTATTCCGCACTCGCGAGCTATTGCTCTGCACTCGTCACCCTCAAACATTTCCTTTGCTCTGTGTACCCAGCACGAGCCTATACCGAGCGAGAACGCCGTATTGAGCATGTTGCCAAGCGCGAGCGAGCCGTCCTCTACGTGTGTATGCACGTCTCTATCCGCAAAGACTACGACAACGACGGGCGCGTTATAAAACGGATCTGTGCCTGCGGGAAAACCGCCGACCTCGGCGTTTACTCTCGAAAGTGTCTTGATGACCTCTTTATTTGTGACCACCATAAATCTTACTGCCTGGCGGTTGCGGCCCGAAGCCGCCCAAACGCCCGCGTCAACTATCTGCTCTATAAGCTCTGCGGGAACTTCTTTGTCCGAATAAGCCTTTGTGCTGTATCTGCTCCTTATCAGGTCTAACATTTTTCTCTCCTTAATATATATGATTTTTTATAAATCGAGTATCATCTTGACGTGGGGTATCCCCTCCTCAAGATATTCGTCGGATATGACCTTGAATCCGCATCTTTCGTAATATCCGAGCGCCTGCGTCTGCGCGCTGACAACAATCTTTTCGCACGGCATTTTTTCTCTGATCGCCTTCAAGGCTTCAGTCATAAGCAGTCTGCCGTGACCCTGACCGTGCGTGAGTGTCAGCACTCTGCCTATCTTTACGGTGTCCTTGCCCGAATAATACGCGCGCAGACAGGCTATGACGCGTCCGTCCTGCCATAAGAAGCAGTGCAGACTCTCGCAGTCCACGCCGTCCATATCCTGACAGATTATATTTTGCTCCAGAAGGAACACCTCCGAGCGAGATCTGAGTATCTCGTAAAGCTCATAAACCGTCAGCTCGTTGAATTTTTTTGATATAAAGTTCATTGTTTTTCTCCCACGAAAAGCAGGTGATTGGTCATACCAAGCAGCTCCGGCTTTTCACAAATATAATAGTGGTAGCGCAGATATTGCGCGTAGTCCTCATCGCTCATTTCATTGATACGATCTGCAAGCAGCTCGCTTGCGCCGTCGGATGCAACCTCGTGTAAGACATTTATACCGCCATCAGAAAGAAGCTTTCTTGCCGCACCTACCGTGTGGAACACAAACGGAAAGTCCTCAAGCTTAAAGGTCTCTTTGTCATAATGTCCGTTTGAAAAATAGCTTACATCATATTCAAACTCGGTAAGAAAAACGAAGTCGTTAGAAATAAACGAAAAGAATATTTTGCCACCGTCGCGGCATACTCGCTTTGCTTCGCTAATACATTTTTGCTTATCCACATCATTTTTCAAATGATAAAGCGGGCCGAACAGAAGGACAATATCAAACGACTTATCTGCATAGCGAGAGAGGTCAAGTGCATTACCTTGAACGAGGTCAATATTATCTTCGGGCGTGAGCTTCTTTTTGAAGGCGGCAATGTTGGCATCGGCAAGCTCAAGAGCCGATACCTCATATCCCTTACGGGCAAAGTAAAGGCTGTATTCACCTGTGCCTGCACCGATGTCGAGTATCTTGTCGCCCTCTTTCAAGTATTTTTCTATGTAGCGAACGGTGGTCAGAAATTCAACTCTTGCGGCTTTTGAATGATTGAGCCTTGCATCCTCGTTAAATATGTCATAGGTTCTGTTTACACGTTCACTTTCGTTTTCTATTTTTGCAAGTTGTTCAAAGTCCATAATTACTCCTTCTGTGAATTCAACTTTTCAGCAATCAGATTTACATTATCACTTATTGGCAATGCTCCATCTACTCTAAATATGGGGCAACATAGAGTTGATAGCCAATCGTTAACTAAATTATCATCCCTTGAAGCACAAAAATTATGGAAGGTCTCGATTTGCTCGTAATAATCACCGCCTTTACAACTTTTCTCACCGAAAAGTATGTATGACCTATTATGTACTCGCTTTAATCGTATCTCCTTTGGGACTTCAATAGAGATTACACACTTCAAGTTAGAAATAAACTCATCTCCAAAGCTTCCTGTTACCGATGCCAGAACAAAGTCATTTTCACCGTTTGCAATGTTTGTAAGCATTGATACAACCTCTTCGTAAGGACGGGATTTTTCATACGGATAATCAGGATTGTCTTGACGAGAAAAGTATATATCTTCAATATCAATGAAGCGGAGATTTAATCTTTCGGCAAGTGCTTTTGCCAGTGTGCTTTTACCTGCGCCATTCAAACCGCAAACTAATATAACGCTCCCCATACGTTCACTCCTTATAAACAAAGTACACGATCTCATCGGGAATGTTCACGATGTATTCCTTTGCCTGCGGCGGATAGATATTCTTGTTCGGTACATCTTCAAGCGGTATCCAACACATATCAAGCTCAATACGCTCGTTGCCAAGCTCGTCAAGTGCTTTGAAATTTCTATCAAGCGGTATCTGTGTTTCGTCCTTTAAGGAAACCAAATAATATAGGTTTATCTGCTGACAAGGGCGAGTACCCCAAGGGAAGAAATTCTCGTTCACCATAAAGAGTCTTTCAACCTTGATGTCAGCACCGATTTCTTCCTTAAATTCTCTTATGATCGTTTCCGCTGTCGTTTCGCCAAATGCAACGTGACCGCCTATAAAGGCGTAGCCGTCCTCACCGACAAGCTTTTGCATAAGTACCTTGCCGTTGTGGATCAGAAGTCCACCGACACGGTACGAAAAAACAAAATCGTCTGTTTTGAAAAGTATATCTGCCATAATATTTCCTCAATTTCTGTATGCTCATAAAATGCGGAGTAATTCAGATAAAGAATCGATTTGATAATCCGCAACGCCCTCACCAAGCTCTGCACCCTGATATTGTGCAAGACCGTTCTTAACCCAAACAGTTTTCATTCCAATCGCTTTTGCAGGGATAATATCGTTGTCGAGCCGATCACCAACCATAACGCTTTCCTCTGCGGTGCATTTTGCAAACTCTAAAGCCTTTTCAAAAATTTCCTTATCGGGCTTGGCGTATCCAATCTCTGCGGATGCAGCAATTACCTCGAAGTATTGGCGCAAGCCCCAAGACTCCAAGCGTTCTTCTGTTCCGAGTTTTTGGTTTGCAATTATGCCGAGTTCATATCCCTTGTCAACGAGAGCCGCCAATGTGCTATGTGCATCTGAATACGGAACTTCATCTTCCGAGTGCCACGGGGGTTTCGTTAATCCAAAGTGTTTGATAGCAGCAGAATTACCGTCAAGTCCTTGTTGAGCGAGAGCAATACGGACACCATCAAATTCCTTGAAAGTGATGCTTGTGCCGGCAATCATTTCTCGCACTCTGTGATCGTATGCTTCGGTTTCATCAACGAGCGTCGAGCCAACATCAAAAAATATCCACTTGACCATTTTGCCCCTCCATCACAGGGTTATCCAAAACCTTTTCAAATCTCTGTTTCCGTTTGGCTCATATACCGTTGATTCATACTCGCCGCCGTTTGCGAGAATCGTCTTTTCGCTTGCAATATTGCCGTCAACACAGGTTATAAGCACCTTATTAAGACCAATTCCCTTGCAAAACGGAAGCGCCATTTTGAGCATTTCCTTGGCATATCCCTTGCGTCGTTCGCTCGGTCTTACGGAATACCCGATATGTCCGCCAAATTGGGAGAGATAGTCGTTAAACTCATGCCTTACCTGCAAAAATCCCAGCACCTTGTTATCCGCTTTTCTGACAAGCATAAATTGCGTCGCAGGAACCAATTGGGCAGAAACCTCTTTGGTGGATTCGTAATCCTGACATACTTTTATATATTCCTCAGGATCTTCAATTCTGCGAAGCGGACCACAGCCGTCCATCGAGTCGCCGGCGTCAAGAAATTCTTGCCTGTATTCCGAAATCTGAGTTGCGTACTCGCTCGTCGGTCGTATTAAAATAAATTCTTCCATATCTTATTTTCCTTATTTATTGAGCAACGTACCCACCATAGCCTTATCAAGCGCTATTTCCGCGGCGGCGTTGTCGGGACAGTCTATAAGAATGTGCATATTGTCGCCCTCGCCCTCGTAGAATGCGGTCACACCGCGCTCGTCAACAGTCACTCTGCCGCGGCGGTTGTCTGTGAACACACCGTCGCCGCAGCCGTAAACCGCGTAAAATGCGGAAATGGGGTCCCAGCTGTTTCTCTTGCCCTTTACGTGATATATGTAGGACTCGCGCACGGGACTGTCGGGCTGAGTCTCAATAATCGACGTGCCCGAGAATATAACGTCTCCCACGGTAAAGTGGGATATCGCGATAGGCGCGGGGCATTTTTCAAATACCAATCTTGCCGTTCTTATATCTGTTCTGAGGTTGTACTCGCCGGGCAGCTCGGGCATATTTGTCTGCATATTGCCGTCAAGGAAAAGTCCGCCCATAAGAGAAACAAGCTCTACCTGCTCGCGCACAAGCTCAATTCCCGTCTTGTCGGATATGTCGTCGCCCTCACTCTCAAGCAGTCTGCCGAAATTTATGCAAGAGCCTATGACCATAAGCGTTATTTTGTCGCCTGTGTTATTGGCAAGTGTTCTGCGGAGAAGTCTTACCGCATCCTCGGGCTTCTTTGCGCCACCGGGGAGATAGTCGCTGCCGAAGGTCTCGGCAGTGTGCTTGCCGTAGTTTGCAAGTATCATCTCCATTGTCACGTCCCCCGCGGGAGCAACCGTCGTCTGTCCGATAGGAACTATATGTCCGTAATAGCGGTTTATTACGTCCGCGCAAGCGGGCGCCCAAGGGTCTGCGGTGCTGACGCTCACGCAAAGAAGCTCGCAAAGTCCAACGTTTACACCCTGATGTACTATAGCAAGCGCGCCTGTGTCGTCGCAGTCGCCGCCGATATCTGTGTCAAAAATGATTTTTTTCATAGTTATGTTCCTTTCGTTTATATCATCTCTCGTCATTTGAAAAATATCGCACGGCATCCGAGGGGTTGTTAAGCTCAGTCCTGAAAAATTCGGGATACATCTTAATGTCCTCGTCAAGAGAAACCCACCTCAGACATTCCTTGCTGTTATCCTCCGTGAAGCTTTCGCTTATCGGCGCAAAACCGTCGGGAACTTTCATATAGAAATAAAAAGATATTTCATATATAAGCTTGCCGAGGTTTGTAGGCGCGTCGCCGTAAAAATAGTTTTGATGTATAAATCCGAGACGGTCTATCTCCATTTTCACACCCGTCTCCTCAAAAACCTCGCGGATAATGGCTTCCTCGGCAGTTTCACCGAATTTTATCCTGCCGCCGACGGAATACAAATAATCAGTTCTGTCGTTGCCGACCATAAGTATCTTTCCGTCCTTCATAATGATCGCGCCGACGCGGATATTTATTATCCCTTCCTCGCACGGAACGCACATATCTTTGTTCATTTTCTCACCTCGTTTTTACCCAAAAACCTCTGCCGCGGCGATGATTTTGAGTATATTTTCGTCTATTTTATCTCTGCCGTAAGCGTCAATAAAGCGGTCACGGTATTTGTCTGTGCCGAGATTGAACCACAGTGTCCAAATTCCCCAAAAGACGTCAATGTGCCGATCACCAATGCCACCGTTGCCGACATCCACAAAGCCCGAAAGCTTCCAGCCGTCAAGCATAATATTGGGCAGACAGTAGTCGCCGTGAATGAGAACGTCGCTTTTCAGCGCGGACTTCCCTTCATTTAACACCGCCCACGCCTGCTCGGCAGACTCATATCCGAAGCTGTCGGGAAAATGCGACTTATCATAATTGCCCGTTATGTAATTTTTCTCGGCAAGTGCAAGATATTCCGCAGTTCTGTCGGGCACGGGACAGTCTGACGCATTCATTTCGTGTAGCTCTCGCAGAATTGTCGCTATTGTGTCGCAAAGCCGCTCGGGGCAAGCGAGGTAATCCGCGTGCGTGCAGTCCTCGCCAATCACGCGCGAGGTCAAGAGCCAATCATACTCGCCCGCCTCATATTTCCGCACCTCCGCGCCAAGACCTAATTTGTGAAAATACGCGGTCATTTGCGCCTCTTTTGCAAGAGTGCCAACCGCCGACCTTTTCAGAAAGTATCCATGGTCGCGGTCAATAAAATATACTCTCGCCTCGGGCGAGCAGGAGCTATCGTATATCTCCGCGCCCGCAATCAGCCTTTCAATGTCTTGCGGAAGATCACACAGAGGGGTTTTAAGTAGTGTTTTTTTCATTATACTCTCCTCAAACTGCCTGCGCTTGCGTCTTTGTTATACCTTTTTTGCGCAGAGATAATCATATATGTCATTTATTCCCTGCTCATCATACAAAATAT
Source organism: Eubacteriales bacterium (assembly GCA_045542075.1). GTDB lineage: Bacteria > Bacillota > Clostridia > Oscillospirales > CAG-272 > SVTX01. The sequence goes on from JAZQKI010000022.1 coordinate 9,997, forward strand.
AATATATATTTCCCTTTGTCAGGAAATAGCAGGTGTTTGAGTCAACCATAACGACACTGGCGATATATGAATAATCTATTTTTGTTGTCGACTGAACCTTGTCGCTCTCCTGGATAACTGTAATCGCATTATCCTCAAATTGATATTCCTGCTTCTTATTTGGGTTGTCATCTATAGATTTCTGAACTGCCTGCCCCCATTTTGACTTTCTCTGCTTGAGCAAAGCAATAGCGGCTACAACGGAAAATATAAGAAAAAATATTCCCGCATCTGCTGTAACGGCTTGCTCCGACAAAAGGTCTGCCAATATCAAGCCCACACCCAATACTGCCGTAATAAGAAAGTAGATCAGGTTAAAACGCCTTTGCTTTCTTGTAATGAACAAATTAACCTTTAACATCAAATCATAAGTACAGTTAGTTGTGTTTTTCATAAATTTCTCCTTATATTTGCAGTAGGGCGGGGATTTACTCCCGCCGTTTTATTAGCAATTGTTTTTTGCGGCGGGAGCAAGACGATTTGCTTGCAAATCGTCCGCCTACGAGTTCGCTGTTATTTTATCGTCAGATCGCACTCTCGACGTGGGTCAAGACTCAAAAAGGTCTCAAAATGGTCGAAAAATGGGGGTTGTCAAGCCAAAAGGTATATTTTATGTATCGTTTTCGGTCGAAAGAAAGCTGTTTTCTATAAACCTTTTCGCTCGGTAACCCAACAGAAAAATGGTATCTTCTGCTTTCAGCTCTAAAATCATAAGATTATTTTCATGTTTCTTTGAAATTACTATTTCATCTCGTTTGAATACATAGCATCCTAAATCTCTATGCCCGTGAAGAAATCCTCTGATCAAGTCGGTAGTAATGCGAAGTTCATCGTTAACGACAAATATGCATACATCATGATTCCTGAATTTTTTATTAGACGAATCATAGCACTTTGTTATAATGTATGGCTCTTGTAGTTCATAGTAATCACGTAAATGTTCACATGCTTTTGAAAAAACCTCTTTTTTCATTAAAGGAATGTTAAATGATTCAACCTTTTTCCATAAGGGATATGTTATTCCGTAGGTCAAAAATCCACTAACTATGAGCAAGACAAATCCAGCGATTACTTTTGCTATAATAACGAGAACCTCTAACCACTGATTGCTTGGATTAGGAATTGTTTTGAGAAGATATATAGAAGCAAACATACAGGAGAAAAAGATTATAAATGCAACTATGCTACTGCATCTTCGCCAAAATCTTTCTTTTCTAACTGTGCGTTTTTCGTCTTTAGTCAAAGTCAAGTATTGCTCTTTCAAAGCATTGTTCATATTTTTCTTGGTGTTTTTATACTTGAAATATCGCATTTATTACCTCCTTTTCTTGTTTGTATATTCGACATATTATACCGTACTGCTGAAAAATAAACTTTCGAGTTTTGCTCAAAAGATTATTCTCAAACGGGCTGTCGTGGGCGCCAGCCCCTACGGATAATCGGGTATCAATTACATTATATGGATATTTGATTATTTTGTCGTAGGGGAGCGCCTTGGTGCTCCCGTTTATGAACCATGTCAGCTTCTGTCAGCGAAGCTCAATTCCCACAACACCGTATTTTTTCTGTTCGTCCATGGAATAATACTTTTCCATATCCGATGGCTGCGCCTTGTCAACATCTCCGGTTGTATATCCGCAATTTAGCAGGGGGAGTGATTTGTATAATTCTTCAAAGCTATCAAATCGGTGCAATTTCACAACCTTTGTGTTGAGTGCCTCACCTGTGGCGGTGTTTGTAAAAACAATCTTATCCCCTACCTTTATTTGCTGACGCTTTTCGTCAAACAAGCGGAGCTCTATTGTCTTTTTGCCGCTCTTTATCATCTCAAACGGCGAGGAATGCAGCTTCATATTATGCACGTTCTCTCGACTTAAAAGCACAACACTCTCAACGTGCCCCGTACCGGGGAAAAGATCCACAGGAGTGACAACACCAATCTCATAGCCCAAGCTCTTGAAATACGCGCAGTCGCGCGCGAGGGTGTCTGGGCCGCAGGATACGTAAACAATTTTGTTCACGCCGATGTTTGAAAGGTAGTCCATAAGCTCAACAGTAGTTCCCTTACGCGGCGGGTCAATGACAACAACATCGGGGGTGAAGTCGCCAAGAGTTTTCTTGGCATTTGCAAGCAAGCCACCCGTCTCGGACGCGTCTCCGCAGAAAAAGTGAGCATTCTCTATTCCGTTTATCTCTGCATTTTTCTTGGCGCACTCGACTGCCTCGGACACTATCTCGATGCCGACGAGCATTTTTGCCTTGTCCGCCATTGAAAGTCCAATAGTTCCCGCGCCACAGTAAAGGTCGGCGAGAATTTCATTCCCTGTCAATCCCGCGCGCTCTGCCGCAAGACCGTAAAGCAGCTCCGCCGCGTCGTGATTGACCTGATAAAACGAGCCCGCGGATATCTGAAAATCAAGACTGCAAAGTCTGTCCACAATATAGTCTCTGCCGCCTATGCACTCAAATCTGTCGCCGAGAATGACGTTGGTATTTTTCTTATTTACATTCAGCATAACCGAGACGATTCTCGGGAATGTCTCCATAGCCTGATTTGCAAAAAGCTGCGCCTTTTGTAGCTTATCCGCATTTATAACAAGGCAGAGCATGATCTCGCCCGTCTGTTTTCCCTCGCGGATATATATGTGTCGGAGTGTTCCCTTGCAGGTCTCCTCGTCGTAAGCCGATATGCCGTTCTTCTCTGCAAAATCAAGCGTAAACGCAACAATTTCCGAGAATATCTCGGGCTGGAGCATACACTTGTCCGCAGGAATTAGCGTGTGAGTTTTCGCCGCGAAAAAGCCCGCCTTAATACCGCTTTTTGTCTGACGCACGGGGTACTGCGCCTTGTTTCTATAGCCCGAGGTCTGCCCCGTGGTGCGAGTGTCCTCAACTACTACGTCAGAAAGTCCCGCCTTGCGAAAGACACTTTTTACGTAATCTCTTTTTATCTCAAGCTCGTGCTGATATTTCAGATTGCGATAGCAACAACCGCCGCAGGACGCGGGCGCGTCGCAAAGCGGCGCGGGATCGCGCTTGTCTGACGGAATAAGTATCTGCTCCAGCCTGCACACAAGATAATTTTTCGTAATTTTTATGACCTTTGCCTGCACCCTGTCGCCGATAACCGCTCCCGTCACAAACACGGTCATGCCGCCTTGTGTGTGCGCTATTCCCGCGCCGAGGTTGTTCATATCGGTTATGTCCAGGGTGAGCAGGTCGTTCTTTTTTATGTTGATCATTTAGATATAGTATTCTTTCTTGTTTTCAAGGCAAAGACAGCCAAGTCTGCCGCCGCGCATAGCGCCGCAGTCAACATCAATGGAGTTGTTGCCAAAGAATATTCTGTCCTCGCCGCCGTTGTCGGAGGTGGTGGGGTTATGTCCGACGATGATTACCTTATCATCGTAATATTTCTTTGCAAGGTCAAGCGCCTCGCCGAAGAAGTCCTCGGGAGAAAGCTCGTCCAGATCAATGTCGGGGGTGAAATTCGCAATTCCCGCATGCACGAGCAGATAATCCTGTCCGCCGACCGTGATCTCCTCATAAAGCGCCATATCCGAAAGGTAGTCTATAACTCCCTCGCGTGCGTCCTCGTCAAGCTCGCGGAATTTTTCGAGCGTGATAGCTCCGCCGTCTGCCGACCACTCGGTCATCTCGGAGATAAACTCCGCTGTGGGTCTATCGCCGCTCTCAAGCATTTTTGAAAAGCCCGAGAGCATTCTGAGAGCGCGGAAATCGTGCTCGCCTACCACGCAGTAGACGTTGTATCTGACGCTTATATCGTTTATAAGCTCCATTGAACCCTCACCATAGTCCACTATGTCGCCGAGGATGTACATAACGTCCGTGTCCTTGAATTTTATTGTCTCAAGCAGAGCCTTGAAGCTCTCATAATCTCCGTGAATATTTGATACTACGTATGTCATTGTTTACTCCTTTATATAACCTCTACTCTGTCCGAGAAGAAAATCTCAATATCAGCATCGGGGCAAAGTCTCTTTGCCTGCTCCGACAAAAATTCCGTCACGGGATACTCGGTATAAAAATGTCCCGCGCAGACAAGATTCATTCCGTACTCGCCCGCAGATATGGTCTGGTGATATTTCAGCTCGCCTGTAAGGTATGTATCAGCGCCCGCAGCCTTGCCTACGTATATATCCTCGCCGCCCGAGCCGCCAATGAGCGCAATTTTCTTTACCTTTTTGCCGCAATTCGAGAGCGACACGCAGGGCGCGCCGAGCGCAAATTTCACAAGACGCGCAAATCCGTCCGCCTCCATCTCGTCGGGAAGCTCGCCTACGCGCACAATGCCATCATCGCCCACTGTCTCAACATTTTCAAGACCCAGCTTTGACGCAAGTGTATCGTTAACTCCGCCCTCTACCGCGTCAAGACGGGTGTGGAAGGTCATTACCGATATGTCGTTTTTGACAAGCTTTACTACCCTCTCGCCGTTTGGTCTTTCAATATTTACGTCGCCAACACCCTTGAAAAACAGTGGGTGATGCGCAAGTATTACATCCACCTTGTCCTTTATTGCCTTATCGATCACCTCGTCGGTGACGTCAAGCGAAATAAGTATTTTTTTGACCTCTGTCTCACCGTCAGGGCAGACCTCAAGTCCGTCGTGGTCCCACTCGCAGGAAAGCTCGCGGGGTATTATTTTGCAAAGCTCTTTGTAAAATTCAAGTGTTTTCATAAAAAATCCTTTCTTTTAGCCTTCTCCGTCAGAGAAGATGTCACCGCAGGTGACGGATGAGTAGAGCCCCATCATTGATTATAAATATTTGCCCAATTCCTCTATCAGTCTGTCCTCGTGCGTGCAGTCAAGCCCGCCGAGAAGTCTGCCCTGACGTTTGGTCTCAAGCATATAAACAAGTCTTTTTATATATGTCTGCGTGCAGTCGGGCTTGCGGGCAAGATTAAGCCTTCCAACGTAATGCTCTGCCTCCGTCAGCTCTCGCCTTACGCCGTCAAACTCCGCAACAAGTATCCTGTAGATCCTGTCGTCACGCTCGCCGTCGCAGATAATAGTCTCGTCCACTATCTCAAAGCCTTGCTCGCACAGATAACGCGAAAGTATCTCTCCGTGCGTCATAGGCTGGAGTATAAGTCGTATTTTTTTGTTTCTCACCCACGGCGCGCGGTCAATTATTTTGACTATAAGCTCGCCGCCCATACCGAGTATTGTTATGCAATCGGGAGAAAAGTCATCCACACCGTCAAGCCCGTCGGCCTTTTGCGCTGTGACCTTATCGCCTACTCCGTATGATATTATATTTTTTCTCGCGGCTTCCACGGGACCTGTATTTATATCCGAAGCAAGCGCTCGTAGTATTTTACCCGCTTGCGCGAGATGTATCGGCAAATACGCGTGGTCGCTGCCAATGTCCGCAAGTATAGCACCCTGCGGGACAAAGCTCGCCGCCGTAAGAAGCCGTTTATCAAGTATGTATTTTTGCATAGTATCACCGAACAATATGTATTTCAAAAGAAAATGGGTCGGCGGCGGACAAACGTCAAGCCGCCGGCCCTATGACCGATTACTTATTTCCGAGATAAGAATTTATCTTCTCAACAAGCGCGTCAGGATCAGTACCGTGTACCGCGCAGGCTTCCTCAATGGACTCTCCGCGGGAAGCGGGACAGCCAAGACAGTGCATACCGATCTCAAAGAAAAATTCTGCCGTGCCCGGATCATAATCAAGAATGTCACCGATTATAGATCTCTTTGTTACTACCATTTTGTTCTCCTTTCCAAAATCAAAATTGATTTCGACATAATATATAATACAGTATTATTATAATTAGTTTATGCGTAAAAGTCAAGTGCCGACGCGCGCTTTTTTCTGCGCCTTGAGGTATTATTTTCCTTTATCCACACGGACTTGACGAGTTTTTTCAATTTTATGAAATTTTTTCTTGCAAATGCTCAAAACTTATGATATAATATAAAAGTTAAATGTATAATGGAAAAATATGACTTGATTACAGGAGGATTACCACGTGATAATCGCACTTGAAGAAGCAAAATATAAGCTTGTCGCTCTCAGAGCAGATATAAAGGAGCTTGAAAGCGCGCTCCGCATACCCTACCTTCGGGAGAGCCTTGCCGAGCTTGAGGCGCAGACTCTTGACCCCATGTTCTGGAACTTCCCCGCAAAGGCAAACAAGGTAACGCAGGAGATAAAGCAGACACGCGACACGATAGAGAGATACGAAAAGCTCGGCTCGCGTCTTGAGGACGCCATCGCTCTGGCTGAAATGGCTATTGAGGAAAATGACGAGGACAGCGTTGACGAGGTTGTCAGCGAGCTTGCGGCAATAGAGGAAGAAGCAGAAAAGGAAAGAATATCCGTCCTTCTCTGCGGACAGTATGATAAAAACAACGCCATAGTCTCCTTCCACCCCGGTGCGGGCGGCACGGAGGCACAGGACTGGGCGCAGATGCTCTATAGAATGATAAACCGTTGGGCAGAAAAGGCGGGCTTTAAGGTAAAGCTCATCGACTGGCTTGACGGCGACGCGGCAGGTATAAAGTCCGCGACCATCACGGTAGAGGGACTTAACGCATACGGATACCTCAAGAGCGAGAACGGCGTTCACAGACTCGTGCGTGTCTCCCCCTTCGATGCGGCAGGCAGACGCCAGACTTCCTTTGCATCTATCGAGGTAATGCCCGAATTTGACGAGGTTGACGACATAGTTCTCAAGGAAGAGGACCTTGAAATAACCGCGCACCGTTCATCAGGTGCGGGCGGTCAGCACATCAATAAGACCGACTCTGCTATCCGTATAGTTCACAAGCCCACGGGAATAGTTGTCGGCTGTCAGACCGAGCGCAGCCAGCTTCAGAACAAGGAAACCGCGCTCAAGATGCTCAAGGCAAAGCTTATGGAGATAAAGCTCCGCGAGCGACTTGACACCATCGAGGAGATCCAGGGCAACAAGACAAATATCGAGTGGGGCTCGCAGATACGCTCCTACGTATTTATGCCCTACACACTTGCAAAGGACACTCGCACAGGCTACGAGGACGGAAATATTCAGTCTGTTATGGACGGAAATATCGACGGCTTTATCAACGCGTACCTCAAGATGAATTCGGCGAATAATTGATTATATTAACGCAAAAACTCCTTCCCGACGGGAAGGAGTTTTTGTTTGCCCTCTCCTGTTATGGAGAGGGCTTTTTCAGATAGGATTTTGTTATTTCAGCTTAGGATATTTGCCGTTTTCATAATCAAGCTCGGAGAAGTCCCAGATATCCTCGCTCCAGCCGAGCGTTTCGGTGTAGAATTCCTTGGAGTTGAGCTGGTCGATGGTGCAAACCTTATAGATGGGGTCCGTTCCGTAACTGTTGTCAAATTCAAGCCAAGAATAATTATCATCGGTGTCTATAGTTATACATCCAGATATTTTTTCATTCCAAATATTCCAAATATTCCCCACTATACCGGCAATGGTGGAGTCCTCCCTATCGATTATTTTACCGATGTTGAGACAATTCTTTATATTCCCGCTATCTATTTCAATTCCACCCACATAGCTTACACCTGACACGGAGCCATAGTTAATACAGTCTGAGATGTTACCGCCAGAGCCAATTCCCCCAGCATGTACACCGGATGATATTGTACCGTAGTTAATACATTTTGATATGTTGCCACTGCCGCCGGCAACTATTCCGCCAGCGGTATCATTTGATGATACCGCACCGTAATTAACACATTTAGAAATGTTGTTATTGCCGCAAGAGCCGAGAATTCCTCCAGAACCGTTTCCGCCTGACTCTATGCCATCTGCGGTGTCAGACGATATGGTGCCATAATTAGTACATCCTGTAATTATAACCGGCAATGTACTATTACCGAGTATACCCCCCGCCACAGCATAGTTGTCTTGAACGGAAACCGACGCGTTATTTACACAACCTTCGATTTTGCAAGAAAGAATTGATGAATCATTAATGCATCCTATAAGACCGCCTACAGATGCAGGCCCTCCGTCATAGCTTACTCGATCTACTACGGTGACACTTATTAAGCAATCCTCATCGGTGGAGCAATTTTCAAGATAAACGCCTTGTTGTGCGTATGCTACAATAGAGCCGCAGCTTGTCACAACATTATCGTTGGAATTAGGGATGACGTCTGCAATAATAGTGACTTTTTCCATGGTTAGATTTTTGATGATCCCTGTTCCCTGTGCGAAAAGGCCTAAACAGCTTACATTCGATCTTTTTGTTCCAACAAACGACATATTTCTTATCGAGTAACCTTTTCCATCAAACGCTCCTGCAAACGAGTTGCCAAGCCATTCAATGCCAGAAAGATCTATATCGTTAGTCATTTCATAATAATAGCAACCGTTCATATTTTTAAGGTCGTCAGGGGTGGAAATATAAACCGTATTATCAGATTCGACCACATAACAGGAGATGTTCGTATTCGAATACGTTAAGGTTTTTTCAACGTATTCATTTTTATAACTAAGACTATCAAGACTCTTTGTTTGCCATCCGCCAAATCCCCATGTGTACGGCTTATAATACCAATGGTTGTCATCAAGCTTGGTCAATTTTATATTGCTATTTTCGTTAATGTTATCCACCGTATATCCCGTGGGGTTATCAAGCGTTATCATTACGTAAACAGTCTCGGACGGGAATGCCCAATCTATAGGCTCAAAGCTTTCGTTTACAAACTCAAGCTTCAAAACCTCAAGCTTACCGTTAATGAATATATTATCCGAAAGCTCGGTTTTTGGGGCTACTGCAAGCGTAGTTGTATCTATTTTAGCATTTACCTTATCGACCTTCAGATAAGTGTCACCACCGGCAAACTGATTGCTGTAAACTATCTCAACGAATATTCTGTTCGCTGTCGACACTCCGGTGACGTTATAGGTCTCACCGTTAACGACAACCGAGTCGATAGTCATATTTAATGGGTTGTCCAGCTTCACTTGCATAAATATCGTGTCGCCCTCGGAAACGGCAGAGGTGTTAGCTATCTTGCATTCCGTGACGTCAATGTAGGGAAGCGTTTTGATTGCATATTCAGCTGTCTTTGTCTGCACACCCTTACCGTCGTTCACGTCAAAGGTGTATGTGATCTTGACGGTATAATCTGTGTAATAATCAAGCGAATCAAAGGTAATCTCCTTGTCGATATTTTCTTTGACAAGCTCATTTCCTCTGTAAAGCTCAACCTTGTACGAGATAAGCGTACTGTCAACATTCGTTATATCATACTCTCCACCCAAGGAATAGGTTTCGCTCGACATATTTTTGAATGTAAATACCGGCTCTGCCTTTTCCTCGGTAGTGATATCAACTGCCTTTTCAACAGTCTGGTTTCCAATACCGTCGTTTAAGTCGTACGTATAGGTCACCTTGACTGTGTACTTGTTGTTTGACAAAAGGTTTGTGAACTCGCGCGTGCTGAGGTCGGTTATATCCTGCACATCCTCGCCGTGAATAAGCTCCAATTTGGTTATCGCTCCAACACTGTCTATATCGGTGACGGATATATCAAAATTAAGCGACGTTTGTGTTTTGTTTTTTTCTGTAATAGTTATTTCGGGTGTTGCCTTCGCTTCGGTGGTTACATCAACAGTCTCCACTATTGTATGTCCGCCAACGCCATCGTTTAAGTCGTACGTATATGTCACCTTGACTGTGTACTTGTTGTTTGACAAAAGATTTGTTAACTCGCGCGTGCTGAGATCGGTTATATTCTGAACGTCCTCGCCGTGAATAAGCTCCAATTTGGTTATAGCTCCAACACTGTCTATATCGGTGACGGATATATCAAAACCAAGCGACGTTTGTGTTTTGTTATTTTCTGTAATAGTTATTTCGGGTGTTGCCTTCGCCTGCGTAGTAAATATCAGGTCAGAGGTTTCAGTCTCGCCCTTATTTGTATATGTAGCGACAAGTCTGTATTCATTGTTTGAAAGCAGACCGTCTACCGAGGTCGCATTCACGTCAAGCTCGCGTACCTTCTCCTCGCCCCTGTAAAGAGCCAAGGAATCAAGCACCTTGTTCTCAAAGCTCTCCTCCCATTCAAGCTCAAAGGAGATGCCGCTTTGGGTTATGCTTGCGGGCTTGAACGCCACGATATTTTTAGTGGTAAATTCCTTTTCGTAAAGAATATGCGTGCTAAAGCCTGCGCCGTCAAGCGAGTCGTAATTCGCGACTATCGCATAGCGATATGTCGTGTCCATAATAAGACTGTCAAATTTAATATTGTTTATCTCGTCGGGATTCAGCTCCTGCTTGTAAACAACACTGCTATCATCACATATAATAACGAAAATATTGCCTTCGCTCATCCTGATAAGGTCAAGACGGTCGTTTATCGATACCGTGAAGCTGATGTCGTTTATACCTATAATCTCGTCAGATACAGAAGCTGTGGGCTGTTTGCCTGCGGTATACACGCCCACCTTTACGGTACGGTCGCCCTCCATTTTAACGTCCTTTATCGCAGTTCCGTCAACGTATTTTATCGCGTCGATTGTATATTCTGTAATACCCTCAGCACCCGCAGGAACAGTCACCTTCAATATAAGATTCTCCATATCCGAGCCATCCTCGAACATATACGAGGAATATTTTTTGCCGTTGAGTGTAAAGGACAAAATCTCAAAGCTGTCGGGGTTGGATATGTGTACGGTGATATAAATGTCCTGACTCGGATTTGCATAGTACATCTGCTGCTCGGGAATAGTCAG
>JAZQKI010000023.1:0-100011 GCA_045542075.1 Eubacteriales bacterium
AGCGGTCTTAGGAAGACAATGTCATAAATCAACTCCTTGGCTCACAGAACGACATGGCTACGATCCGACTTCCTTTGATCCCCACCCGCACAAACGCTTTTTTGCCACCGTTCATTGTGATTCGGATGGTTGTTCTGATTATTTCAACATATATACGAGTTTGCTTGCAAACTCGCGGAGGGGGGAGATTCTTAAGATGGGGAGAGGGTCGTCCGTTGTTTTCGCTTGCGAAAACAAATTTCCCGGAAGAGAAATTAGGACACTCTCCCCTCTTAAGTGGCGTTCTTTGGATACTTTCTGTCGACACGGACAGAAAGTATCATAAAACCAATCAATTTCAAAATTCTTATTGACAAAAAAAGTCTTTAGGACTATAATATAGAATATATTATTATAAGGAAGTCCATTTATGCTCAATTTAGATATGATATACCACGCTTCATTCGTCCTCAAGGACGTTGTGCGTAAAACAAATCTCGTTTACTCCCCCGCTATAAACCCCGACTGCAACGTCTACCTCAAGCCCGAAAACCTCCAGCTCACAGGCTCATTTAAGGTGCGCGGCGCAGGATATATGATCTCCCAGCTCACCGACGAGGAAAAGGCTCGCGGCGTTATCGCCTGCTCTGCAGGAAATCACGCGCAGGGTGTGGCTCTCGCGGCAACCAAATACGGCATAAAGTCTCTCATCTGCCTGCCCGACGGCGCGCCCATCTCCAAGGTCGAGGCAACCAAGGGCTACGGCGCGGACGTGTGTCTTGTCAAGGGAGTGTATGACGACGCATACAAAAAGGCGCTTGAGCTTCGCGACGAATTTGGCTACACCTTCGTTCATCCCTTTGACGATGAGCGTGTGATCGCGGGCCAGGGCACAATAGGTCTTGAGATACTATCCGACCTTGAGGACGTGGACGCGGTTGTTGTCCCCGTTGGCGGCGGAGGGCTTATATCAGGTGTCGCTTGTGCAATTAAGAAGTTGAAGCCGGGCTGTAAGGTCTACGGCGTTCAGGCGCAGGGTGCGCCCAGCATGCTCAACTCAATTGCAAACAAGAGAATAGAGCGCCTCTCGTCAGTCTCCACGATAGCCGACGGCATTGCGGTCAAGCAGCCCGGTGTAAATACGTTTGAGCTTGTAAATCAATACGTTGACGGCATTGTGACCGTCACCGAGGACGAGATATGCTCGGCAATTCTGGCTCTTATTGAGCAGCACAAAATGATCGCCGAGGGCGCGGGCGCAGTTTCCGTTGCGGCGGTAATGTTCAACAAGATACCCGTAAAGAACAAGAACGTGGTCTGTCTGGTATCGGGCGGTAATATCGACGTTACGATTCTCTCCCGAGTCATAAAACGAGGTCTTTATAAAACAGGACGCTCCTGCGAGCTTTGTATAGAGCTTATGGATAAGCCCGGACAGCTTCAGAAGGTCGCGGAAATAATCGCATCCAAGGGCGGAAACGTCATCTCCGTAAGTCACGAGCGCGGAAGCGAAACAGAGGACATCAACGGCTGCTTCCTCCGTCTCATACTTGAAACAAGAAACTACGACCACATAGCCGAAATAAACAATGCTCTGCTCCAGGCAGGCTTGCATTTACATAATGAAAGAGGTAACTGATATGTCAGAAAGAGTATATACTAAAAACGCGCCCGACGCGATAGGTCCGTACAGCCAGGCAGTACGCGCAAACGGACTTGTATTCACATCGGGTCAGATAGCTATAAACCCCGTAAGCGGTCAGGTTGAGGCTACAGACATCAAGGGACAGACCGAGCAGGTCTGCAAAAATCTCAAGGCGGTTCTTGACGCGTCCGGCTCAGGTATTACCCGCGTTGTGAAAACCACCTGTTTTCTCGCTGATATGGCGGATTTTGCCGCATTCAATGAGGTCTACGCAACTTATTTTACATCAAAGCCCGCGCGCTCCTGCGTCGCTGTCAAAACCCTTCCAAAAAACGTCCTCGTGGAAGTCGAGGCAATAGCTGAGATAGACTAATAGGTTAATTATTATGGATACGACACAAATTTTACTTTCAATTTCAGTATGCGTCATGGTCGGACTGCTCATGTCACGAATCTGCAAGCTGCTCAAGCTCCCCGCAGTCACAGGATATCTTGTGGCGGGAGTTATTATCGGCTGCTTCTGTCTTGGCAGAGTGACTCTGCCCGGCGGCTATCACCTCGGATTTTCATCTAAGGACTTTGCGGACGTTCACGCACTCGGCATACTCTCCGACGTAGCTCTTGGCTTTATCGCCTTTTCAATAGGCAGCGAGTTCAAGCTTTCCGATTTGAAAAAGACGGGTAAGAACGTAGCCGTCATAGGCTGTGTTCAGGCAATAGTTGCCTCGCTCGTTGTCTGCGGTGCGCTTGTGGGACTGCACTATATACTTCTCGGAGCGACGGGTAACGACATCCTTCCCTTGCCAGCCGCACTGATACTCGGCGCGATAGCGTCAGCCACCGCTCCCGCGGCAACCCTGATGGTCGTGCGTCAGTACAAGGCAAAGGGCCCGCTTACGGATATGCTGCTCCCTATCGTCGCGCTTGACGACGCGGTAGGTCTTATAATTTTTGCGGTTCTTATGGGAATAGCCAAGGCTATAAGCGGCGGCGATCCAAGCATCATCTCCATAGTTGTTGAGCCGATTATTGAGATAGTTGCCTCACTGATCATCGGTGCGATCCTCGGACTGATCCTTTCCGAGCTTGAAAAGCTCTTCCATTCAAACAGTAACCGTTTGTCGCTGGTCATAGCCTTTGTGTTCATAACGGTAGCGATAACGGCGCTCAAAAACCTGCATATAGGAACTGTACATATTGGATTTTCGTCTCTTTTGACGTGTATGATGTGCGGAACGGTGTTCTGCAACGTTTGTGAATGCTCGGACGAGATGATGAGTCGAGCAGATAGCTGGACAAAGCCTCTGCTTATTCTGTTCTTCGTCGTCAGCGGCGCGGAGCTTGACCTCAGCGTCTTCCTCGAACCGGCATTTCTGCTTATCGGTATCATATATATCATTTTCCGTTCCGCGGGAAAATATTTCGGCGCGAGATTTTCCTCGCAGCTCATGGGCTGTGACCACAACATTGTAAATTACCTTGGCGTCACCCTGCTCCCTCAGGCGGGAGTCGCGCTCGGTATGGTCAGCACCGTCGCAAACGACTCAATGCTTGGCGGCACGGAAATAGCCAACACTGTGCGTTTCGTAATTCTGTTCAGCGTCCTGGTATATGAAATAGTAGGACCCGTGCTCACAAAATGGGCTCTTACAAGAGCGGGAGATATTACACCCAAGCCCGCAAACCACTCGCGCAGAGTCAAAAATCCCGAGCATCTGTAATAAATTCAGCCAACGCCTACGGGCGTTGGCTTTTTTTATAATATTTATTTTTGAGTGAATAAAATAAAACAACCCTGGAAATACTGTTTTGGAAACAAAAAATTGGAGGTAAAAAATGAAGTTTGCTCAAAAATTACTTATTTTATGTATCGTCTGTATGGCGGCGATGTTTATAGTCAGCGCTCTGCCCATTCACGGAGAGGAGAAAATATACGACTCTGTCGTGCGCTTCCACGTGCTCGCCAATTCCGACAGCGAGGAGGATCAGGCATTAAAGCTCAAGGTGCGCGACGAGGTATTACTTCTCACCGCTCCCGCGCTTGAGGGCTGCACCTCACGTGACGAAGCCCAAAAAATTCTTTCAGACCTCATTCCTCAAATAAAGGAAGCCGCCGCAGAGGTCATAAGATCAGAGGGTTATTCCTACCCTGTTGATGCGGTCATAGATAAGGAATATTATCCATCCAAGGAATATGAAAGCTGCAGCTTTCCCGAGGGCAAATATATGTCTCTGCGCATAATCATCGGAGAGGGCGAGGGGCAGAATTGGTGGTGCTGTTTGTTCCCTCCTCTGTGTCTTTCCTCTGCAACAAGTCAGGAGGAAAACGAGGACGCATTCATATCCGTAGGTCTTACGGGTGAGCAATACAAGGTCATAACCGAGACGGACACGCCCAAATACAAGGTGCGCTTCAAAATCCTTGAGGTGCTTCAGCGCGCTTTAGGCACGGATTAAAATAAAATTGAGGCAGCGTACATGCTTGCCTCAATTTTTTATTTATATATATTCTCAACCTCAACTCCGCGCTCTCTGGCGTATGATACCGTATATGCCGTGCCCCCCGTAGCCTTGTTGCAATATGCTATACAAAGGTCTGCGCCGTCTACAAGTGCTCTGTCCCGCCTGAACATACAACCCGATGCCCATTTCTCGCTGACGTATCTTACCGAGTCCGCTTGCGAGAGTATATAGTTATATTTTTCAATGTCACTATCGCTCCAGCCGTAGGTCTGATCCCTGCACGGCAGAAGAAGATGAAGTCTTACGTTTGGGAATTTTTCTTTTGCGGACAAGACGCAGAGCGCCGCAAGTGTGTCAAAGCCCACCGCTCCACCCGCGCGGAAATCAACATTCTCCGAAAGAGCGGCTCCCGTCCCTGCAAGCCTCTCTATTTTTTCTTCCAGCAGGCTTACAGTCTGCACTATGTTGTTTGGCTCAAGCTTTCTGTGTCCTGTAAAACAGACCGTCATTGTCCTGCCCTCCCTTTTGAGTAGTAAAATAATTTTAGCACGGACGAGGCAAAAAGTAAATAGCTTTTCTCTGATTTTCCTTAAATTCGTTCGTCAAATTTATGTTTTTCTCCACAAATTCCGCCAAATCACGACCTCTACTTTGACAAACAGCTGCCAATTTCTCCCCGTAATCTCCCTTTGTGACAAAACAATCCGCAAAAATGCAAATTTACTTCGACATACTTCTCCCCCTAAATCCTTTATAATATATATGTTGATGTCTGCCGTGACGCAATTTGCGCGCGAAATGCCTTCAAATCCACTCAAAACAGAGTGTTTTTTGATTTTATTCGGACAGGCCTCGCAAAAAAATATCAGTTGCCATTCTGGCAGAACGGAGTAAAAATGCAGCAAGAGAAAAACAAGGATACGTCAAAAAAAGGCAAGGCATCCGCAAAGCAGAGTTCCCACGAGCATAAAGGACAAGCCTACATAGAAAAACTACTTTCAAAAATATCGCCATCAGGGGAGAAGGCACGAGAGAGGCTTCAAAAAATAACCTCGTGGTCCTGCGGCTTTTTCCTTTCATGGATACTGTCAAGCGGCATGCTTGTGTTTGGCGCGCAGCCTTTTGCACTGTGTCTTTTGTGTGTCACGGAAAATAACCTTATCCCAATCTTTTTGGGTATCGCAGTTGCCGCGCTTACCGGTAAGGTGGGCTTGCCTGTTTTGTGGGGCGGACTTGTCATACTGATATTCAGAGTGATCGTCTCGTTTGTCCCTGATTTTCACGACAAAAGCCGCGACTCCATAAAAGCCACAACAATAAACCTCGACGGATTTATTGACGACGAGCCCTTGTTGCTTGAGGGCGAGGTGTCCGAGAAAAAAGGCTTTTACCAAAAAGTCTTTGTTCCCACAAAAGCCTTTGCGGAGAAATTTTTGGGTATAAACACTCAAGCACAGCAGTTAACTCCGAGCGCTCAAAAGCGCAGGTACAACGAGAGCCTTGCGGCAAAAGCACTTTTTGCAGGTGTTGGAGGCTTTGTTTGCGGTCTTTTTGCTTTGGTTGACGGCAATTACGCTTTTTTCAATATGTTCGGCGCACTCTGTCTGATACTTCTCTCCCCCGTAATTGTATTACTGTTTTCGGGCGCGGACTGCGAGGACGTGGGCTTTCGCTCGTGGCGTCACTCCATCTCCTGGTTTTTGATCCTGTGCGCCGCCGTCTGGTCGGCGGACGGCGCAATGGCGCTTGGAATCCCCATAGCGCCACTTATCGCAACACTTTTCACTTTGTTTATAACAGGCACGCGCGGGGTTGTCTCCGGTGCTATATCTGGCCTTATATTCGGCCTTATATACAACCCGCTCTACGCTCCGCTGCTGGTGATATGCGCGCTCATATACGGTCTTATCTCGCCTCTGAAAAAAGCCATAGCCCTGGGGCTTGTCTGCCTTGGTGTTGTTTTGTGGTGCTACTATTTTGGCGGCACGGCGGGACTTGTCAGCACGCTAACTCCTATGCTTGTCTCGATCCCCGTGTTTTTTGTCGCGGATAAATATTACACAGTTATTTTTCCAGAGCGGGCCATCGAGGACACCGACGCGGTAAGCAAAATGTTTGAGCAAAGGGCTCGGGCGGGTGCGGGTGTGTATTTTGCCGAGGCAGTCTCCGAGCGAGAAAAAAATGAGGGTATGACGGACAAGCTCGGCGCACTTTCCGAGGCTTTTTCCTCCCTCTCGGAGACCTTTAACGACCTTGTGGACAGATTCCGCCGTCCTGACATACTCGGTCTGCAGAAGATCTCCGACAACGCATTTTCAAAAAACTGCGAGGGCTGCAGAAACAGAGACGTCTGCTGGGGCGTAGGCTACAGCGAGACCCTTGAGGTCATAAATAAGATCACATCCTGCCTGCACACCCGCGGAGACGTCTCGCCCGAGGACCTTCCAAATACATTTTTCTCCTCCTGCCCTCGCGCGCAGAGAATAGTCGCTGATGTCAACGAGGAGTGCAGAGCCGCAACCGAGAGCCTTATCCAAAACCAGAAGATCGGCATTTTCGCCTCAAACTTTGATGACATAGGCGCAATTCTGAGAGATGCCCTTGAGGACGACGGCGAGGAATACGAATGCGATCTTGCTCTCGGAGAGCAGATATTTGATATGCTTACACAGGTAAATTATAAAATAAAGGGTGTGGTTGTCTGCGGAAAGCGCAACAAACGGGTGCTTATCAAGGGCTCGGCAACTCAAAAAACTTCACCGCTCTCAGGCGGCGAGCTATGCAAGAGAATAAGCGATATAGTCGGTGTAAGTCTTATCGGCCCCGTGTTTGAGATGTCTGCCGACGAGACGGTCATGACCTTTTATTCCAAGCCGAAGCTCAGCGCGATATGCTCACACGGCAGACTTGCCGCAGACGATGACGCGGATAGTCTGTACGCCGAAATACTTGAAGCTGACGGGATAAGGTTCTTTAAGGAAGACTCGGGCGACAGTACTGCCTGCGGCGACTGTACAAGAGTGTTCGTAAACGGAAACTCCTATTTTTACTCCCTCATCAGCGACGGAATGGGAAGCGGTTCATCAGCCGCTCTCGCAAGCGAGGTCTCGTCTATGTTCGTTGAAAAAATGCTTATGGCGGGCAATCGCGCGGACATAACCGTCCGGATGCTCAACAACTTTTTGCGCTCAGAAAACATCGGACTCGGACAGGAATGCTCGGCAACTCTTGACCTTTTTGAGCTTGACCTTATGAACGGATGCGCCTCGTTTATAAAAAGCGGCGCCGCTCCCACCTTTATCTGCCGCGATCAGACTGTATATAAGATCAATTCCCGAACAATGCCCGTAGGTATTATTAAGCAAGCCGACGCAAAGCTTACCCGTTTTGACACAAGCCCTTGGGATATGGTGGTGATGGTGAGCGACGGCTGCTGTCCCGACAGCGAGGACTGCCCCTGGCTTGTGGATTATCTGTCCGAGATAAGCATACCAAAGGCAGACCGAACTCCTGAGGCTCTTGAGAAATTTACAGGGGACGTCAAAAACAAAATTCTCTCCCTTGCCATTGAAAACACCCCCGAGGGTAAACAAAAGGACGATATTTCGGTCTCGGTCGTGCTGATCTCCGCATAAAAAATGCAAGCCGGTATCGGCATAAAATCCCAAAAATCCTTGACAAACAAAGGCAAAAGGTTTATAATTTTTGTATCTTGTATGAAAGGATGACGCCCTATGACAAATATCCCTGAAATTTACGGCTGTATGGTATTTGATGACTCCGTTATGAAGGAAAAGCTTTCCTCAGAGATCTATGAATCTCTCAAAAAGACTATACAAACAGGCCAAAAAATTGACGTCTCCATAGCCAACGAGGTTGCGGAGGCTATGAAAAATTGGGCGTGTGAGCTTGGCGCGACGCATTATACTCATTGGTTTCAGCCCTTGACAAGCGTTACTGCGGAAAAGCACGAGTCCTTTATATCCCTCAAAAGCAGAGACAAGGTCGTTATGGAATTCTCGGGCAAGGAGCTTATCAAGGGCGAGTCTGACGCCTCCAGCTTCCCCTCGGGCGGACTCCGTGAGACCTGCAACGCACGCGGCTATACCGCGTGGGACCCCTCGTCTTATGCTTTTATAAAAGATAAAACCCTATATATCCCCACCGTCTTTTTCTCATATGGCGGCGAGTCTCTTGACGCAAAGACCCCTCTTCTGCGCTCCACTGACGCTATAAGCGAGCAAGGGCTCCGTGTCCTTCGCGCTCTTGGTGACGACCAGGCTTCGAGAGTTATCACGTCGGTTGGCGCGGAGCAGGAATATTTCCTTGTCAACAAGGAGTATTACGACAAGCGCGAGGACTTGATATATACTGGCAGAACCCTTTTCGGTGCGCCCGCGCCCAAGGGAGAGGAGCTTGAGGACCATTACTATGGCCCTATAAAGACCAAGGTCGCGGCATATATGTCCGACCTTGACGAGGAGCTTTGGAGACTTGGAATAAGCTCCAAGACAAAGCACAACGAGGTTGCTCCCTCTCAGCACGAGCTCTCCCCCATTTATTCCGCCACAAGCGTTGCTCTCGACCATAATATGCTTATTATGGACACCATGAAGCGCATTGCGGAAAGACACGGAATGGTAGTTCTTTTACACGAAAAGCCCTATGCGGGAATCAGTGGCTCAGGCAAGCACAACAATTGGTCTATCTCTACCGACACGGGAGAAAATCTTTTGAGCCCGGGCAAAAATCCCGCGTCAAACATAAGATTTTTGCTTTTCCTGTCAGCAGTCATACGTGCGGTCGATGAGTATCAGGATCTGCTCAGGTTTTCCGTCGCAACCCCCGGCAACGACCACCGTCTCGGCGCAAACGAGGCTCCCCCCGCCATCGTTTCTATCTTCCTCGGCGACGAGCTTGAGGCAATAATCGAATCCATAATTGACAACAAGGATTATACCGAGCGCGCAAGCGTCAGAGCAAATGTCGGCGTCCCGAGCGTACCTACGTTCAGATACGACTCCACCGACCGAAACAGGACCTCTCCTTTTGCGTTCACCGGTAACAAATTTGAGTTCCGTATGCTTGGCTCGTCACAAAATATCGCGATGCCAAACGTAGTACTCAACACCGCAACCGCAAAAGTCCTTTGCGATTTCGCGAATATTCTTGAGGGCGCAGATGACGTCAATTCTGCCGCAAAGAAGCTTATCAAGGACACTCTTTCGGCACACAAAAGAATAATATTCAACGGAAACGGCTATTCCGAGGAGTGGATAGCGGAAGCGGAAAGGCGCGGACTTCTGAACCTCAGAACCAGCGTTGACGCATATCCTTATCTGCTTGCACAAAAGAATATTTCTCTGTTCGGCAGCTTCGGCGTTATGAACGAAGCGGAGCTTCGCGCGAGAGTGGCGGTGCTGTTTGAGACGTATTGCAAGACCGTGAGCATTGAAGCTAAGACCATGATAGATATAGTCAATAAGAAAATAATCCCTGCGGTCGAGCGTTATCTTTGCGACCTTGCAAAAACGGCTTCTCTCAAGCGCGACGTGTGCGGAGAGTCGGTCATATCTCTTGAGCGGGAGCTTATCCTCAAGCTCACCGAGCTTTGCGAGAGTATAAATAAGTCTTCACAGGCTCTCAAGGATCTTACCGTCAAGGCTAAAAGTATAGGTAACTCCCGCGAAAGTGCGGAGTATTACAGAGACTTCGTATGTCCCGAAATGGCGCGTCTGCGTCTTGCGGTGGATGCCGCAGAGCAGCTCACCCCCGCGGACCTCTGGCCGCTTCCCTCCTATGGAGAGCTGACGTATAAGCAGTAAATAATACATAATCTAAAATCTATGGCAGGATTCAGTCAGACTGAACCCTGCCTTTTTATCAACTTTCACTTGATATTTTTCCCAAACTATGATATAAATAAAATAGAATTGTTTTTGGAGGATTGAATATGAAAAAAACAATATTGGCTGCCCTTGTGCTTTGCCTTACCGTGGCTTTGCTGTCGGGGTGCTTTTCCGCTTACAGAGACGCGCCCAAGAACGTTGGCAAAGCCGACTACGCGGTTGACAAATACAGGACCACAATGCAGTTTTACGATGACTTCAAAATACTGCAGCTTGCAGATCTGCACCTTGGAATTGAAAGCAATATTGCGCTTCAGCTCGATATCATAAAAAAATCCATCACAAAAAGCTCACCCGACCTCATTATTCTGACGGGAGATAATTTCATGTACGCCTCAAAGGGTGTGGTCGAAAGCCTTTTTTTATTTCTGAATAATGAGTGCAAAGCGCTCACCGAGAAAAGAGGCGGACGCCTTACAAAGTTTGCGGTCACATTTGGAAATCACGACAATCAGGGAGACTATCCGAGATATTTTATAAACAACGTCATAAAGTCTTACGCAACTACTGACGGACGAGAGATCTCAGACTCAAAATACGCCGCTTTTATTGACTATGAGGACGACAACCTGTTTGGCATGACCAATTATTATATTGACCTTGTGGATGACAGGGCGAAATCTGCCGACTGCGTTGACGTCAAATACAGGATCCACATAATAGACTCAAACACCTATCACTATATGGGACTTGATTATGACTATGACGTGATCCACCCCGAGCAGCTTGAGCATGTCGCAAAAATATACCAGAATTCTACAAGCGACAAGGACTACATAGGTCTTGCATTCTTCCACATTCCCCTTTACGAGTACCAGGAGGCGTGGGACCAGTATGTTGCCGCCGATGATCCCTCCCTTGTGGGCAGCGGCGAATGTCGCGAAGATGCGCTTTACGGATATGAGAATAACGGCGCCTACATAAAACTCCGAAAGGCTAATATTCTCGCCTTTTTCTGCGGACACGACCATATAAACTACGGCGATTTTATCTACAATTCGCACAGCGACAGTATAGATGACAAGGCTATTTTTTCATACGGTGTCAAATCAACAAATCAGCTTTATCACGACACGGACATAATAGGCTATAAGGTCATAACCCTTAAGGACGGTATGACCAAGGAGGAGTTTGTTTCTATAGAGAATATCAATGAGAATTTTGCAAATATAACGGGAGGGTATAAGCATTATGAGGACAGATCTTAAAAACAAGCTGACAAATGCTTTTACCTGCGTGGGTCTGCTGCTTGCTTGCTTTTTTATCTATGACTTTTATAAATGTCTGTCGGGCTTTATCGCAAACGGCTTCAGAGAGCCGTCCGTTATGCTGCCGATGGTGCTTTCATACCTTTTGCCCGTTATTTGTTTTCTTTTCTACTTTTATGATATTTACGTAAATAACACAAAAAGGACGGCAAAAATTATTTACAGCGTATTTGTAATTGTTTACGCGGCAATCTGCCTTGCGTTTGTTTTCAAAAACATGGAGCTTTATATAAGCAACAACAGGTTTGGTGCCTACGACGCGCTGCCGAGCATTTTTCTGCGCTTTCCCTATGATATAATTGTCATTCATTTTGTGTTGATAGCGATTCAGATATTTAATATTCTGACTGTGATACTGACAGAGTCACAGGCGGCAAGATTCAAGGAAGGGCTTAAAATGCCGGGAACATTCAAGCTGTGCGTATGGGAATATATCCCCCTTTGCATACTTGCAATAGTTGTATTTGTATTCAGCGGAGCATCAATATACGCGACGTTCAGCGCGTTTGAAAATGCCCTTTACGATTTCAGATACATCTTCCTGCTTTTATGGGTTTTTGTTGCCCCGATGATGAATCTCGGGTTGCTTGTTTTCAAGCCTGAAAAGAGAGATATTTCGGCAAGGTCAAAGGTAATTACTCTTGGCTTGGGAATAGCTGTGAATTTGATTTTCGGCATTCTTCTCTTGATTTTTGAGCGCACCTACCCGGACTTTATGGTACACATAGGAAAGCCAATTTTCCTTATCGCGTTTTCAGTCTCACTGCCTATAGAGATGGGCGTCATACTCGGAATTATGGCAATAGGCACGGTTGCTTTTTGCGTAAAGCTTATTTCTCTGCTTGCCAATAAAACAAAGCGAGGACAAAATAATGCTTGATATAAACAAGATAAATACTCTCTCGGGCACGGATATATATTGGAATATGCTTGTAGACTCGACCAACACCCAAGCGCGCAAAAAGATTTTTGATGGCGCGCGCCTTCCCTTTGCGTATATTGCGGACGTACAGACTGCGGGCAGAGGCCGTATGGGAAGAAAATTTTACAGTCGCGGAGGCGGAATTTATATGTCCTTCGCCTTTAAGACAGGCTCCGTGAACAGCTCCGTATCTGTTACTACGGCGGCAGCGGCGGCGGTCACAAAGGCTCTTTATGAGTGCTGTGATGGGGATTTTCAGATAAAATGGGTCAACGATATATATCAGAACGGCAAAAAGGTCTGCGGTATCCTCACCGAGGCGATCTCGGGTATTGGCGAGGAGAATTATATTATTGTCGGCATAGGCATAAATGTCGGTAAAAACAAATTCCCCGTTGAGATACGGGATATTGCGGGTTCTGTTACGTTAAAGTCTTCAAAAGAGGAGCTTATTGCACGCGTGATAAGTCTTTTGCGTGAATTTTCGGATAATGTGTCCGACCGCTCATATATGGATTTTTACAGAGAGCATTTTATGCTTTTGGGCGAGTCAGTCAGCGCGCTGTGTGACGGCAAAACAGTCTTGGGTCGTGTGACAGGCGTAGATGACGACGGCGGACTGCTGCTTTTGCCTGATGGAGAAGCCGCTTCAACAAGAATTTTCAGCGGTGAGGTCACAATTCGCCCCACAAATGACTTGTCAAATGACTAAATTCTATTGACATTGAAAAAATTAGTGATATAATAATGTTGTGGAAAACCACAAATTTTGAAGAGTAAAAATCAAGGCGTAAGTGCCGCAAGGACGGGGAGTTGTCTTGCGGACGAATTTTGATGGCGACAGACATCAATGCGGTCTTGGTTTTGCATCCCGCTTCATACGGCACAAAACAAGGCAAATTCTACCTTCTTTCTGCCCTATGGCGAGAGGAGGTATTTTTATATGAAAAAACATTCAAAAAAACTGCTTTTCGGCAGTCTTAAGGTGATGGCTTGCGCGGCAATTCTTGCGGCTATGAGCATAGTGCTTGGAAAATATCTTGCGTTTAATCTCACGCCCTCCATCCGCATAAGCTTTGAAAATCTGCCCGTAATAATTTCGGGCGTGTTCTTCGGTCCGATAGTCGGCGCGGCAGTCGGCGCGGTGGCAGACATTCTCGGTTGTCTGATGGTCGGATACACAATAAATCCAATAATCACAGCAGGCGCGGCTTGTGTTGGTCTTGTCAGCGGTATAGTTCCGCTGGTATTCAAAAAAAAGAATCTTCTCTGCGCAATTTTGTCCGTGTCTCTTGCGCATCTGCTCGGCTCGGTAATAATCAAAACCGTAGGGCTTTCTGTCTTCTATACCCTGCCGCTTGTCGAGACGGGCCTGTGGCGGCTTCTCACGTATACGGGCGTCGGCGCGGCGGAGTGCGTACTTATCTACCTGCTCTGCAAAAACACGGCGTTTACGCGCCAGGTCGAAAGGCTGCTCCCAAGAGAAAGGAAAAATCAAATGACTTACAATGAGGCTCTGAATTATATACATTCTGTCTCCTGGAAGGGCTCTCGCCCCGGGCTTGAGCGCACAAGGGAGCTGCTTGAGAAAATGGGAAACCCACAGGACAAGCTGAAATTCATTCACGTTGCGGGAACTAACGGCAAGGGCTCGTTCTGCTCAATGACAGCAAACATTCTGACTCACGCGGGCTACAAGGTGGGACTCTACACCTCCCCCTTTGTGCTTCGCTTCAACGAGAGAATGAAAATAAACGGTCAGGATATTCCCGATACGGAGCTTGCAAAAATCACCGAATACGTCAAGCCCTTTGCGGACTCTATGCAGGACTCTCCCACCGAGTTTGAGCTTATAACCGCTATTGCATTTGAGTATTTCGCAAGACAAAATTGCGATGTAGTCGTGCTTGAATGCGGAATGGGCGGCAGACTTGACTCCACAAACATCATAAAAAGCCCTCTTTTATCCGTCATCACGGGAATTTCCTTTGACCACACAGCATTTCTCGGCAACACTATTCCCGAGATCGCAAGAGAAAAGGCGGGTATTATAAAAGAAAATATCCCCGTTCTGTTCTGCTCGGACAATACCGAGGCGGCAGAGGTCATAAAGGCGAAAGCCGACGAGTGCAGCTCGCCTTATTTTGAGGTGGACAGAAGCACATTTATTATCAAAAATACAGATCTTGACGGCTCGATATTTGATTTTGGTGAATACAAGGATGTCAAGATCCCGCTTCTTGGCTCGTATCAGCCTCACAATGCCTGCAACGTATTGTCGGCTGTAAATATTCTTAAGTCACAGGGACTTGAAATTCCCGACAAAGCAATTTACGACGGTCTATCCACGGTCGAATGGAAAGCGAGATTTGAAAAGCTGTGCAGCTCTCCCGTCATTATTTCCGACGGCGGTCACAATCCCGAGGGAATCGACGCCGCGATAGAGAGCGTTAAGCTATATTTCCCCGACAAAAAGGTGATACTTGTCACAGGCGTTATGGCGGACAAGGACTACAAATATATGGCAGAGAAAATGAGTGAGGTTGCGTCATTTGCCTTCACCGTCACCCCCGACAATCCTCGCGCGTTGCCCGCTACCGATTTTGCGGCGACCTTTGAAGATCTTGGAGTCAGTGCTACTCCATGCGAGAGTGTCGCGGACGCGATAAATCTTGCCAAGCAAAAGGCTCTTGAGGAAAATAAACCCATAATCTGCCTCGGCTCGCTCTATATGTACTGCGAGGTCTACAAGGCGATTGAGAAATAATAAAAAAAGCATCTCCCACGTCCGTGGGAGATGCTTTTTTGTTACCCTATAATATCCTCTATCTGACCGATCTTTGATTCGGTAGAGGTGGTGGAGATATAATTAAGGAAAAGCACGTCCTTTATGCCGTTGTCCTCAACGAAGTCAACAAGGTTTCCTTCAAAATATCTGTAGTCTATAACGTATACGTACTCGTACGAATCCACAAGGAACGGCACAAAGGCGTTTCCGTATGACTCCTTTATCACAACTATTGACGAACCGTCGTTAATGTTTTTATTATGTATCTCTGATACGGGATTATCTCCTCCGATAAAGCACATATACTTATTTGCCGCGCTGTATTTGTCCGCCTTCTTATAAACTATGGCGTATTCAGCGCTCTTTCCGTCCTTGGTTGTCGCTGTCAGAAGGTTGGTTCCGTTAGGCACAAACGCCTCAACATAGTCGGGATTGTTTTTGAGCGTCTTATTCTGTCCCGACTGCGAATAGAACGTACCGAGGAAGTTTTCAAATTCAAGTCTTGTATAGTCCTCAAGCGGCGTCGGTGTGATTCCCTTTTCTTTGCAAAACGCGACGTATGCGTAATACGCTCCACGCGCTGTCCAGTGGTGGTCGGTTCTGAAATATATGTATTCGTCCTTGTGAGCAAGCAGCTGATCATGTATATCCACCGCCGTGACATCCTTGTCAAGATTTCCGTAAATATAGCTGATAACGTCAACACAATCCGACGCTCCCACCTGAGCTATCTGCTCATCGGTCAGCTTATACGTATAATGAAGCGGTACGACCATATTATAGACGTTCACGTCCCGACCGAGCTTGTGCGCAGCTTCATTTATCGCGGCAATATATCTGTCATTGACCGATTGTCTGTTATAAAAGATCTCGTATGCGGTCTTTGTGTCATTCTGTATCCATATTCCGCCGAAATTCTCAACTGCGCCACCGTTCTCAATAGTGACGTTATTCCCTCCCGAGGGAATTATGAGCTGATCCTCGCGGTCGCCGTACATAGACTGAATGCCCGAGTTTGCATTTATCATTCCCTCGCGGAGAGGATAGGTATCCGAATACCACAGGCTTATCTGCGAAAAGTACTCGCCCGAGAAAAATGCCTCAAAGGTAAATTTCGGGAACTCGGTGAGGTTTCTCTTTTCGTTTTCGGAGTAGGTCGGTCTGAAAAAGAAGCAAAGTCCTACCACCGCAAAAGCACAAATGATTGCAACCGAGGATATTATTTTTATCAGGTGGGTCTTGTTCTCAAACCCACGCGTGTTTTCCTTGCTAAATATTTCTTTCATTATGTATACCCATCAGAATTGGAAGTAAATAAAGGGGTTGTAGCTATCTCCCGCGAGAGCCAGAAGCGACAGTATTATAAGCACGGCAGGGGCAAGTGCTGAAATTACAAGCTTTACCCGTCTTGCGCCGCTGTTTTTGTCAAGCAGCTTTGATACCCAAGGCACTATCGGTGTGCAGGCAAGCACGCATACTATAAGGAAGAATATATTTCCTACAAATTGACTCTTGACCTGCATATTGGAAAATGTGTTGCCGTTTCCGCAGAAAATACCCGCAACCGCATATCCAAAGTCCGAAAGACTTGTGAATTTGAAAAGCATCGTGCCAAAGAACACCACTACAAGTGTATAAAGTGTTCTGGGTATTCTTGTGATCGCCGTAGGCTGTTTTTTGAATTTCAACACGAACTTTTCAAGCGCGAGGAACACAAAATAGAATATTCCCCAAAGCACAAAATTCCACGACGCGCCGTGCCAGAAGCCCGTAAGCGCCCAGACTATGAAGAGATTGAGAATATGTCTCAAAACAGATACTCTGTTTCCGCCGAGCGGTATGTAAACGTAATCACGGAAGAATGAGGACAGCGACATGTGCCAACGCCGCCAGAAATCCGTCACTGAATGAGCCACGTACGGATAGTTAAAGTTTTCCTTATAGTGCAAGCCGACCATAAGACCCATGCCTATTGCCATATCCGAATACGCCGAGAAGTCAAGGTAGAGCTGAAGCGCATAAGCGAAAACACCCAAAATTATACCCAGCGAGGACTGATTTTCAAGACCGTCAAGCGCAAGCAAGCTGTCCGCTATAACCGCGCATCCGTTTGCAAGCACCGCTTTTTTTGCGAGTCCAACGGAAAATCTCGTAAAGCCCTGACTTATGCCCTCAAGCGTCATCTGCCTGTTTTCAAGCTCCTCGTTTACATCCGAATAGCGCACGATGGGGCCCGCGATGCACTGATGAAACAGCGACGCGTAAAGCAAGAGCATCCAGTATTTTTTCTGCGCGCGTGTCTCTCCCCTATGCACGTCAATAACGTAGGAGATAAGCTGGAAGGTATAAAAGGAAATGCCTATGGGAAGAACTATTGAAGGCGCGGTCGCGTCAAGCCTGAACAGGCTGATAAAATTGCTTGCGAAAAATCCCGTGTACTTAAAGAATATCAGAAGCCCGAGACACACAAGCACCGTCACCCACGTGTGAGCGATACGGAG
Source organism: Eubacteriales bacterium (assembly GCA_045542075.1). Taxonomy (GTDB): domain Bacteria; phylum Bacillota; class Clostridia; order Oscillospirales; family CAG-272; genus SVTX01. The sequence continues at coordinate 17,476 of JAZQKI010000023.1, forward strand.
CTTTTTCTCGCGAGTGCGCTCAATTATCCTCGCTCCAAGATAACAGATAAGAGTTTCAAGGCAGAGCAAAAGGCACAGGACGGGACCGCCCCATGCGTAAAATATCAGTGATGAAACCAAAAGCACTATATTTTTCTGTTTCATCGTTCTTGCAAGGAGGTAAATTCCATAGCAGAGAACGAGGAAAACAAGAACAAAAAACATACTCGAAAATACCATTATGCTCGCCCTGTCTGTCTTCAAATTAGGCAAATTCTGCCTGAGCTTATTATACCATTTTCGCACGTTTTTTTCAAGGGGAAACAGCAATTATTTTGGAAATTCATGCAAACCAAAAAATTTCACCTTCAGGGCGAAAAATAACTTTAGCTTGTTGAAATGCGCACACTTTTGTGCTATAATATACCCATAATAACTCGGAGGTGCATATATGACAACTCACGAAGCTGTAAAGCAAATATGCGTTAAGGCTAAGGCGGCGTCAGTCGGCCTTGCGGCGCTCAACACAAAACAGAAAAACAGCATACTCGCGTCTATAAAAGCTCTGCTTTGGGACAACCGCGAGAGTATTATATCCGCAAACCAAAAGGACTTGTCCGCAGCGCAAACAAACGGCGTCCCTGCGCCTATGCTTGACAGATTGCTGCTCAATGAGCAGAGACTGCTCGGCATCTGCAGCTCTCTCGACTCCCTCATATCCCTCCCCGATCCCGTCGGCTCGGGCGAGGTGTTCACCACTGCAGGCGGACTTGAAATATGCTGTGAGCGAGTTCCTCTCGGCGTGGTCGCGATCATATACGAGGCTCGCCCCAACGTGACGGTCGACGCGGCGGCTCTGTGTCTGAAAACAGGCAACGCGGTAGTCCTTCGCGGCGGACGTGAGGCGTCAAATACAAATATTGAGCTTGTCCGCATTATGAAAAACGCGATCGAGCGCTGCGGCATCTCCCCCGACACGCTTGGTTTTGTTCAATCGGGTGAGGGGCATGAATCGGCAAACGCTCTTATGTCAATGCGTGGGCTTGTGGATGTGCTTATCCCCCGCGGAAGCGCAAGACTTATCCGTTCCGTCGTGGACAACGCAAAGGTCCCGGTCATTGAGACGGGCGCGGGAAACTGTCATTTGTATATTGACGAGAGCGCGGACACAGATATGGCGGTAAACGTAGCAGTAAACGCAAAATGCTCCCGCCCCGCAGTCTGTAACGCCATTGAAACTATGCTCGTTCATTCCTCAATAGCGGAGAAATTCCTCCCTGAATTTGCCAAAGCCGCACAAAGCTATTCGCTCGAGATACGCGGCTGCGAGCGCACGCGCAACATTCTCCCTACAGCTAAAGCCGCCACCGAGGAGGATTTTGAGACGGAATACTACGACCTCATTATCGCGGTCAAAATAGTTGACTCAGTGGACGAGGCGATAGCGCACATAAACAAATACAACACAGGTCACAGTGAGGCAATAATCACAAATTCGCAGTCAAACGCAAACAAATTCCGCAAATACGTTGACGCGGCGGCAGTATATGTGAACGCCTCCACTCGCTTTACCGACGGCGGAGAGTTTGGATTTGGAGCAGAGATAGGCATATCCACGCAAAAGCTCCACGCCCGCGGACCTATGGGCCTTAAGGCTCTGACCACGCAGAAATATCTCATAAACGGCAACGGACAGATAAGATAAAGGCGGTAATTTTATGAAACTACTAATAGCATCCGACATACACGGCGACGCGATATGCTGCCGAAAAATCCTTGATGAGGCAAACGCTCGCGGCGTTGACAAAATAGTATTGCTCGGCGATATCCTCTACCACGGCCCGAGAAATGACCTGCCCGAAGGCTATGCTCCGAAAAAGGTTATTGAAATGCTCAATCAGAATTCCAAAAAGCTCTTGTGCATCAAGGGAAACTGCGAGGCAGAGGTTGATGGGATGGTGCTTGATTTTCCCATTCTTTCCGACTTCGGTTGGATATACGACGCCGAGAAAAACATATCCATGTATCTCTCCCACGGGCACAAATATAATCCCGAAAACCTCCCTCCTCTGCCCGAAAATACAGTCCTTCTTTACGGCCACACGCACCTCTATGGCTTTTGTGAGCGCGATGGCATTCTCTGTCTCAATCCCGGCTCGGTAAGTCTGCCAAAGGGAGGCAATCCAAAATCTTATGCGATCTATGAAAACGGAGAGTTTTGCATATTCTCGCTTGATGGCGCACTCATTGATATCCAAAAGCTATAAAAAATTTAGGGTTTATCCCTGTTGCCCTATTGACAATTTTTTTCTGCCGTGATATAATGAAATGTAAATATATATGTAAAAACACAAGTATCTAATTTTGGAGGTATAAAACAATGGTAGTAGCCGGCGATTTTAAGAATGGCATTACATTTGAAATGGAAGGTAACGTATTCCAGGTTATCGAGTTCCAGCACGTTAAGCCCGGTAAGGGTGCCGCTTTCGTTCGTACGAAGCTTAAGAACGTAATCACAGGTGCGGTTGTTGAAAAGACATTCAGCCCCACAGACAAGTATGAAAACGCATATATCGAAAGAAAGGACATGCAGTACTCCTACACTGACGGTGACCTTTACTACTTCATGGATATGGAGACCTTCGATATGCTTCCCCTTAACAGAGACAAGCTCGGCGATGCTTTCAAGTTCGTTAAGGAAGAAATGATGTGCAAGATCATCTCCTACAAGGGCAACGTATTCGGAGTTGAGCCTCCCACATTCGTTGAGCTTGAGGTTACAGAGACAGACCCCGGCTTTGCAGGCAACACAGCTACAAACACACTTAAGCCCGCAACTCTTGAGACAGGCGCAGTAATCAAGGTTCCGCTCTTCATCAACGTTGGTGACGTTCTCAAGATCGATACCCGCGACGGTCAGTATCTCTCCAGAGCTTAATTTTAGGCAAATAAAAGCTGAAAAACTCGGGAAATCCAATTTATATGCGGATTTCCCGTTTTCAAAATAAAAAAAGGAAGGTATAAAAAAATGACACTTACAGAAAGATGCGCTTATATAAAGGGTCTTGCAGAGGGTCTTGATCTTGATAAGAAGGACACTGCTGAAGCAAAACTCATCAAGGCTTTAATTGAGCTTTGCACGGAAATGGCAGAGGAGATCGACGACGTTGAGTACGATATCGCTGAGCTTGCGGATTACTGCGAGGAGCTTGATGAGGATCTTGGCGACGTTGAGGAGGTTCTTCTCGACCTCGACGACGAGGATGACGATTGGGACGAGTGCGACGGCGACTGCGAGAGCTGCGACCTCTGCGACGAGTGCGAGGATTGCGACGACTGCGAGCTTTACGAGGACGAGGAATACTACGAGATAGTTTGCCCCTCCTGCGGCGAGACTGTTTGCTTTGACGACTCCGTAAACGCTGAGGAGCTTATGTGCCCCGCTTGCGGCGCAACTCTTGGCTGCATCGTTGAGGACGACGACGTAACACCCGTTGAGGAATAAGATTTAAGAAGATAAGATGCGGGGGAACTTTTTTGAAAAAAAGATTCCCCCGCACCCCTTCAAAAAACCTTCGCGGAAAATTTATTTTGGGTAATATAAAAGCCCTCTTGTGTGAGCAACCTGTTCATGCAAGAGGGCTTTTTTTTGTATTATATTGTTAAAAAAGCACGCGCCCGAAGGCGCGTGCTAAATTGTAAATAATCAAATTACTTAAGAATGGTTACATCAATGCTTGCAACTCTTATCTGAGCACCTACTGCATCAATCTTGATGTACTTATATCCAAGTGTTTCATCAACATCAAGAGTGTAATCAAGATAGGAGGTGGATGTTGTTGCAACTTTCGAAATGAGAGTCCATGTTACACCGTCAGTAGAACCATAAACCTCAAGGGTTGCCTTCTTATAACCCATATTGAACTTAAGCTCCGAAACAACACCTGTAGAGGTAATTACAGCGTAGCCATTATTGCTGCTGCTATCGTATATACGAAGCTGGGTATTGAAATGACAACCTTCATTATGCGTGCTTACCGAAATGTCTTCGCCAAATGTCTTTGTTTCATCAACATACTGGGTTCCGGATACTGTGCTAAAATCAACCTTGATTGTTTCCTGTCCAGCAACGGGCTCTTTGCTTCCGCATACTGTGCAAACGCCACCTTCGTATGTGTGATTATCACCATGAACAACATCAATTACCGCAGTTGCGCCCTGGGCAATCTGCTTATCACCGTTGTAGGAACCTACAACGCCCTTAATGGTAATAGTATCTCCAAGACCAACCTGAGTGCCAAGTCTGAAAACATAAATTGTATTGCCGTTTTCATCCTTAATTGTAACCGACATATTTTTATATTTCGTGTTCCAAGCTTCTGTGCTAATTACAACACCGGTAATCTGAACCTTTGCTCCGTCAGCCTTTGCAAGAGCCTCGGGAATTGTTACTACAAAGTAGTGATTGGGGTCGATTGCGCCACATACTGTGCAAATACCTGTGTCATAGTCATGAGTGATTGTACGGGTTTTTCCGCAATCGCACTTTGTGTCACAAGCGTTTTCCCACAGGTGAGGAGCTACGCGACCTGCATCACACTCGTCACACTTCTCATCACATTCGTCGCTGTAAACGTGATCGGAGGGTGTACGTGTGTAGAAGCAAACGTTACATACGGGGTCACAGTTGTTATCGTATGTATGCTCCTGACATACAGGAAGGCCGTTGCCTTCCTTTATGTCATTGAGCTTCTTCTCAGCATTTGTACCGATCTGAGCAATGTATGCAAGGTTCTCTGCGCCTGCAACGGAGATCTCTCTGCGAGCCTCGTTGAGGTATGTCGCCATAATAGCGAGAACTTCTTCATCGGAAACGCCGTTGATGGTCTCAACGTATGCGTTGTAAACCTTCAATGCAGCCTCATACTTAGTAACGTAAAGCTCAGAGTTAGCTGCTGTTACCTTTGCAAGCTCTTCCTCAGAGATGCAATTTCTGTTGCCATCGTTATCTGTGTTGAACTTAGCGATTGCATCAGTGATATCCTTAACTGCTGCAACATATGCGTCCTTAGCATCTACATCTGCAAAGTAAGGAGCTGCGATATCATCGCCCATTGTAGGAATTACAAGAGCATTGATAAGATTCTTAATGTTTTCAACCTGTGCTGCGAGGTCAACAAGCTTATCCTCAGCTGCAACGAGTGCTGTATCGTCGATAGCTACTGCCTTGCCAAACTCTGCTACGAAATCAATTGCGTTTTCAGCAACTGTCTGCTCCCAAGCCTCAACTGCTTCTCTGAGAGCCTTAACTGCTGCAGCAGAATCTGTTGTAACAAATCCGAGCTCATTGATAGCTGCCTGGAGCTCATCAGCCTCAGCTGCGAGCTGCTCAACGAGAGCCTTGCGATTTGCCTTGAGCTCTGCGAGCTTGTTCTCAAGTACTACGAGGTCTGCCTCATCGTCTGCTGTACCAACGTTTGCAACATTGTAATCAGCAGCGGTTGTACCGTACTTTGTGAACCACTCTCTTACTGCTGTAAGAGCTGTCTCTGTCCACTTAATGTTGTCAACCGTAAGATCCTGATAGTGGTCTGTATTGCAATCAGCCCAAGCTTCCTGCGCACCCTTTACGTATGCGTCATACTCAGTCTGGATTGTGGAAAGAACTGTGTTAAGGTTCTCGTTAGTGTATTCGCCGTTGGAAACGTAAGCGATAATGAAGCCTACACCGTCAGCGTCGGTTGCGTTCTGCTCCCAAGTTCTGTAAGCAGCCCATGCAGCCTCTATTTCCTTGATCAATCCGAAGCTGTAGCCGTTCTGCTCAACGTTAGCATTGATCTTCTTTATGTCTTCAATAACCTCTGTAGCCAATCCTACGAGATGAGCGATCTTAGCCTCAAATGCTGCCTTGATCTCGTTGTACTTAGCCTCGTTGATGAGAGCTCTGATAGTGTTGTATGCTTCAGCGTTTGCTTCTTCAGAGAATCCAAGCTTATCAAGTCTCTCTACCCAAGCGGTAGCTGTTGTGTTGTACTTGTCAAGAACTACGTACTCAGCGTTTACACCCTCAATGGTTGTAAATGCGTCGTTAACAAGAATGTTTGCAACGTCGCCTGCCTCAGCTACGAGAGCCGTGAGCTCAGCGTACTGTGCCTCAACCTTAACGAATGCGGTCTCTGCTGCTACGAGAGCTGCAACGACTTCGCTATCACCGTGAAGTGCCTCAGCATAGTTGCGGTTGTCGATCAAAGCGAGGTACTCTGCTCTGATATCAGCGATGTTGGTTGTGCCTGCTGTAACCTCAGCGTAGATAGCTGCGAGGTTATCTATATAGCCGTTCATCTTAGCTGTGATCTGTGCAGCGTAGATGTCAACGCACTTTGCATAGTATGTAGCATATGTTTCAGCTACGAGAGCTTCGAGAGCTGCTACTGTTGCATCGTCCTTAACGTCAGCGATCTTGGACGCACCTGTAGCGATAAGCTCTTCTGCTGCACCAAGTGTAGCTGCATCTGTTGCTGCCTCAGTGCTTGCCTTAGCAAGACCCATGTATGTCTCAACGATGGATGCGCTTACCTTAACAGCCTTTGCAACGAGATCCTCTGTTTCACCACCGAGGTTCTTGATTACGTTGATTCTGCATTCCTCGCTGATAGCAACAGCGTTAACCTTGTCCTTAGCCATTGTAGAGTTGTTGCGGATGGTGTCTACTGCAGAACCTCTTACAACTGCCTCTGTAAGATCAAGAACTCTGTGTGCTACGAGTCTGAGAAGCTCGATGTGAGCTGCGTTGAACGCTGCTTCTTCTTCAGCTGCGAAAGGAATATCTTCGTCAGCGATGTACGCGTCGATAACCTTCTTTACTTCTGCGATAGCTGCGTCATTTGCCTCAGCTGCTGTGGTATCCTCAGCTGCTGCGATATTTGTCTTAATTGCTTCAACAGCCGCGTTAAGAACCGCGATTCTCTCTGCGTTGTATGTCTTGCAATCTGCATCGTACTTGTCGGAAAGATCAACTACTGCACCGTCAACGAGCATTGTGTCGGTATTAACGGTTGCAAGGTAAGCTCTAACCTCATCAAGGATAGCTCTTACTGCAGCAAGATCTGTATCTTCCTTAGCAAGCTCTGCCTCAGCAGCAACGAGCTTGTCGTAAGCTGCCTTGTGGCCCTCGTTGGTGGAGTTGATAGCAGCGTTAACTACCTCGAAGAAATCCTTCTTAATTGTATCAACTTCATCAGTTGTGAGTGCTCTGCCGAGAAGGATCTGAGCAAGACCGTATGCCTCGCTTACAGTTGCCTTAACCTCAGCGGTTGCGTTGTAATCAACGCTAAGCTCTACCCATGTGTTGTATGTAGCGAAGATCTCGCTCCATGCCTTGTCAACAGCCTCGGTTGCTGCGTTGTAATCATTAACCATCTGCTGAAGAACTGCGATCTTGTCAGCGAGTCCGGCATCAACGCCCTTAAGCTCGTCAAGGGTGGAGTTGATAAGGTCGATAGCTGCCTGAGCGCTCTCGATAGCCATCTCTGCCATATCGATATCCCATGCATTGCTGTCGATAAGCGCCTGGAGAGCTGCGTCTGAAAGCTCAACAACTTCAATAACAGCCTGAGTAGCGTCTGTGATTGCCTGCTCGAGCTCAGCCTTGTTAGCTGCGTTAGCATCTGCAAGCTCACCCTTAGCGATTGTCAATGCGTTTTCAAGAGCTACGAGAGACTCTGTGAGATCCTTCTTGTCAGCTGCGATGTCAGCCTTAAGATCTGCTACTGCAGAGTTTACGTACTCTGTGAGCTTCGAGATGTCTGCCTTAAGCAATGCAACAGCTGCCTCAAGCTCTGCCTTTGCTGCTGCAAGGGAAGACTCAAGAGCTGCCTTATCAGCAGCGCCTGCTGCCTTAAGAGCTGCTTCTGCATTCTCGATAGCTGCGTTAAGAGCTGCAACCTCAGCATTGATCTTTGCATCATTTGCTGTGATCTTGTCGCTAAGCTCCTTCTTAGTTGCATCAAGACTTGCTCTTACTGCGTTGATGGCATCATTGAGAGCCTTCTCTGCAGCTGCAAGGCTTGCTTCTGTAGCCGCGCCTGCGTCCTTTGCTGCCTTGACAGCTGCGTTTACAGCAGCGATCTCAGCCGCGCAGTCAGCCTCGTTTGCGGCGATCTTCGCTTCAAGAGCCTTAACAGCATCCTCAAGCGCCTTCGCGGCATCAGCCTTGTTAGCGGAAACCTCATCCTTTGTTGTGCCGAGGTCCGCGGCAACATCGTCAACCTTACAGCCTGTCAAGCAGAATGCAAGAGCAAGCACGAGGGCAACGATGACCACCGAAATTTTCGCGAAATTACGGTTCATAAATACCTCCATGTTTTTGTTTTTCGTTTTTCAAAAAACATTATTTTTTTCAAGTCATCTCTAAAATAGGGACAGTTAGCCCACTTTGAGAGATTTTACCTTATTTACAAGTATAGCACAAAGGATGTGACTTGTCAAGCACTTAAATCACTTTTTTGCATTATTTTTGCTGAAATTTTTTCCTATAAATTATAATATATTCCAAAAAATCCATAAATTTTCGACAAAAAAGCCCGCCGACGTCAGTCAGCGGGCTAAATCCCTTTTATCTTTTACGTTTTGCTTGACTTGATCTGGCTTTATTTTCGCGGTTTTTATCTCTCGCCTGAGCTTGTCCGCGCGCGCTTGCGGAGGCTGTGCGCCTGTTTTCGTCACGGTTGCCTCCCCGATTTTTTCCCGTCGACGGCTTTGATGTGCGGCGATCGCGCAAGGGGGCGTCAGTTCCCCTTCCTTTTTCCTCGGGTCGGACCAGACAATCCTTTCCGTAACCGATGAGGTCCTCCCTGCCCGCGCGTCTCAGCGCCTCGCGCACAAGGGCGGCGTTCTGAGGGCGGTTATACTGCAAAAGCGCTCTCTGAAGCTGCTTTTCGTGGTAGTCGGAGGCAACGTAAACAGGCTTCATATCGAGCGGGTTTATTCCCGTATAATACATGACCGTCGATGCCGTGCCCGGTGTGGGGTAGTAGTCCTGGACCTGCTCGGGCGCATAGTTGTCCCGCTTAAGACACACGGCAAGGTTTACCGCGTCCTGAAGGGTAGATCCGGGGTGGCTGGACATAAGATAAGGCACCAGATACTGCTCCTTACCCACATTTTTGCTCAGCTCAAAATATTTTTTGCGGAAGCCCTGATATACCTCAAAATCCGGCTTTCCCATACAGCGGAGAACAGGGCTTGAGCAATGCTCGGGAGCCACCTTGAGCTGTCCCGAAACGTTGTCGCGAACAAGCTTTTTGAAAAATTCGTCGCTCTTGTCGTACATCAGATAATCAAAGCGTATTCCCGAGCGTATAAACACCTTTTTTACCTTAGGCAGCTTCTCTATTTCTTCAATAAGTTTTATGTATTCCGTGTGATCCACCTTCAGATTTTTGCAGGGTGTCGGCGCAAGGCATTTTCTGCTCGGGCATACTCCGTCCTTAAGCTGCTTGTCGCAGGACGGATATCGGAAATTCGCCGTAGGACCGCCAACGTCATGTATATATCCCTTAAACGTAGGCATCTGCGTTATGAGCTTTGCCTCGTTGACGCAGGACTCAATACTGCGCGAACGCACCGTCCTTCCCTGATGGAACGCCAGGGCGCAGAAATTACAAGCGCCAAAGCACCCTCTGTTATGAGTTATCGAGAACTGCACCTCCTCGATCGCGGGAACTCCGCCATCCTTTTCATACATAGGATGATACGTCCTTGCATAGGGCAGACTGTAAACGTGGTCAAGCTCCTCCCTTTCAAGCGGTGGCATCGGGGGATTCTGCACAAGCATCTTACGGTCATAGATCTCGCAAATTGCTTGTCCGTTAATGGAATCCTGGTTTTTATATTGCATGCCAAAGGCGCGGGCATATTCCCGCTTGTCTTCCTTTAATATATTGTAATCAAACGTCGCCGCAACAGGGAAATTGACCTTATCCTCGGGCGAGCAGAGGTAGACTGTACCCCGTACGTCGCGTATTTTCTTGACAGGAACCCCCTTGTCAAGCAGCTCGGCTATGCGGATCAGTATGTTTTCTCCCATTCCGTACGTCAGAATATCTGCGCGGCTGTCGACGAGCACAGAACGGCGCACCTTATCATCCCAATAATCATAGTGCGCAAAGCGACGTAAAGACGCCTCAAGTCCGCCAAGAATTATCGGCACGTCACCGTATGCCTCGCGTATTCTGTTTGAATATACTATCACGGCTCGGTCGGGACGCTTCCCCGCTCTGCCGCCGGGGGAATAATAGTCGTTATTTCTTTTTCTTTTGGCAGCGGTGTAATGCGCAACCATGGAATCTATATTTCCCGCGCTCACAAGAAAGCCCAGACGGGGCCTTCCAAACCTCTTGAAGTCCTCACAGGACCTGTAGTCGGGCTGAGAGAGCATAGCCACACGAAAGCCTTTATCCTCAAGGACTCTCGTGATTATCGCCGCACCAAAGGTGGGGTGGTCAACATACGCGTCTCCGCTTACGTAAACAAAGTCGGGCGCGTCCCAGCCGCGCTCTCTCATCTCCTCTGCGCTTACGGGAAGAAATCTGTTATCCTTCATTTTTTCTCCAATAAATTTGCCTATTTTTTGGTCTTTTCTTTTTTGATCTTAAAAATTTTTCGCAGTATGGGCGAAACTATACTCGGCGCGCGGACAAGAACTATCTTCATACTATACCTCCACAGCAGTTCTATTCATAGATATATTATGCTAAAGGATGTATTTTTGTTAAATGCCGCGAAAATATATAACTTTTACCCTCAAATATCCCTTGATTCTATAATAAAAAGTCCGCCTTTTTTGACCGTGACGAGCGCCGCGTTGCCCTCTATCTGATTTGACACCGCATACTGAAGCTTTCTGTCAAGAGTCTTGTTTTTCAAAGGGTATATCGCGCCCTCAATGCTCACTCCCTTCGCAACGTCCGTCGCGATAAGAGAAAAATACTTATAATCGCTCCTCAAAACTATGTGATTGGTGTTTTTTATATATGAAACCCTGTTCTGACCGCTGATTATATAGCCACGCTTGTGTCTTTCCCAAAGATTTTCAAGGATCGCAAGGGTGGAAAGCGTGTGGTCAAGCCTTCCGGACGTTGACCCTATGATAAATATCTCGCACGCGCCCATCTCGACCGCCTTTTCAACGGCGAGCTGTGTGTCGGTCAGATCCTTTTTCACAGGAACCTGCAATATCTCGGGCACGTCCTTGGGCAGACCTCCCTTGAGCGAGTCAAAATCTCCTATCAGAAGATCGACCTTGACGCCCATTTTCACTGCGCTTTCATATCCCGAGTCCGCCGCGATTACTATATCCTCACCCTCGGGTCTTTCGGTTATGTACTGCGGAAATATCTCTCCGCCCGTGTAAACGAATGCTCTTTTCATATTATTACTTCCACTTTTGTTTATTTTTCAACACATTGTAGAGTTCTATGTAGCTGTCATGTCTGAATCTTGCCATTTCACCGCGCCTCACCTTTTTCAATACCGCACAGCCCTCCTCCTTTGTGTGAGTGCATTTGGTATATTTACAGAGTCCGACACACTCATGTATCTCGGGAAAAACGTTTGGGAGATTCTCAATATCAAAAAAATTAAAGCGGTCGAAATCCAGCATTGAAAATCCGGGGGTGTCGGCAAGATATCCGTCCTTTCCGCAGACCTCAAAAAGTGTAACCGCGCGGGTGGTATGCTTTCCGCGTTCAACCTTTCGGCTTATCTCTCCCGTGCCTAACTCGAGGTCGGGAAAGAGCTTGTTCAAAAGTGTGGATTTTCCAACACCCGACGCGCCCGCAAACGCTGAGAGCTTGCTCGATAGATTACTTTTGACAAAATTCTGTATTTCTTCTATTCCTTCGCCAGTCGCGCAGGAAAGCACAAACACGTCATATCCCGCCTTTGAATATATCTCCTTTATCTGCTGAGCGTGCTCTCTGTCAAGCTCGCACTTGCCTACCACTATCACGGGGGTGATGTAATTGTGCTCGAGTATGGCACACATCTTGTCCGTCATGTCAAGCATAGGCTTGGGAGATGCCGCCGCCATTGTCACAAAAACATAATCGATATTGGCAAGCGGGGGGCGGATAAGCGAGTTTTTGCGCTCGCATATCTCGTCTATAACGGCATTGCCGTTGTCGTCAATTCCTATATTTACAAAGTCCCCCACCAGCGGGGTAATATTTGCGTGTCTGAACGAGCCTCTGGCTCTGCATTTTACATCCTCCTCGGCAAGTCTGACAGTGTAAAGTCCGCCAACGCCGTGGATTATCCTTCCTTTTGAGCTTTCCGCCATGGATACCTCTCTTATTCTGAATTCACCGTTATTATTACGGTGGTGTTTTTATCTATATAAATATTCGGCGCGGGGGTTTGAGATATGACCTCTCCCTCGACCGCATTCGGATCAAAGCCCTCTGTTATTTCGTAGCCTACGCCAAGACCCGAAAGAACGCCAATAGCATGTTCAACATTATTTCCGATAAAATCGGGAAGCATTATCCTTTGCACACCTCTCGGAGCTCGGACATAAAGGATTATCTCATCTCCAATAAAAACAGTCTGATCCGCATCGGGATAGCTGCGAATGACCGACTCTGAAATGTTATCACCGGAATCGTCATATATTTTCACAATTCGCGCCCCGCATTGCATCCCGCGTATTATAAGCTGAGCCTCCGCGAGAGATTTTCCCGACAGGTCGGGCATAGCAAAGCTCTCCTTGCCAAGGCTGATATTGAGCGTGAGTGTTGGTATCCGCCCATTCGGTATTTTTTGAGCCGACAAGCCGCTTGGGGATTGCGATATCACTACACCCTTTGGGTAAATATCCGAATAAACGTAATTTTTTTCTATATTAAATCTTGCATCTGCTTTTATGTCCTGCTCATACGACCCCACAAGGTCGGGAAACATAAGCTCGTAGGTGTCGGACCTTCTATAAAACAGCGTGCAGAATACGGTCGCGCTTACCGTCATAAACACAAGAGTGGATATGATCGCCGCAACTATTAGTTTTTTTGAGATTTTGTTGCTTTTGTTTGATTTGTTTTTTCGCATAGTACACCTCTTTTTTAATATGTACTGTGCAAAATCAACGGTTAGTTTGTAAACGACAACGACCATACACAAACCGTAGATAACTTAAAAATTTTCGAGAATTTTTTGGAAGGGAGTGTGGTGGGACTGCCTCACTTTGTTCAGCGCAAGTTTGCAGAGCAAGCTTGCGTAGCAGATCTCGAGGGATTTACTAACTTTTTACTAAAAAGGAGCTCCCCCACATCTCTTATCCTTCTCCCCCGTCCTCTCTCCTGAGCTGACCGCAGGAGGCATTGATATCCGAGCCAAGCTTGCGGCGGACTGTCGCGCGGATACCGCGTGACTCAAGGGTCGCTGCAAACTGCGATATGCCTCTTTTGTCGGCGGGCTTAAAGCCCGTCTCATCCACCTCGTTTACGGGGATAAGGTTTACGTGTATCGGCATAGACTCATCCTTTGTGCGAAGCGCGGAGTTGAGCACCTGCGCAAGCTTTTCCGCGAGGGGCTTTGAGTCATTCTTGCCTGAAATAAGCGTGTATTCAAACGATATCCTGCGCCCTGTCTTTTTGTAGTAGTCGCGGCAAGCGGCAAGCAATTCCGCAACTCCCCAACGGTTATTCACCGGCATTATCTCGGAGCGTGTCTTGTCGTCGGGCGCGTGCAGAGAGATAGACAGAGTAATGGGAAGGTCAAGCTCCGCAAGCTTATATATTCCCGTCACGACTCCGCAGGTTGAAAGCGAGATGTGTCTGTATCCGATGTTGACTCCCTGCTCATGATTGACCAGCTTCAAAAATCTTACGGAATTGTCAAAATTATCAAGAGGCTCGCCTATCCCCATCATTACGATATTGGAAATTCTGATATTAAGGTCTCTGTTTGCGGCAAGCACCTGACCAAGAATTTCTCCCGCCTCAAGATTTCTCACTCTGCCGCCAAGAGTCGACGCGCAGAACTTACATCCCATGCGACATCCGACCTGTGAGGACACGCAAATGGTATAGCCGTGCTCATGTTTCATAACCACGGACTCTATGCAGTTTTTGTCCGAAAGTTCAAACAGATATTTTACCGTTCCGTCAATTTGCGAAACCAACTTTCTTTTGACCGTCGGAAGCGACGTGTCAACGACCTGTGAAAGCTTTTCCTTTGTCTTTTTCCCCACGTTTGTCATTTCCGAGAGCAAAATGCCCTTATGAAGCTGCGAAAATATCTGCTGCGCGCGGTATTTTGGCTCGCCGAGCGACAGCATAAGCTCCTCAAGCTCTGCGGGGTAGTATGAATATATGTTGTTCATAGTATGTCCTTTTGCATTTTGCACTTTATATTCTTCTCAATTTTGCAATAAAAAATCCATCGGTTTTGTGTGTATCGGGGTAAAGCGAGAGCATTCCGCCCTCTGACGAAAGCTGTCCGACACAAAATTCCTCCGCCACAAACTCCGGGTGTGCCTCAAGAAATACTTTTATAACTCCGCCGTTTTCCTCGGGGAAAACCGTACAGGTGGAATAGATCAGCACTCCGCCGATCTTTACGTATTTTGACACATTTCCCAGAATATCCGACTGGATCCTCGGCAGCTTGTCCGACTCGGACAGATCCTTATATCTTATCTCAGGCTTTTTTGCAACAACGCCAAAGCCCGAGCAGGGTGCGTCGCAGAGCAACACGTCCGCGCTTTTCTCAAGCGAGGGATCAAAATTTCTTGCATCCGCTTCCCGAATAGTTATTATATCAACACCAAGTCTTTCCGCGCCCGCGCCGACAAGCGAAAGCTTACTCTTGTGAAGATCACAGGAAAGCATACTGCCCATATTTTGCATATTGATCGCCATACCGAATGACTTTGAACCGGGACACGAGCAACAGTCGATAACCGTATCTCCCGCCTTGACTCCCGTTGCCTCAACGCATATCTGCGATGCCTCGTCCTGAACAAAGAAATATCCCTCGTCCGCCCCCGGCAGTGACGCAAATGAAACACCGCTTACGTTTATTCCGTGCGGCGAATTTTTTGTAAATTCATATTTGATTTCTGCCGAGTCAAGCAGCCTTGCATAGTCATCACGGCTTATTTTGAGCGTGTTTATACGCAGAGTCATCGGCGGCGTTCTATTGTAGCTATCAAAAATCCCGCAAGCCCGTTCAAATCCGAAAATACTCAAAAACCTCTCGCAAAGGCCCGTCGGAAACGAGTATTTAACAGACAAATACTCTACCGCGTCAGTTTTCTTATCGGGAAGCTGTATCTTCTCTCTTTTTCTCAGATACGAGCGCAATATCGCATTCACAAAGCCCTTTGTCCGCCTGGGCGCAAGATCCACCGTCTCATTTATTGCCGCATACTCGGGTATGCGGTCTAAAAACATAAGCTGATAAAGGCCTATGCGCAAAATTATTCTTGTGTCATTCTCTATTTTCGACGGATCGGAGGCGAGCTTGTCTATGAAAAAATCAAGAGTGATGCGTCTCTCCACAACGCCCATAACTATGGCGGTGAAAAGTCCCCTGTCACTCTCGCCAAGTCCGCTCGCATTCAGCGCTCTGTCAATAGCGATATTCGAATACTGTCCGCTTGAATATAATTTTTTCAAAACGTCAAAGGCCAGCTTTCTTGGACTCATAGACACTCCTTTCTTTAGAGGATATCCGTGAAAACCTTTTTTATAAAAAAGGTTTTCACAGAACTTTCCAAAAAACTTTAATGAATTTTTTATGATTCTACGGTTTGTAATTGGAAATTTGATTTTTTCGTATGGGTCGATATTCTCAGAGACCCGTTTTATAATTTATAAATTACTTATTCAAAATCAAGCAAGAATATCACCAACCGCGATCCTTCTGCCGTTGATGAAATCCGATGCTTTCATCTTACCCTTACCCTCGGGAACAACTCCGAGAATAGAAATAACTCCATCGCCGCAAGCAACCTTTATGTCGCCGTCGGTGGAAATTACCGTCCCACATTCTGCATCTGCCTTTTTATCCGAAAAAATTCTGCTCTCGGTAATTTTGAGCAGCCTTCCATCGGGAGTGTGCGTAAACGCAAGAGGAATGGGAGACAGACCGCGTATAAGATTGTGTATCTCGCGCGCGGGTCTTGAAAAATCAATCAGACAGTCGCTCTTTTCTATTTTTGCGGCATAAGTCGCACCCTCTCCCTGAACGGTGGGGGTAATACTGCCCTCCTCAAGTCCCTTTACTGTTTCAAGCAAAAGCGACGCGCCAAGGGATGCGAGTCTGTCGTGTATGACCTCAAAATTGTCATTTTCATCTATTTTAGCCTCTGCCTTAAGAAGCATATCACCCGTGTCAAGTCCCTCTGCCATAAGCATTGTGGTAATGCCCGTTACAGACTTGCCGTCAATTATCGCTCTCTGCATAGGAGCCGCTCCTCTGTACTCGGGGAGTAGCGAGCCGTGAACGTTGACGCATCCATATTTGGGATAGTCAAGCACGTTTTTGGGCAGTATTCTTCCGTAAGCCACAACGACTATAAGCTCAGGATCAATATCCGCCAGCGTCGCGGCGAACTCCTCACCGCGAAGCGTCAAGGGCTGAAGCACGGGGATGTTTTTTTCCTGCGCGTAAACCTTAACTGGCGGAGGTGTAAGGTGATGTCCTCTGCCTTTAGGCTTGTCGGGCTGAGTTATTACCGCCGCGACGTCATACCCCGCCTCGCAAAGAGCCTTTAGCGACTCAAGCGCGAAGTCGGGAGTTCCCATAAATAAAATTCTCATTCTATCACTCCAGCTTATCAGTCTTCAAAATCCAATTCGTCGGGTGAGAGCATTCTTTCGGCTTTGTCAATATAGAGCTTTCCGTCAAGATGGTCAAGCTCGTGGCAGAAGCATCTCGCGAGCAGCTCGGAGCCCGTGTAGTCCACGATCTGTCCGTGTCTGTTCATAGCTCTTACCGTCACATGCATAGGTCTTTTTACTATTCCCCATTCACCCGGCACGGAAAGACAGCCCTCGACTCCCTCCTGCTCGCCCGAAAAAGCGATTATTTTGGGGTTGATAAGCTCGTAGACCTCGCCATCCTCTACCTCAACCACTACGATCCTGCGGAGTATGCCGACCTGCGGAGCGGCAAGACCAACTCCGTTTGCGGCTCTCATAGTCTCTACCATATCGTCAAGCAAAGTAAGTATTCTGGGGGTTATCTCCTCCACCTCTCTGCATCTTTTTCTCAAGGTATCATCGCCTTTTTTTACTATTTTCAGCTTTGCCATTTATATAAACCTTCTTTCCTGTTAGTTGTTTTGTTACATTCTGCACTTGCGGATAGCCTTCCCCATTGGGGGGAAAGGGGGACCGATTGCGGTGGATGGATGTCATCGCCGCGATTCTTTCGGGTTGCCGTGGGTGCCAATTCCTACGTCAAAGCCCCGTCGGGTTAAAATCTATACTAAGTATGCTCTTGTCCTTGCCTTCCTTGCTGAAGCTTTGCATAAGCTCATCAAAGAACTGTCGGCTCCTTTTGGTAAGTCGGCATTTTATTATCATGCGCAATCTATATTTTTCCTCGACCTTATATACCGGCGCTTCAAACGGCCCGAATACCTCCAGCGGAATATCCGCAAAGGAGTTTTCGGTAAGTTTCTTTATCTCGCCCGACAGTCTGGTCGATATAAGTAACGCCTGCTTCTCATCCGCCGATACGACAGTCAGCACCGCAATATCGCAATACGGCGGGAACGTGAGCAGCTTACGAAGTCTTATCTCGGAATTATAAAAGCTCTCGTAATCCTGCGCACAGGCAAGCTTTATCGTGTCATTGTCGGGATTGTTTGTCTGAATAACCGCAACTCCGCTCTTTTCTGCGCGTCCAGCTCTGCCTATAACCTGCGCGAGCATTGAAAACGTGCGCTCGTTTGCGTGGTAATCGTCAAGATAGAGCGACATATCCGCCAAAAGAACGCCAACAAGCGTTACATTCGGGAAATCATGTCCCTTTGTGACCATCTGCGTGCCAAGCAGAATGTCCGCTTCGCCTCTGCGGAAGCTGTCAAGCAGCTCACGTGAGGAATTTTTGCCCGACGTGGAATCCGCGTCAAGCCTTAAAATTCTCGCCTCGGGGATAAGGAGCGAAAGCTCCTTTTCTATTCTCTGCGTGCCAAATCCGATGCGCGCCATATGCTCCGAGCCGCAAGACGGACAATTCTCGGGCATTCTCATCTTGCTTCCGCACCAATGGCAGAACAAAAAGCCTTTTTCGTGGTCTCCTCGCTCCGCGTGATAGCTCATAGACACAGAGCAATGAGGACAAAGCACCGCCTCGCCGCAGCTGCGGCAGCTCACCGCGGTATTGTATCCGCGCCTGTTGAGGAACAGCACAGCCTGCTCGCCACGGGATATGACTCCCTTTAGCCTTTCTATCAGCTCCGAGCCGAGCGGCGACGTGTTACCCGTCCGTGCCTCGCGGCGCATATCGTATATCTTTACCTCGGGGAGCTTGGCATCCCCGTATCTTTGCGTTAGCCTCAGAAGCTCGTATTTGCCCTCAAGAGCCTTGCTGTAGCTCTCAAGCGACGGAGTTGCCGACGACAAAAGCATCACCGCTCCGCTGTACGCGCATCTGTATCGCGCTATATCTCTTGCGTGATATTTCGGGGAGCTTTCGGACTTATACGTTGCCTCATGCTCCTCGTCTATAATTATAAGTCCAAGATTTTTGACGGGCGAGAACACCGCCGAGCGCGTGCCTATAACTATGTCCGCCTCGCCGGACTTTATTTTTGAATAAGCGTCAAACCTTTCACCCGCGGAAAGTCCCGAGTGAACAAGAGAGACTCTTTGTCCGTATCTTGAACGGAATATCCCAAGTGTCTGCGGAGTCAACGCTATCTCGGGAAGAAGCACTATCACTCCTCTGCCCTCGCTTATCGCCTTGTCAATAGCGGTCACGATAACACTGGTCTTTCCGCTTCCCGTGACGCCGTGAAGCAACACCGCGCGCGGCTGACGCGAGCTTATATGCGAGCATATTCTGTCCGCCGCCGACTGCTGCTCCGCGTTCAGAACGTATTCGGTCGGATGTCCTATCTCCCCCGATATCGCCTCTCTGTATCTACGCTCGCGTCGCTTTACTATAACGCCCTTTTGCACAAGCGTCTTTACGGGCGCATCGGTCGTATTGCTCGCAGAAAGAATCTCGTCAAGCGTTCTCTCTCTGCCATCCGACAGTATTTCAATTATTACCTTATGCTTTTGCGCGGTTATTTTTGTGCTTTCAAGCACAGCCCTGTCAAGCGAATAAAAGCTTTCGTATATCTCGCCCGCAACTCTGCCGCTTTCAACACTCCTTTTTATAACCTGCTTTGAAAGCAGCCTTTCAACAGACTCTCCCGCCGCGGCAGCGCCAAATCTGCCCTTGAGCATATCCATGCTCGCGGTACCCTTTGACACAATATAGTCGTAGACGAACAGGTCCGCCGGTGTGAATCCCGCAGAGGAATTAGGCAACACCTCGCCGCTCGGCGAATAATACTCGGTGAGCTTTCCCAGTGCCGCCGCAGGGACAACACATCTCACCGCATCTCCAAACGTACAAAGTGTCTGTGTTTTCATGTACATGCAAAGCCCCAGCATCTCGTCGGACAGGGGGTCTCTGTCGGGGCAGACGTCTATTACAGACTTGGGGTTTTTATACTCGCTTATGCTCATAAGCTCCCAGACTATCGCCATCTGCTTGCGATTGGTACGTCCAAAGGGCACCGTTACAAAGCACCCTCTCTGTATTTTGCCGCGCAGGTCAATTGGCACAAAATAGTCATAGGAGGTGTCTATTGCATACGGACTGTCAAGCAAATACACCGATACGTATTCGTACCTTGAACAAGTTCCCTGTTGCATACCTACACCTCCTCTGAAAGCATATTCCAAACACTCAATGCGGCAATCGGATTATTCGAAATCTTCCTCTGCCTCTACTGCCGCGCTCTGTTTTTCGCGTCTGACTATAACGTAGTCACCCTCGTGAATTCTTCTTATAGCAGTCTTTACCGCCTTGTCGTCGCGAAGCTCCTTGTCGATCATGCTGTTGGTGGGATGATCGCTGTCCTTACCGTTTGCATTTGCGTGCTCCGCGTCCTCGCGCTGCTTTACGTATTCGTCCGTTACTATGCGCGCGCACTTTGCCGTTGCAAGCGAAAGCTCATATCTGTTGTACTGTCCCTTTGTAAGCTCGTTTATCGTTGGATAAAGCATGTTTTTTCTCTCTTTCGTTATATAATATTTGATTTGTTTTTCTGTTTTTAGTCCTCGTCGGACGCGTCTTCCTCGACAAGCGTATCCTCGGAGTCAAGTCTGTTTGCGATAGTCTCCGCCTGAAGCATTGAGAGTATCACGTGGTCGGAATCGGTTATAACAACCGCCCTGGTTTTTCTTCCGCAGGTGACGTCAATAACTCTGCCCGCGTCCTTTGAGTCCTGAATGAGACGCTTGATGGGTGCGCTCTCGGGGCTCGCTATTGCAATTATTCGCTCAACGGCTATCATATTGCCGTATCCAATGTTTATAAATTTCATTTTTTGCTCCTTTTTGCTATCTGTGTCGCACTCTGCATTTACTCTATATTCTGTATCTGCTCGCGGATCTTTTCAAGCTCGGTCTTGACCTCAACAACAAGTCTCGCAATATCCGCATTAGCGCACTTGGAGCCCGTCGTATTTATCTCTCGGTTCATTTCCTGAAGCAAGAAGTCCAGGCTTCTGCCAACAGGCTCATCCGAGTCAAGATATCCGTAGAACGCCACAAAGTGTGAGTTGAGTCTTACCAGCTCCTCGTCTATCGCCGCCTTGTCCGCGTAGATAGCGCATTCGGTAAGGATCCTGCTCTCGTCCACCGTCACGTTATTATCCGCAAGCACCGCGCGGAGCTTTTCCTCAAGCTTTGTCTTATATCCGCCAATATCGCTTTCGGACAATTCCTTTATCTTTTCCACAACAGTCTGTATGTGAGCCGCCTTGCCCTCGAGGTCTTTCTTTATCCTCTCTCCCTCGGCTATCCTTGCCGCTATAAATGCGTCAGCTGCCGCGGAAAGCACGGTCTCAAGGTCCTCCCAGTCGCGCTCATCCTCGTCTTTTTTCTTGAAGATCAGAACGTCAGGCGCACGCGCAACATCCATGAGAGTTATCTCGCCCGAGAGCCCAAAGTCCTGCTTTAACTTGCTCAGCGCCGCTATATAATTCTGTGCGTATTCGGTGTTTACCGTGATCTCGGTATCCGCGCTCTCGGTAAACTCGACCGATATGAACACGTCAACCTTTCCTCGCGATATTCCCTTTTCCTGAAGATAGGGCTTTATTTTCTGCTCCAGATGAGAATAAATTCTCGGGAGCTTTACCTGACAGTCAAAATATCTGTTGTTTACGGACTTTATCTCGACCGTTATGTCCTTTCCCCCGACAGTCCGGCGACTTCGCCCGAAGGACGTCATACTTTTCAGCATAAAATCTGCCTCCCCGTAAAATTGCGCATATATAATTATTTTAATACTTTTCCTATATCTTGTCAAGTTTTTGTGAACAATAATTTACTTATTATTCACCGTTTGTTTGCTTTTGTATATAAAAATCAAAATCATGCCGAAGGGGTGTTTCCCCTCCGACATGACGGTCTGACTGTTTTATTTTTGAGCCTTGCTCCTGAATACGAAAAATTTACTGAAATAATAATTTGCAATTATCTCGATAACGGAATATATCGCAAGCGCCGCCGTTGTGCCGAGTATTTCTGCCGAAAGCGTTATTCCGAGCAGAGTAAGCTCGCCTGTGATCACAGCCGCAAACAACAGCTCAAGCAGATACTGAAGCACAAGCGAAAGCAACAGTGTCAGCACTCTGCCCTCAGCAAAAACCAAAAGCTGCTTGCCTGTCGGGACGTCTTGATCCGCATCGGTAAAAACCCATCTTTTATTGGTATAAAAAGCCACTAACACACCCGAACACCATTTAAGTGTGTTCGCGACAATATTCGCCACGAGATATCTTACGCTGTCCTTTCCTTCATCAAGCGCGCCAAACGCGACCTTGCCTATCCAAAGCGTAAGGTAGAACACCGAAAATGATACTATAGTCGTGCATACCCCAAAGAAAAGATATTTTATTACAACCTTGTGTTTTTCGTAAAATTCTTTTATTTTTGACATTCCTCTCTCCAATTATCCGATTTTGAATGTCGTTCCCTCGCGAGAGTCAATAAGCGTGACGCCTCTATCAAGAAGATGCTGGCGTATGCGGTCTGCCTCGGCGAAGTTTTTATCCTTCTTTGCCTGCTTTCGCTGCTCAATAAGTGAAAGTATCTCCTGAACAAATGGGTCGCTCTCATCGTATGCGGGCGCCTCTTTCGCCTTTTCCTCCGCCTTTTTCTCGGCGCGGAGCTTGCTTGCCGCCTCGATAAGTCCGCAGGACAGAACTCTGTCAAAGTCCGCAACCAGCGCGAGCTTTGTCTTTCCGTTGGTCCTGAGCTTGAGCACGTCGTAAAGCGCGGTGATCGCGAGCGAGGTGTTAAGGTCATTGTCAAGCGCGTCTGTAAATCTCTTTTTGCCTTCCGCAAAAGCTTCTGCGTCAAGCTGACCGTCCTCGGGGTCAATCTGAGCGAGCCTTGCTATGAGCTTGTTGTAGGAAACAGTTGAATTATCAAGGTTTTCATAGGAGAAAACAAGATTTTTTCTGTAATGCGACTGCAAGCAGAAGAATCTGTACGCAAGCGGGTCATATCCCTTGGATTCAAGCAAGGACACCGTCAAAAACTCACCCGCGGACTTTGACATCTTGCCCGAGCTGGTGTTAAGATGATAAACGTGGAACCAATAGTTGCACCACTTGTGTCCCACAAACGACTCGGTCTGCGCTATCTCGTTTGTATGATGAGGGAACTGATTGTCAATTCCTCCGCAGTGTATATCAAGATATTCGCCAAGATATTTCATACTTATTCCCGAACATTCAATATGCCAGCCGGGATATCCGACTCCCCAGGGGGAATCCCACTTGAGCTCCTGCGAATCAAACTTGGACTTTGTAAACCAAAGCACGAAGTCTGCCTTGTTTTTCTTGTTTACGTCACCCTCAACGCCCTCACGGACGCCAACCTCAAGGTCTTCCTCCTCAAAGTCATTGAAAATGTAATACTGCTCGAGCTTTGACGTGTCAAAATACACGTTCCCGCCCGCCACGTAAGCATATCCGCGTTCAAGTAGTCCCTCAACAAGCGCAATAAACTCAGAAATACATCCCGTTGCGGGAGCAATTATCCCGGGCTTTTTGATATTCAGCTTTTCGCAGTCCGCAAAAAACGCGTCGGTGTAATATTTTGCTATTTCAAGCACCGTCTTATGCTCGCGCTTAGCTCCCTTGAGCATCTTGTCCTCGCCCGTATCTCCGTCGCTGGACAGGTGTCCCACGTCGGTGATATTCATAACGCGGGTAACGTCAAGTCCACTGTACGAAAGATACTTCTCAAGCACATCCTCCATAATGTAGGTGCGGAGGTTTCCTATGTGCGCGAAATGATAAACGGTAGGTCCGCAGGTATACATGCTGACCTTGCCCTCCTCGCGCGGAATAAATTCTTCTCTTTTTCTTGTTGCAGAGTTATATAAAATCATGATGTTCTCCTATCATCTCTCAATAAGTCTCGCGATCCTCTGTCCGACGAAAAGCACTCTCCGTCCGAACTCCTCGCGTACGTGGGCATCACTTGGCACGTCCCACGCCCTGACCTCTATATTTATATATCCGTTATACTCTATCCTTGCGAGCAAATCTGCCACAGCATCCCAATCAATTTTGCCGTCAAATGGCATCAGGTGCGAGTCGGTATAGCCGTTATTGTCATGCGCGTGGACTGTCAAAAGCCTGTTTTTAAGGCAAAGAACGTCCTCTGTGGGTCTGCCAGAGATATTTGCGTGTCCAAAGTCCCAGCACACTCCAACGTCAAGCGCATCGGCAAGCGACAGGATCTCCGCCGCGGTACAACCGAAAAGGTGGTCGCCGTCTCCCTCGCAGGAGCTTGCCATGTTTTCAATACAGAGCTTCACGCCCTTCTCCCTCGCATACTCACAAATGGGAGTCAGAAATTCCATATTCGCTCTTGCCCAGACATTTGCGCCAAATCTTTTCTCGTGAAGCGCGATGGGGTGTATGACCGCGAGCGGTATGCACATTTTTGCCGCCGCGTCTATCCCCGCCCGTACGTCACGACTGTATCTTTCCATAGCGGAAGCTTCCATTGGATCGGGCATGTAAAACGGCAAATGGCAGGACGGAATATCAAGATTTTTCCGCTGTGCCTTCTGTCTTGCCGCATAAAGCACGGTCTTGTACGAGTCGTCGGATGCGCTGAGGCTGTCAAACGACATATCCACACCGTCAAAGCCAATATCCGACATATAATCTATCATCCCTGTTACCGAAAATCTTCCGTTCGGATGAGCCGAATATATACGCGACGGCGCACAAACTCTGATTTTTGACATGATATTCCTCCTTTTCTCGGTTTGCTTTTGCCGTTTTGCGGGCTTACGCATATCCAAAGCCCCGCAAACTGCTCATAGCTGGTTTAATTATATCAAAAAATCCAGCCCTTGTCAATGATTTTCTTCAAGTTTTGGGGTACAAGAAAAGGCTGCTGCGATTTACCCTGCTAAAGCGTTAAAAAGTGCATAAAAAACCTTTCACGCTATGATTTTTTATGTGAAAATATACAAACTTTTATTTTATTTCTTGACTGCTATGCGCTTTTGATATATAATGGGTAGTAAATAAATGTCTTACGCCTCGGCGCAAGACGGCAGATATTTTTCCCCGCGGAGGTTTTGTTATGAACAGAGTTTACAATTTTTCGGCAGGTCCCTCAATGCTCCCCGTCCCCGTCCTTGAGCGCGCACAGAATGAGCTGTTGTGTTATGGCGACTCGGGTATGTCGGTGATGGAAATGAGTCACCGTTCTCCCGATTACGAAAAAATCATTGCAAAGGCTGAGGCAGACCTCCGAGCACTTATGAGCATTCCCGACAATTACAAGGTTTTGTTCCTTCAGGGCGGCGCTTCAACTCAATTTTCGGCAATCCCGCTCAATCTTATAAATCTCAAACCCGCAAAAAAGGCGCTTTACGCGGTTTCGGGTCAGTTCTCAGGCAAGGCATACAAGGAAGCTCAGAAAATGGGCTTTAACGCAAAATGCATAGCCACCACAAAGGATGATAACTTCAACCACACTCCCGTCATTACAAAGGATATGGTGGATCAGGACGCGTCTTATCTGCATATCTGCTTTAATAACACCATTTACGGCACAAAGTACCCCGAGATCCCCGACACGGGCGACGTGCCGCTCGTTGCGGATCTTTCCTCCTGCATAATTTCCGAGCCTGTTGACGTATCCAGATTCGGAGTCATTTACGCAGGCGCGCAGAAGAATATGGCTCCCGCGGGTCTTACTCTCGTCATAGTCCGCGAGGATCTTCTCGGATACGCCGACGAGTCTGTTCCCACCATGCTTGACTGGAAGGTCATGGCAGATAACGGCTCTATGTACAACACTCCCCCGTGCTACGCTATCTATATGGCAGGACTTGTGTACGATTGGATAAACTCCATCGGCGGTCTTGACGTTATGAAAGAAATGAACGTCAGAAAGGCAAAGCTGCTTTACGATTATCTTGACAGTCAGTCCTATTACGTCGCGCCCGTTATAACCGAGTCACGCTCGCTTATGAACGTCACGTTTGTCACAGGAGACGCAGAGCTTGACAAGAAGTTCGCGTCCGAAGCTTCTGCGGCAGGGCTTAAAAATCTCAAGGGACACCGCTCGGTAGGCGGCATGAGAGCATCTATATACAACGCCATGCCCTACGAAGGCGTAGTTGCCCTCGTTGAATTCATGAAGAAATTTGCCGAGGAAAACAAGAAATAAGCGCAGAATCAGCCTTTCCCCGTGGGGAAGCCTATAATCACGAAAGGAAACACCGCTATGAACATCAAGCTTCTGAATAAAATCGCAAAGGTCGGCACAAGCAGACTTCCCGCCGACAAATACAATATAGGCGAAGGTGTTGAAGCCCCCGTGGGTATTATGGTACGCTCGGCGGCTATGCACGACTATGAATTTAATCCCGAGCTGCTCGCGATAGCAAGAGCGGGCGCGGGCGTAAATAACATCCCCCTTGACAGGTGCACAAACAACGGCATCGTGGTATTTAACACACCCGGTGCGAACGCAAACGGAGTCAAGGAGCTGGTTATCTGCGGTCTTATGCTCGCGGCTCGTGACGTTGCGGGCGGAATTGAATGGGCAAAGACATTGACCGCCGACGTCGCAAAGACGGTCGAGAAGGGCAAGAGTCAGTTTGCGGGCACGGAGGTGCTTGGCAAAACCCTCGGAATTATCGGTCTCGGCGCGATTGGCGGACTTGTGGCTAACACCGCCGTCCATCTCGGCATGGACGTTGTCGGATGCGATCCCTACCTCTCGGTCGAGGGTGCGTGGAATCTGAACCACCACGTCCGCAAAGGCGCAACGTATGAGACAATTTACACCGAGTCGGACTTTATAACCCTTCACGTTCCCTCCACCCCTCAGACAAAGGGAATGATAAACAAGGAAACCATCGCGCTTATGAAGGATGGTGTAAAGATCCTTAATTTCGCGCGTGCGGATCTCGTAAATGCTGACGATCTGAAGGGGGCGCTCGCAAGCGGCAAGGTCTCCGCGTACGTCACCGACTTCCCCACCGAGGACGTCCTTGGCGTTAAGGGTGTTGTTGCTATTCCCCACCTCGGCGCGTCAACCGAGGAGTCCGAGGACAACTGCGCAGTTATGGCGGCTCTCCAGCTTGACGATTATCTTACAAACGGAAACATCAAAAACAGCGTCAATTTCCCTGCAGTCTCAATGCCCCGAAGCACAGACTACCGCATCTGTGTGCTCCACAAGAACATTCCCGCAATGCTCTCGACCATCACCGCCGCTTTCTCGGAGTGTAAGATAAATATTGAAAATATGACCAACAAGTCTCGAGGAGACGCAGCATATACTATTCTTGACATCGTCGGCTGCGCAAGCGACGATATTATCGCAAAGCTTAACTCTACCGAAGGAATCATTCGAGTAAGAGTAATCTGATTTTTTGTGAGGTAAATATGAAGGTTATCGTAGTAAAGAACTACACCGAAATGTCGAAGAAGGCGGCAGAAATGCTTGCCTCAGTTATCAAAAACAAGCCTGATTGCGTGCTTGGACTCGCAACGGGCAGCACCCCCGAGGGACTGTATGCAAATCTCGTGGAGCTTTACAAAAACGGCGTGCTTGATTTTTCAAAAGTAAGCTCGGTAAATCTTGACGAATACTATCCGATCTCCCCCGACAATGACCAGAGCTATCGCTATTTTATGAATTATCACTTGTTTGATCACGTCAATATTGATAAAAAGAACACTCACGTCCCCAATGGAATGGCAGACGACGCAGAAGCAGCCTGCAAGGCTCATGAGGACACGATAGATAGGCTCGGCGGAATGGATATCCAGGTGCTCGGCATCGGTCAGAACGGACATATCGGCTTTAACGAGCCGACAGATAACCCCGTCCCCTTCACTCACGTGGAAAAGCTGACGGAAAGCACCATAAAGGCAAACGCGAGATTTTTCGAGTCCGAGGCCGACGTTCCCACGCACTCTCTGACGATGGGAATACAGAGCATACTCAAGGCTCGCAGCATAGTGGTTCTTGCCTCGGGAAGCTCCAAGGCAAAAGCCATACACGCGATGCTTATGGAGGATCCCTCTCCCCGTTGCCCCGCGTCTCTCCTTCACTCGCACCCCGACGTGACAGTCATCTGCGACGAGGATGCGTATAGTCTCTGTAAATGATATTGAAAACGGCATTTGCGCTTGCAATTGCCGTTTTTTGTTCGCCCACGGGATAGCCTTTCCCCACTAAACAATCAAATTCTTTTGAATATTGACACATCTCTCGAAAAGTGCTATAATATACCTATAAATTTTCAAAGGAGGGCTTGAATATGAAGACGAGAGGCAAATTTTCTCTGTCAACGGCGCAGATAATTCTGTTCAGCTTTATTATTGCCGTCCTTGTTGGAAGTCTTCTGCTGTGGCTGCCGATAAGCTCGGCTGACGGCAAGAGCGTGCCTTATATAGATGCCCTATTCACCGCCACCACGGCAACCTGCGTAACGGGGCTTGTCACTCTGCCAACCGTCAGCACCTGGAGTGTTTTCGGTCAGATAGTAATTCTCTTACTGATACAGATAGGCGGTCTTGGAGTCATAACCGTTATGTCGGGCTTTATGCTTGCCCTTCATCGCAAGATGGGGCTTGGCGACAGGCTTCTCATTCAGGACGCGTTCAACCTGAACACGCTCTCCGGCCTTACATCGTTTATAAAAAAGGTCATAATCGGCACGTTTATCGTCGAGGGCGTTGGCGCCCTGCTTTATATGACAGTATTTATACCCGACTTCGGCGCAAAGGGTATCTGGATATCAATTTTCAATTCCGTTTCCGCCTTCTGCAACGCGGGAATCGATATAATAGCAACGGACAGCCTCTGCTCCTACGCCACCAATCCCATAACAAACATAGTCACTTGCTTGCTTATAGTTCTCGGCGGTATAGGCTATATCGTGTGGTGGGATCTCGCGAGAGTGCTTCCCGAGTTCAGAAAAAAAGGTCTCAAATTCCTGCGCTCGCTCACGCTGCACAGCAAGATCGCAATATGCGCGACCTTGATTCTGATATTTGCGGGCGGAGCGTTGATATTTGCCTTTGAATACAATAACCCCGCAACCATCGGGGATATGTCTTTGTTTGATAAGATACAGATCAGCCTTTTCCAATCCGTTACTACGAGGACCGCAGGCTTTGCGTCCCTTCCGCAGGAAAATCTGACCAACGCCTCGTCAATTGTTTGCCTTGTGCTTATGTTTATAGGCGGATCTCCCGTGGGAACCGCGGGCGGTATAAAGACCGTCACCGTCGCCGTACTTTTCGCCTCTGCATACTCAACGGTTCTCGGCAAGGAGGAGGTATCTCTCTTCGGACGGAATATCTCACGAGAGGCTTTAAGAAAATCCGTCGCTGTCCTTGGCGCATCGTTTTCAATAATGCTTATCGCGACCCTTGCCCTGTCGGCTTGCACGGATGCCTCGGTAATAGACGTTCTTTATGAAACTGTAAGCGCTACGGCAACCGTCGGACTTACCCGAGGAATAACCTCAACTCTCAACGTTGCAGGTAAGATGATAATTATTTTTACTATGTATCTCGGACGTGTGGGCCCTATATCTCTCGCGTTTGCGTTAAATGTTAAGAAAAGAAGCCAGAACATAATAAAAAATCCCTCTGAGGACATCAGCGTGGGATAAAGAAAGGATGTTTTTATGAGTATAAATCAGACTTATGCAGTATTTGGTCTTGGCAGGTACGGCTTGGCCGTTGCCAAGGAGCTTGTAGGCAGCGGCGCAGAGGTGCTTGCTGTCGATATTGATGAGAGCATAGTCAATATAGCGGCAGCGCAGATCCCCGTCTGCAAATGCGCCGACGTCACTGACCCCGAGGTGCTTTCCCGCCTTGGAATAGGAAATGTGGACACCATCATTATCGCTATGGCGGAAAATCTTGAGGCAAGCGTGCTCACGACCATGCTTTGTAAGGAGGCAGGAGTTAAGACCGTTATCGCCAAGTGCGCCAACGAAACGCACAAAAAGATCCTTTTGCGCGTGGGTGCGGATAAGGTCGTATTCCCCGAGAGCGAGTCGGGAGCAAGACTTGCGAAGAACCTGCTCTCGTCCGGCTTTGTCGATATGATAGAGCTTGCGAGAAACGTGTCCATGATAGAGCTTGACGTCAAGGAAGAATGGGTGGGTAAAAATCTGCTTGAGCTTAACCTCAGAAAGAAATATTCTATAAACATCGTAGCGATCCGCTCGCGTGACAGCGTGCGCATCGAGATAAATCCCGAAATTCCCCTTGAGGCAGACGAAAAGCTTATCGTTATCGCGAACACGTCAAAGCTGAGTAAGTTGAAGTAATAAAAACGGCATTTGCTTTTGCAAATGCCGTTTTATATTTTTGAAAGCTTAACAATCGCCTCAAGGCATGTCTCGCCTGCAGAATTTGTTGTCTTAAGCTCAAAAAATCCGTCCTCGCGCAGACCTCTGTTGACCGTCAATGTAGCGCCAAGCGGCGCTTCCTTGAGATATGACAGCGACATTTCCGACACATATTTTTCCTGCATGTCGGGCAAAAAGTCGCAAAGCATATCGGGGTAATTTGTGTTATTCATGTGCATATTGTAGTCTATGTCCGAGTAGAAAATTGTCCTCTCTCCGACTTTTTCAAGCACCTCGCCCTTGCCTATTCTCGCTCTCGGGGGCAAAATCGCCGCATCTATCGGCTCGTCGTAGGGGAAATTATCCCTTTGCAGGCGGTCCGCCTTTACGAGAGCCTTATTGTGTATATCAACAAGCGCCCACGTGCTTGAGGCACGCGCCACTATCTCGCCGTCAGCTCTCATCTCAAAAAATCTCAAAAACGAGTAGCCCTTTGCCTCCTTGCACCACGTGCTGACCTCTATTTTCTTATATGCGGTCACAGGTTTTATTATCTTCATTGAAAGCTGGCTCAGAATAAATCCGACGCCCTCTTTGTCTCTCAGCTCGTCGAGCGGCATGCCAAACTCCGCGCACTGAATATTTGCAGTTTCCTGAAAATACATAAGTATCTTGCTCGTCCGCAGAACTCTGTTTGAGTCCGTGTCGTGCCATTTTGTCGTATATGTATGCGTAAATTTCATAATTTCTCGGAAAGCTTTTTCAAGCCATTCCACACCTCATCAAAATGTTTTCCTTCCCGTCTATCCGATTATAAACGGAACCTATGCCCTTTTATTCGGGAAGGTTTTTAGAAGGGGTGTGGGGAAACCTTTTCTCGAAAAAGGTTTCCCCACATATTCCCATTAAAGTGTATTCGAAGATCCAAGAACGTTCTTGATCTTATGCTGAACCATCTTCTTAACTTCTTCTCTACCCACCTTGAGATACTCACGGGGATCAAATGCCTCGGGCTTATTTGTGAGCACGCGGCGGATACCTGCGGTCATAGCGAGACGGATATCGGAGTCGATATTGATCTTACAAACAGCCATCTTAGCTGCGCGACGGAGCTGCTCCTCGGGGATACCAACTGCGTCGGGAAGCTTACCACCGATAGAATTTATCTCGGAAACGCATTCGTGAGCAACGCTGGACGCGCCGTGGAGAACGATCGGGAACTCGGGAAGACGCTTGCCGACCTCCTCAAGAATATCAAAGCGGAGCGGAGGGGGAACGAGAACGCCGTTCTCATTTCTCGTGCACTGCTTTGCGGTGAACTTGTACGCGCCGTGGGATGTACCGATAGAGATAGCGAGAGAGTCAACGCCCGTACGTGAAACGAACTCCTCAACCTCCTCGGGACGAGTGTAAGAGGAATGCTCTGCGACAACGTCATCTTCAACACCCGCGAGAACGCCAAGCTCGCCCTCAACTACCGCGCCGTGAGCGTGAGCATACTCAACGACCTTCTTTGTGAGCGCGATGTTGTCCTCAAAGGAGTGGTGGGAGCCGTCGATCATAACGGATGTAAAGCCGCCGTCGATACAGGACTTGCAGATCTCAAAGTCTGCGCCGTGGTCAAGGTGAAGCGCAAGGTCTATTCCGCTGTCCTTAACTGCCGCGTTTGCGAGAGCCATGAGGTATTCGTGCTTTGCGTACTTGCGCGCGCCCGCAGATACCTGAAGGATAACGGGAGACTGCTCCTCAGCAGCCGCCTCGGTTATAGCCTGGATTATTTCCATATTGTTGATGTTGAATGCGCCTATCGCGTATCCGCCTGCGTAGGCCTTTTTGAACATTTCTTTAGTAGTTACGAGTGCCATACTAAAATTCCTTTCAAAAGAATAAGTTTTTTAACAATTTATTTTATCACATCTTTTGAAAAAAATCAAGTACTCTTTTCAGTTTTCTTTGTTTCCGAACAAATTAAAATGTCTTGTTTTTTCCGTTTTCCTGCGCTATATCCGACACCGCTCGGCCCTCATCCTGCAAAGCAGCCGCAGGGGACGCAAGCTCCGCCCGATCCGGTGCTTGCGCAGCGGACGTCTGCAATGGCGATGTATGAGCCACGCCCGCAAGATTGAGACTGACCGCGATCGCGTTATCCACCTCGCTCATTTTAGCGGGGCTGAGATGCCCCGCCTTTTCCTTGAGTCGGCGCTTGTCGAGAGTCCGTATCTGTTCAAGCAGTATGACGGAGTCCTTTATAAGTCCCGTAGCCTCCGCGTATATGTCGATATGTGTGGGGAGCTTTGCCTTGCCTGTTTTTGATGTAATTGCGGCGGCAATCACCGTTGGGCTGTATTTGTTGCCTACGTCGTTTTGAATTATCAGAACGGGGCGGAGTCCACCCTGCTCGGAGCCTATAACGGGGCTCAGATCGGCGTAAAATATGTCCCCTCTTTTTATGCTCGGTATCATTTTCTCGCTTCCTTCTTTCAGAATTTGTATTTTGATTTTTGACTCAAATACATACCCTTAAACAAAAAACGGAAAATTTTGTTTTGCTTAAAAGCTTGCAAGCTGCGCAAACTAAAAATATCCCTTACGGAACACACGCGGAAGAAATATCGGAAACAGTGAAAGAAGCCCTGCTGCCGTTTCAAAACAAAGCAAAGCGGCAAGCAGCTTTCGAAAGAAACCGCCCTTTTGGCTTTGCGGCGGACCTGTGTCGGACGGATACTCTGACACGGACTCTGTATTTTCGGCAATCTCCTCCGTGGGTCGTTCCGCGGAGGGATGACTCTGCTCCGATGATGAAGGCGACTCTGTCGGATGTTCGACAAAGCTATCTGTGGGTAGCTCCGACAAGTCCGGGTCAATGCGCAAGCCTGAAAGTAGAATGTTTTGAGATAATATCCTGTTATCCTCAAAATATACAGCCGAAGACTTTGTGGGCAGAGACAATATAAACTCGATTTCTCCGTCATAACCATCGAGCGGCAAAAAGCACAAGGTCGCGATCCTGCCGCCGATCTCCGAATTTTCCTCGCCCCAGAGCAGCAGTCGAATTCTGCCCTCTCCGAGCGAGCAATCAAATTCAAGAGATTTCAGCGCATCCCCGCGCTCACATGAGCAGATCATTGTTTTTGCGGGGTCGTAGGTTATGTCAAGCTCCAAGCCGCAAAGCATGGATCCTTGCGGTGAAAACATTATTTTCAATATAAAAATGCCCGAGCTATCATCCATTGCGCCCTCAAGATAAATTCGCGGCTGTATGTCCTGCGCGCGGATACAGATCAGTCGCGAGGATATAAGAATAGGTAAAATCAGCGCAAAAAGAAAAAAGACGGCTTTTTTGCATTTGCTCACGGCGTCCTCCTTTTTTGTGTGAAGCATTGATGATAAAATATATTTTTTACGTCGCGAGCTTATGCGGATATTTTTCGGACTTCGGGGCAAACTAAAATTGGGGACTTCCCTATTAAAGCATAAATTTATTGGAGATAAATATGAAAAACAAGACATCAACATTTATCGCGCTTGTATTGGCATGTGTCCTTTGTTCCTTCTGTCTTTCTTCCTGCGGAGGAAACAACACAGACGGAAACAACGAAAAGGACTCAACACCCAATTCCACAGAAAAAGCGCCGACATCTCCTTCCGAGATAATGTCAGAGGTAGTTGACGATATAACTCCCGATCCCAAGAACGGCAGAACGGTCGACGAGAACTCTGACGAATACACTGCCGACGAAAAGGACGGCCACGGCTTTATGTCGGACATGTTTGGCGGAAAATAAGTTTTAGGGGCTGATCTCAGCCCCTTTTTTATAAAAGAGCGACAGGCAAATTGCCTGTCGCAAAGCTTTTTTATTAAAGAGTTGAACCAAAGTCGGTGACAATTGTCTGTCCCGTAATTGCTCTTGACTCGTCGGATGCGAAGAACAAAAGCATATTTGCCACGTCGTCAGGCATGCAGGGCTGTACCTTGAGGTCGTTGTGCTTCATCATCTGTCCAAAGATGTTCATATCCATATTGGCAGGGCTCATTCCCGCAACCATAGGAGTCACGATGGTGCCGGGACAAAGCGCGTTACAACGCACGTTTGTTCCTACAAAGCGGAGCGCGGTATGACGTGTAAGTCCGATAACCGCCGCCTTGGACGCAACGTATGCCGCGCCGCCGCAGCCCATAACACCCGCAACAGACGCCACGTTAACGATAGAGCCATAACCCGTCTTTGCCATCTCTGCGGTTATCTCTCGCATCATACACATAGTTCCCTTTGTGTTGATGTCAATAACGCGGTTCATATCCTCAT
Organism: Eubacteriales bacterium; assembly: GCA_045542075.1. GTDB lineage: Bacteria > Bacillota > Clostridia > Oscillospirales > CAG-272 > SVTX01. Next base: position 51,924 of record JAZQKI010000023.1, read on the forward strand.
CGGTGAAGCTGTCGATAGCCTTAAGTCCCTCGTCAAGAACGCCCGCGTTGTTGATAAGAATATCAACCTTGCCAAATGCCTTGAGTGTTTCGTCAAGCACCTTTTTTGCGTCCTCTGCCTTGGAGATGTCGCTGACAACGGGGAGAACCTCGCCACCTGCCGCGCGTATTTTCTCCGCAACCTCAAGCAGAGGTGCTTCGCGGCGTGCGGTGATGACCACCTTTGCGCCCTCCGCGGCAAACTTTACCGCAGTTGCCGCTCCTACACCGGAGTTTCCGCCGGTAATAATTGCTACTTTTCCATTCAAACGGTTCATAATTATTATCCTCCTAAATTTTTTCGTTATATATATTATAACATAAAATCAAAATAAATACAAGGGGTTAAAAAAGCGGGAAATAAATCCCGCTTTTTGCCTATACAAACCTCTGTGCGTAGCCGCATCTGCGACAAAGCTCCTCGGTGGCAACTCCGCGGCTAAAGCCGCATACCATAGCCTTGGCGCGCTCGGAGTTAAGAATATCATTTATATCGTCAGTGAATATGTTGCCGAGATTTATCACGCCGTCGCTGTCAAGACAGCACGGCACTATAGTTCCGTCGGCGAGAATGCCGAATTGGTCGCGGAGCCCGTAGCAAAAGAACTTATTTCCCTTTACATCCGCCTGACTGTCGGGCCACTCAAAGCGTTCTCCCCATTCAAGAAATATCTTGTTTTTTATTCTGATGCCGCGCGTGTTCTCTGCCCACTCGCCGTCTATATTTTGGCGGAGCAGAGTCATCGCCATCTCATTTCTGCCACCGTCAAAGCCTTTGTTCCACAAGCGGAAAACAACTATTACTCCCATCTTCGCAGCAGCCTTTGCAAAGTCGCAAAGTCCATTTACATAAGCCTCGTAGCTCTCGTCCGTGCCGTCCTCAAAGCTGTGCAAGGAGATGTTGACCTTGTGCAGCCACGCGCTCAAAAGCTCAGCTCCGCGTCTGCCGAGAAGCGTGCCGTTTGTGGTGATAATGGACTTATATCCGCGATCCCCCGCCATCTTTATGAACTCGGGCAGCTGCGGATGAGTCAGCGGCTCGCCCATCAGGTGATAATATATGTATTTAGTCTTGTCCGTCAGCTTGTCGAGAATTTGCGAGAACTCGTCCGCGCTCATTCTCCGCCCATCCCGCTTGTGCCCGTGACAAAAGGAGCAGCTCATATTGCAAATATTAGTTATCTCTACGTAGACCTTGCTGTACATAATTGCTCCTTTCACGAAAGATTTTTATGAAATAGCCTCGCAGCTGTGCGAGGCTACTTTATGAGGATTTTGGGTATTATTCCCACTCTATCGTGCCCGTAGGCTTAGGCGTAATATCGTAAAGCACGCGGTTTATTCCCTCTACCTCGCTTGTGATCCTTGCGCAGATCTTATGAAGAACTGCGTAGGGTATCTCCTCGATGGTCGCGGTCATGGCGTCCTTTGTGTTGACCGCGCGGATTATCGCGGGCCAGCCCTCGTAGCGGCTGTCGTCCTTTACGCCGACGCTCTTTATGTCGGGAATGACTACGAAATACTGCCATACCTTTTCAGCGAGTCCGTTTTTGTCAAACTCATCGCGGAGAATCGCATCTGCCTCGCGGAGCGCGTGAAGTCTGTCGCGGGTTATCGCGCCAAGACATCTGACACCAAGACCGGGGCCGGGGAATGGCTGACGATAGACCATGCCGTGCGGGAGACCGAGCGCCTCGCCGACGACTCTGACCTCGTCCTTAAAGAGAAGCTTTACAGGCTCAACAAGCTCAAACTTGAGGTCCTCGGGAAGTCCGCCAACGTTGTGGTGTGACTTGACTGCCTTTTTGCCCTCTGCCTGCTTTACGGATTCAAGAATGTCGGGGTATATAGTTCCCTGCGCCAAAAACTCAACGCCCTCAAGCTTGCGCGCCTCGTCGGCAAACACCTCGATAAATTCCTTGCCGATTATCTTTCTCTTGCTTTCGGGGTCGGAAACGCCGCTGAGAAGGTCAAGGAAACGGTCTGTTGCGTCAACGTACACAAGGTTTGCGTCAAGAGACTTGCCGAAGATCTCAATCACCTGCTCGCTCTCACCCTTGCGCATAAGTCCGTGATTTACGTGGACGCAGATGAGCTGCTTTCCGATAGCCTTGATAAGAAGCGCGGCTACGACGGACGAGTCAACTCCGCCCGAAAGCGCAAGCAACACCTTTTTGTCGCCGACCTGCTCTCTGATGGCAACTACCTGCTCGTCAATAAACTTGTCAGCAAGCTCTTTGTTTGTGATACGAGGCATCGTATCGGGTCTTACGTTTGGATTGTTCATGTCCTTGTCCTCCGCAAAACAGCCCTCACAGGCGTGAGATGATTTTATGTAATAATTATAAACATATTTGCTTTTGTTGTCAACAAAAAATAGCGAAAAAACATCCCGCCGAAAACAAAAATTTTTATGCGCATATTGCAGAATTTTTGTAGAAAAAATATAAAATAAGAGATTTTTCGCGTCAAAATCAAGGAATTGAAAAAATTTTGAAAAACCTATTGCAAAATTCAAAAAGGTGTGATATAATAGGAACGTTGTAAAACACAGGGGTATAGCTCAGTTGGTAGAGTACCGGTCTCCAAAACCGTGGGTCGTGGGTTCGAGCCCTTCTGCCCCTGCCATAAACAAAACAGACGGCTTTTTGCCGTCTGTTTTGTTTATAGTTGTGGTAAAAGAGGTGAAAACCCGCTTACATAGTTTGCAAGGCAAACTATGTGAATGTTCGAGCCCTTCTGCCCCTGCCAAGTCTTTAGGTCGATTTAGATCCGACCGAGAAAACCGCGCCAAGGCGCAAGAAAAGCGGAGATTTCGAAAGATTTCTCTGCTTTTTTCAACCCTAACTTTTTTCGAATTTCCACAGATCCATTTTCGATTTTTCTTCGAGTAGAAGGATTCGAACTACCGAAAGGGTTGAAATATTTATAATTTTATGCTATAATAATCTCGGAAAGGTGGTAATAATATGAAAAGATTATTTTCCGTTTTGTTGTGTTTTCTTATGATCATGAGTGTTGTTTCTTGTAACAACACTTCTAATACTTCTGACATCAAGGACACAACAGATATTCAAACAAACGAAAACACACCCTCGCAAGAAAGCGATCCGTATATCGCTGTAATTGAAAAGTACAAAGAATTGCTGATTTGCAAAAAGAATAATACAGCCATTCCCGAAGCGAGTGAAACAGACTCGGTGGCAATCAAAACGGTGCATGAGCTTGCAAAAAAATGTAGAGATCCTTTGGATATGGGATATGCCAAAAAGGATATTAACGGCGACGAAATTGAGGAACTGATTTTTACGGAAAGCACGTTAGACATTGTTGTGATTTTTACCGTTAAAAATGGTGCGGTTGTTCCCTTGATAACGCGAGAACATCTCGATTTTCTTATTTGGCTTGATGAACACGGTTTGATTCGAGCACAAGAACTTATCGTAGAAGGTCAATATATGACCGGAAGAAATTATCTTGTTTATGAGATATCCGAGGGTAATCTTAAAGAACGCATTGCAATTGGCTGTGATGCAATGAAACAAGGGGATTGGCACAAGATAGAGGATAATCAGAAAATCTCTATTTCCAAAGAAGAGTGGAGTGCGTTATATTCCCAATATGATATTTGTCCTTTTGGTTGGGACGAACGAGAGTACACGAAAAATCATGCGGACTTGACCGTTATCTCTTTACTCGAAACAGCCACGCCTGAAGTCAAAAGCTATAAGCTTACCTCGATTATCAAAAACGATCGAGTTAAGATCTCATCTGTTTCTGCCGAAAGCGTTTCTTTTACAATGATTTATAACAAGCTTTTAGAATCGGATGAGATTTATGAAACCAAAATCACTGTTTCGGCGCTTTACACTAATGGAAAATACCTGTTTGACAATGGTGTTATAAAGGGAAGCATTGAGTTTGGACACGACAGTGTTTGGGTAAACATCGATAAAAGTACCAATGAGCATATTGATTGTAGATCATATTTGTATGATTACGTGATAAGCAATTAAAGCAAATGGATAATAAATGTTTTATATAACCGCTTACATAGATTCGTTTGCAAGCATGGCGCGAAAGCCCGATAGACCTCGGACAACTTTTTGCGCTCATCATCGCCAAGGGGTAAGTCTACCTTCACGGCGAAAATCACGGATCGATTTTGTACGGTAGCCTTATATGGATCTATTTTGTAAGGGTATGCCAAAAAGAATAGGGATGGCGATTGCCATCCCTATTCTTTTTGGCATAGCCATACGTTCGTCGCTTTGCTCCTCACTAACCGAGTTTTGCTCCGCAAAACTTCGCGGATTTTAGGAGCCTTGCTACCAAAAATCATCTGTTGCTTTTGATAACTCCCCTTCGATTGACACAACACAAACTTCGTGATATAATGAAATCAGAAAGGCGGTGGAAAAATGAAAACAGAGTCCAAAAACATATTAACGAGAGAAAACTGTAAAGTAGAGCTTATGAGGTTATCCAAAGCAAGGCTAATGCAAGACTCAGTTGTGTTGACGGTATTACTGTTGATATTTGTTCCACTTTTTCTTTTATCGATGTATTTAGCCAAATATATTTTGATTTTGGGAATTATTTTTGCTTTGATCTGTATGATTTTTCCCGCTATGCTTGTTTATAGAATTATACGAGATGTGACTTTCTCAAAAATGATCGGGCAAAATGGCTTTTCAATTGTGAAGGATACTGTTTCTCGCATATCTCTCGATGAAATTCCCAAAAGTTATGACGAAGGTCGTCGTACAGTTAACGTGATTTATTTTGCAAAGCACGGACGATGTGTCGCGCCTAAAGTAAGAACTCCCTTTGACCTTTCTGCCTCGGGCGATGAATTTTATCTTGTTGTCCTGCATAAAAAAGAAGAAATTGTCTTTGCCTATAATTCCATAATGTACAACTGTAACGAATTGGATGTAACCCAATGAAGAATCTTACGGGGATTCAGACTCCTTTTTGCTCGTTTAGATACATAGACCTCCTTTACAATCTCGGCGTTTCGCCTCAACACAACAAAGGAGAACATTCCATGAAAAAACCCTTAAATTTAATCTCATACTCTCTTTTCACCCTCTTTTATGCGGGCTTTTTCAGCCTTGGAATGATGTGCCTGCTCAATTTTTTCGGATTGGCTTTTTCCATTTCGCTTGACGGGCCGTCTGCCATTGAAGCATTTCCGAGATTTACTTTGTTCTGTATTTTAGTCGGGCTTTTCTGTTTGATAGCGTTGGTATTCCTTGCGATATTGAATATAAAATTTTCCGAGAAATTGAATTACGAAAAACGCACGTGGATCATTCAATCGGTATGCGCCCTCGTGCTTTCCGTTCCCTTGCTTAAGGTATGGGAGCTGTTGTTTGATTTTATTCAAAAAGCGGTATGATTTTACCCCGCCGAGACAACTCGGCGGGGTTATATTATATCCTGATTTATTAATTGACACCCCACAAAATACGTGCTATAATAAACACAGAAAAATTCCGTCTGTCGGGCGAGGAAGGAGGACTTATATGAATAACCGCACGCGGGAGCTACTGATAGCCCATTATCAGTCCTATCCCGAGCTTGAAATATACGACGTGTTCAAATTCATATTCCATAGCGCCATGGGCTGCGAGCATTTGGTGTCAGATTATAATGTCGCCGTGGATTATATCAAGCGCGAGTATTCCGCTATGCAGTCTCCGTCGTCCACTCTTGTAGACAGACTTGACGGAGAATACAGCCGCGTCCATCTGTCATATCTTGACCGAGGGCTGAGCGCGAAAACTCTGGGAAAATTGTTCTGCAAGTCTGCAAAAATCATGGAAAACGGCAAATCAGAAATAGAGGACAAGCTCAAAATCGCGCGAGAGCTTACACTTGACGGCAGTCTGCCCTTCTCTATCGACGAGTTTGACAAAGCCGCGACTGCTTGGACAAATAAGTCCTTATGCGCGATACATCATTCAGAAAAATTCCGCGGTCACTATAAGCCCGCTTATCGAGTTGTTGCGAATGAATACGTCAAATTCCTGCCCTTATTTTGCGAGATAGATAAGCTGCTCCAAAAAGGCTCGGCAGTCGTTGCCATTGAGGGCGGCGCCGCTTCGGGCAAGACAACTCTTGCAAAAATGCTTGAGGATATCTACGACTGCACAGTCCTGCACACCGATGACTTTTTCTTGCACCCCGAGCAGCGCACACCCCAGCGTCTCTCCGAGATAGGCGGCAATATGGACCGAGAGAGATTTCTCTCCGAGGTGTTGACACCTCTCAGCCAAGGTGAAGAGCTTTCATACCGAAAATTCGACTGCTCAACTCAGCAGCTTATGCCGTCCGAGGTCATCTGCCCCAAAAAGCTGACGGTTATCGAGGGCTCATACTCAATGCACCCGTCTCTTGCAAAATTTTACGACCTATCGGTGTTTTTGGAGATCAACCCCGAAAAACAGAGAGAGCGTATTCTTACGCGAAACTCTCCACCCTTCGCAACCCGATTTTTTGACGAGTGGATACCCAAGGAAAGAGAATATTTCTCGCGTTTCGGTATAAAAGAGTCTTGCGATATTTGCCTATGTGACGACGCCTGAATAATCCCTGTTTTTATTGACTTTATTGATTATTTATGTTATAATTCAGTTATCACGCACAGTGAAAGGAGATCCCTAAAATGATAAACATTCCAAGAAACCAGCACCCCCGCCCCGACAGACTCCGAGAGGACTGGCTCTGTCTTAACGGCGAGTGGGATTTTGAGATAGATAACGACAAGATTGGCGTTGACAAGGAATTTTTCAAGAGAGACAGTCTTGATAGCAAAATCATAGTCCCCTTCTGCCCCGAGAGCAAGCTTTCGGGCGTTGAGCACACCGACTTTATGTATTCGGTCTGGTACAGGCGTGACATTTCCTTGCCGCAGGAGTGGGCGGGCAAGCGCGTGCTTTTGCACATTGATGCCTGCGACTTTGAGACTACCGTTTACGTAAACGGCGCAAAGGTCGGCACTCACAAGGGCGGCTACACGTCCTTTGAATTTGACATAACCGATTATCTTTGCGAAAGCGGAAACTATATCACAGTCCACGCGCTTGACGATATTCACTCCTGGCATCAGGCGGCAGGCAAGCAGTCTCACGAGAAAGAGTCCTTCAGCTGCTTCTACACAAGAACCACGGGCATCTGGCAGACCGTCTGGCTTGAGGCGGTGGAGAAGGCTCACGTGGTGTCCTACAAGGTATTCCCCAATATATCCGCTCCGTCGGTTTCGCTTGACGTAAAGACCGAAAACGCACTCGGATCAACCCTTTGTGTTAAGGCTTATTACGAGGGCAGACTCGTAGGTCAGGCGCAAAGTCAAGTCAACTCCGCGTCAACAACGCTGAACATATCCTTGTCCGAGAAGCACCTGTGGGAATGCGGTCACGGAAGACTCTATGACCTTGAATTTACACTTGAGAGCAACGGAAAAACCGACAAAATGAAAGGTTATTTCGGTCTGCGCGAGGTGTCTCTCTCCAAGGAAAAGGGCATGCAGATAAACGGAAAGACAGTATTTGGCAGATATATTCTCGACCAGGGCTTCTACCCTGACGGCGTTTGCACCGCGCCCTCTGACGAGGCTTTAATATTTGACATTGAGGCGTCAATGGCTTGCGGCTTTAACGGTGCGAGACTTCACCAGAAGGTGTTTGAGCCGAGATTTTTGTACCACGCCGACAGGCTGGGATATATGGTCTGGGCAGAGACGGGCAACTGGCATCTCGATCACACCTATCTTGAGGCAATATATTGGTTCTTACCCGAATGGCTTGAGGAAATGGAAAGAGACTTTTCTCATCCGTCGGTCATAGGCTGGTGCCCCTTTAACGAAACCTGGGAGATGAACGGCAGACCTCAGTGCAATGAGTTTCTTGACTATATATACGACATAACAAAGGCGCTTGACAGCACCCGTCCCGTAATTACGTCAAGCGGTTCGTTCCCGACGGAGAGAAGCGACGTTCATGACGTACACGACTACGAGCAGGACCCCGAAAAATTCAAGGAATATTATTCCGAGATAGATAAGGGTATCGTGCGCGATCAGATATTCAGACAGTTCCCCGGACTTCAGCGCTACAATCCCAAGCTCCCCGTTTTCGTGAGTGAATACGGCGGAATAAAGTGGGTAATAGACGGCGACGACTCAGGCTGGGGCTACGGTAACACCGTAAGCTCCGAGGAGGAATACTTTGCTCGTCTCAAGGGGCTTACCGACGTGCTGCTTGACAACGGCAATATTTTTGCGTTCTGTCTGACACAGCTCACCGACGTTGAGCAGGAGATAAACGGCCTGCTTACCTACGACCGACGCTTCAAGTTCCCGCCCGAAAGATTTAAGGAGATCTTCGGCAGAAAGTCAGTTATTGAGGACTGAATTATATACTAAAACAGCAACCCACTCCGATTTCGGAGTGGGGTGCTGTGTTTTTATGTTGCTTTATTTTGTTTTGGTATTGCCTTATTCTGTAAAGGTTATAGAGTAATCAAAGCTTCCGTCAGCTCCCACGGGAACAAACGCAAATCTTACGTCATACTCGTCAGCCGAATAGCCGAGAGCTGTCGCAAGCTGCTCTACCTCGCTCTTGCTGAACACCTTTGCTCTGAGCGTATCATGCTCTGTGACGGTAACGTTATCAAGAATGATCTCGTCATTTCCGTCCTCGCCGGGTGTATGGAGGATAAGGCTTACGTAATACATAAACTCGACGTCATTATTTACGTAATAGCCAACGACGTAATTCTCTCCGTTGCCGTAATCGTCCGAGAAATCCTCGAAAATTATGTCGCCATTCGCGCCGTTCGCGTTCTCAAGACCGCATTCGCTGCAGCAGTATCCTTCGCCGTCACTATTGCCATACCAATAATGTCCGTGCGCAGAGTAAGTGCCTTGATACAAGGTCATTTCACAGAAGTCACAATACTCGTAATACGATCCATTCTGAGTGCAGGTGGGATACTTGGTCGTGTTGATGTGCGAGCCTACGTGATTTTCCTCGGTCTTCGTGCTGCTTTCACCGCTGCTGTGCTTGTAATTCGTGGTTTTGGTGCAACCGCCCGAGAATTTATACGTGTAATCGTACCTGTACCACGTTCCGTCGGAGTGGTTTATGCTGTACTCATATATCTTAAATCTGTAATCCTTATAATACGTATATGCGTATTCACGTCCGCTGTTTTCTCCGTCGGAGTTTCTGTAGGTCTCGACCATCTTATATCCCTCAGAGCCGAAGCTTGCCGTATAAGTGCTGCGAGTATAAAGATTTTCGTACCAGGATTCGCTTCCGTCGGCGTTGATATATTTGACGTACTCTCTGGAATTATAGCGATTTCCGTTGTAACTTGAATACTCGTATATCTCGTTTCTGTACTTGCGTCTTCCGTCCTCAAGCTTATTGATCGCGATTATCTCACTCTTTGCGGTATATCCATCAGCGTCGTAATAATCTATGGAGCTGTAGCTGCTGCCACAGTCGGAGCAATAATACTCGGTACCCCAGGCTGTGTCTTCCTCTATATTGGTGACCGTGTAATTGTGATAAGCTGCGCTTCCCGTCTTATAGGTAATCTCATATGCACACTTACCCGTCTCCTCGTTATAGCCAAACTGCCATGTCACGTATCTGTCCGCACGGCATTCTCCCGGAACAGCAAGCCAGTATATAGCAGTTCTTATCTTGTATGCGCACTGCTCGGGGTCAGTCACCGCGCAGGTGTAGACAGTGGCGGTGTAACCAAAGTAATTTGTGCCCGACGCGGTATATTGGTTTTCATTTATATAACCGTCGATCCACATATCGCACCAATTGGAATCAAACTCACAAAGCACGTCGTCGTGTATATCGACCGATTTGTTCTCTCCGCAAACACAGCTGTAATGATAAGCATATCCGCCGCATACGCTGCCGTACTTGGACAGATCTATGGTTTCAACCAGGAGCGAGGTGTGCCAGCTGTACTGCTGCTCGTAGGAATGTCCGCAGTCGCGACAGGTGTACGTGATTATAACTCCGTCATCGCAGGACTTTGCTCCGTCCACAAGCTTGCCAGTCGCCTTATAGTCGTGCGCCTCCCATGATTTATGGCTCTCAATGGGCTCAAGAGCACCGCCGTTTGCCGATACGACGTAGGTTGAATACTGTGTTGTCGTACAGGTCTTGGAATCTCTTTCCTCATAGTAGGAGTGCTGAATTCTGAGCCCGCACTTATCACAGGACGCCACAGAAACGTGAACGAGTCTTCCGTAATCGTCGAAATATTCGTTGTCCGTATATTTGCATGAGCACATACCGTACATATCGTAATATACGTTCTGCTCATATCCGCAAGGACATGAATACTTCTCAATATATCCGCCGCAGGCTCCGATGTCCTCAAGATTGTGATATTCTACTAAGAAGGTATTGTGCCAGTTCATTTCCTCGTTGTAGGAATATCCGCAATCACGGCATGTATACGTCACAGTATAGCCGTCCTCACAGGATTTGCCGTGCATATCAAAGTCGTACTTGTAGTTATGCTCCTTGTCAGTGGAGTAAACGTACTCATAGTCCTCTATAAGCACTGTATCGCCAACCTTTACAGTGTAGCTTCTGTAGCGGATAACGTCGCATCCCTCCTTGACGGAATAGCTTTCGCGTATCATCCTGAATTCACACTTATTGCAGGTAAATGTTCTTATTTCATGCTCGATGCCGTTTTCGTCGGTAATATACTCCGTTGTATAGGAGTAATCACACTTCATGCTGTCATCAAAGCTCTTGTTCTTGCCGCAGGCACATTCTTCAATACGAACGTATCCGCCGCAAGCGCCATACTCGGAAAGCTCAAATCTGTACTTTTCATACAGGTAGTGGTCATACTCCTCATATTCCTTTGAATATCCGCAGTCGCGGCATGTATACGTGACGAGATATCCCTCCTCGCAGGACTTTCCGTACAGCATGAAGGAATAGCTGTAGTTGTGATCTTCCCATTCGCTGTACTTATGCTTATAGTTGGAAATTACGGTCTGATCACCGACCTTTATCGTGTAGACGTAATATCTGACCTCGAGGCATCCCTCCTTAACTGTGTAGGAATCGCTGGTCATAACAAGACCGCAGTCCTCACAGGTCATAGTTCTGATGCTGTGCCAGATTCCGTTTGCGTCCTCAACATCCTCATAGGTCGATGTATAATTGCAATCTATATCGTATTGGAAGGATTGTCTCTGTCCACAAGGGCAGTTATATATTTCTACGTAGCCGCCGCATGCACCGAAAGCTGAAAGATCATATTTTTCTTTGAGATAAGTCTCATGCCAGCTTCTCTCCTCATCGTAGGAGTGTCCGCAGTCCTTACATACGGCGTGAACTGTATATCCGTCCTCACAAGACTTGCCGTTCATATCATAGGTGAACGAATAATTATGGCTTTGCTGCGAACGGAAGATAACGTTATCCTCGAATATTACTGTCTCTCCGTTTACGGAAACTCTTATATTTCCGTAAAGGTATTCCATACAACCGGTCCTTGTATTGTAGTTGTCGGTTTCAATCTTTATTCCGCAGATTGAGCATGTGAATGTCTGTACTGTGTGCTCTATTCCGTTGCCGTCGGTATAATAGGTTGTTGTTTGCTCCTGTTTACAATCCAGGCTTCTCTCAATATAGCCTTCCTTGCCACAGGGACACTTATATATGCGGATACGTCCGCCGCACACGTCGTATTCGGAAAGGTCATATTCCTTAATGAGAACTTCCTTGTGGTCATATCCTTCGTAGCTGCTGTTTTCACCGCATTCACGGCAGGTCATGTAAACGGTATAGCCCTCCGAACAGTCGGTTCCCTTAAGCTCGAATGAATACTCATAATCATGAGACATCCACCAGCTGTTGCGTAATTTGAGTCCGGATATGACCGTCTTGCCGTTCATTGTCGCACTGACTATCTCGCAATTATATCTGTAGCAGCCGTCCTTTTCGGTGTAGCGGTCTCTTGTAAGCTCGAATCCACATTCTCTGCATACGCCCTTTTCGACAGAGTGAGCAATTCCGTTCTCATCTGTGTATCCATAGGAGGAATCACCGTACTCAAAATCACATGCGTATTCGAAGCTCGTATGATTCTGCTCGCCACAAGGACAAACATACACCTCGATATGTCCGCCGCACGCACCGAAATCAGAGAAATTATAGGATTCCACCATGTACGTTTCATGCCAATATATTTCTCTCTCATAAGAGTATCCGCATGTCTCACATACCGCACTGACGGTATATCCGTCCTCGCAGGATTCACCGAAAAGCTTAAATGAATACTCATATTTGTGGTTATCTCTGGTTCCGTTGAATTCCTGGAAGCTATCGACTATAACGCGCTCGCCAATGCTTACTGTCCAGATAACGTATTCCTTATCAACACATCCCTCTGTAACGTAATAGAGGTCGCGGATCCTTTCAAGACCGCACTTTTCACAGGTCATGGTCTCCACTCTATGTACTATGCCGTTTTCGTCCGTGTATTCACGCTCGCCGTCATAGATGTGTCCGTCACAGGTATCTCCATACTCAAATCGAGTTTCCTGTCCGCATGCGCAAGAATACAGCTTGATGTATCCGCCGCATCCGCCGAACTCCGCAAGATCGTAATTGCCTATGCAGAAGCGTCCGTGTCCGTGGCCTTCGCTCTTGCTCTCGTATCCGCAATCAGCACAAATGCCATAAGCCGTAAATCCATCGTCACAGGTCTCTCCTTCGAGAGTAAAGGTGTAGTTGTAATTGTGGTTGTCGTAAATTTCGGGAACACACTCAAGATTATTTATTATTACGTTGTCGCCTACGGATATATTGTAGATGACGTGTCTGTACTCATAGCAGCCCTCTATTACGGTGTAGCGGTCGCTTTCCACAGCAAGTCCGCATTCCATGCAGAAGCTCTTTGATACCTCGTGACGGGTTCCGTTCTCATCAATATATGGGATTGAGGGAGACGACGCAAGACCGCCTTCAATATTGAGGCTCACTCCGCTTATCTCGCCACAGGGGCAGGTATATACTTCAATATATCCGTCGCATCCGCCATAATCCGAAAGATTATACTTTTTTGTAGTTATTCTCTCGTGATAGTTTTCGGTATAGGACTGACTGCTGCCGCAAACTGTACACGTACGCGTGATACGAACGCCGTCCAGACAGCTCTCTCCCTCAAGCTCATACTCATACTCGTACTCGTGGTTGGAGGATCTGTAGCTATCCATATATTCGAATACTCGCTCGCCGTCCTTTTCAATATAAGCAAGCTCATACTCTATCTCGTAGCAGCCGTCTTTCTCGTACCATTCCTCGCTCACGAACACAAGTCCGCACTTTGAGCAGACTCCGCGTTCGCCCTCGTGAATGTTTCCGTTCTCGTCAGTTTCCTCAAAGTCCTCGTATTCAATAGAGCACTCCATATCAAGGTCGTTGATATAGGTGAACTTTCCGCAGTCCTCACACTTGCTACCGTAAATAACTATGTCACCGCAATCTGTGCTTGCGACAGTATGTGTACCGTAGGTATCGTTGTGATATTCCTCTTTCTCTATCCATATTACGTTATCAAGGAACACCTCACCGTTTACGCTCATTACAAATTCATACGTAGCGGTCAGCATGCAATCCGCAATAACCGCCTCGGCGTATATATCCTCCGTAAATCCGCAAACGGTACAGTACGCGGATGCCGACATATACATATTGCCGTCCTCGGTGACACCCTCATCGCCCTCTCCGAACTCAAGCTTACAGCTGCCTGCCGATTCCGCGTTATCTACGTCAAGATACTTATACTCGCCGCAGGCACAGGTGTTAAGTGTAATCGTTCCGCCGCACGCGCCGTACTCCGAAATGTCGACTGTTATCGTCGCGTCGGTCTTGGAATGGTCGCAGTCGCCCGAAAAATGTCCGCAGCCTGTGCATACGCCGTTCTCATATGTATGCGCCGTGGTGGGAATCACCTGTGTCTTTACGTAATTACATACAGAACACGTAGCTCTGCTCTCACCCGTCTCAGAACAGGTTGCAGCCTTTATGATCTCTGCCGTTCCAAGGGTGTGAGCCTGAGTCTCGACCTTTTCCTGACATACCGTACAGATATGCCAGTGAGAAGTCTCATTCGACTCCCAGCCTGCCGAGCAGGTATGGTCTGCCTTAGGTATTACCTGCGTGAGTGTATCATTATAAACAGCTCCGCTATATACTGCCTGCGCGGTATAGGTCATAAGTCCTGTTTCCATGCAGGTCGCGTCCTTCTTCACAGAAGTCACGCTTGCTTCTATTTCAACTGTATGGGCCGAATCATGCTTACATACAAAGACAACCTTCGCGCTCTTATAGTCATCGCTCCATACCCATTCGGACGTATATTTATGTCCGTGCGCGGGTACCATGCGGTCGTTATACTCGTTTCCGCACATAGAGCACTTGTGCGCTGTATATCCGTTGGTATCGCAGGTCGCGGGAACAACTGTGTCCACGTATGTGTGCTTTATCTGCGCCTTTGTCTGCTTGTATTCCTCGCCGCAATTACCGCAAACGTGCTTAATGTAGCCCGCTGTTGTACACGAAGGCTCTACTGTTTCGGCTACCGCCCAATTATGACCTGTTGCAGCGATAGTGGTCTTATAGGAATATCCGCAGTTACATGTATATGTGATCTTTCCTGCAACCGTACATGTAGCGGGAGTTTCAACAGATGTATAGCTATGTCCTGTAGCCTTGACTATATTTTTCTTTTCGGTCATTGCGCAGCGGATACATACCTCAAGGGTATATCCGTCCTTTATACAGGTAGCGTCTACTACGGTAGTACGTATATTGTGTCCGTAAAGCTGACATCTCTCCTCGGGCTTGAGTCTTGTAACAGAGTAGTACGAGAAGTGATCTGTCTGGAAGGTAACGTAGCCGTTGCTGTATGCCGCCTCAATGCATACGGGCTGTCCCTCGCTGATGTACCAGATAGCAACGCTGTCTACGTCATCACCCTCGGGTACACTGTAAGGAAGGGTTATTGTTATATATCCACCGTTGAAGGACGTGATATTCTGTGTTCCGTCGTTCATGGTGAAGTTGTAAATAGGATTGTTTCCAAGCTGCTCAAGCTGTCCCGCATCAAGCAGATTCTTTGCCGCATCAAGCTCCGCACCCGTAAGAGTTCCCGCGGAGAGCGTGAGATCCTTGTTAGCTATCGCTCCAAGCGTGGTGGAGTCAAGCGCCATAGACGCTCCCTTAAGATCAACTCCGCCTGCCTCTGCAAGATCGGACGCGTTGACCTTTGCGGATTCCTCGGTAGAGGCATCTATTGCCGTCTTGGTTTCATTACAACCCTTGTTTGTACATTTATAAGTTCTTATATTGCCAGAAAGAGTGCCCTCGTCCCAGATATGAGCGTTGGTATTCTTTTTTATAGTCTCTGTTATCTTATGTCCGCAAGCAGAACACGTGAGGGTCTTTACACCGTCAGTAACGCATGTAGCCTCGGTAGTTACCTTTGCTATGTAGTCGTGATTGGAGATCTTGTCTCCCTCAACTTCCTCTCCGCAAACGGTACACTTGTATATCTGAACGAAATCGCAGGTGGTTCCCTCAACAGGTCTTTCTGTGGGGGTAACTCCTTCTATGCTGTGTCCAAGCTCACTTCCTACCGTATCGGTATAGGAGTCACCGCAGCCTGTACAGGTATATGTGTCTATCTGCGGGGATGTGCAGGTCGCCTCGTCGGATCCCGAGAACTCGTAATTGTGCTTGAGCGCAGGCTCCGTCGCGTCACAGTTTGCGCAGGTGCGATCCTGCTTACAGGTCGGATCGGTCCAGCTATGTCCAGCCGCATCGGTCTCACTGTCGTTATACGTATCGCCGCAGACACTACAGGTATGGCTTGTATATCCCTTTTCGGTACATGTGGAATCCACTACCGTATCCTTGTAATCATGTCCAAGCGCCTCACCCTCGGTCGCGGAGCAGACCGAGCAGGTCTTGGGAGATGTACAGGTAGCGTCCACCCAGGCGTGATCGGCTACGTCACCGCGTGTTTCTCCGCAAGAAGAACAGGTTGAGAGCTGTGAGCAGGTAGCGTCTGTCCAGCTATGTTCTGCAAGCTCGCCGTATTCCTCGCCGCAATTCTCACATTTTGCCTTTGACTCACAGGTAGCACTGCCGCCCTTGTGTCCAAGCGCCTTGCCCTCGGTCGCGGAGCAGACCGAGCAGGTCTTGGGAGACGTACAGGTAGCATCTGTCCAGCTATGTCCTGCAGGCTCGCCGTATTTCTCGCCGCATATTTCACATTCCGCACCAGACTCGCAGGTAGCACTGCCACCCTTGTGTCCCAGTGCCTCGCCATCAGTCGCTGAGCAGACCGAGCAGGTCTTGGGAGACGTACAGGTAGCATCTACCCAAGTGTGCGCCAATATATCGCCGTATTCAGCGCTACATCTGTCGCACTTTGCCTTGGATGTGCAGGTCGCCTCTCCGCCGCTGTGTCCGAGCGCGGATATTTTTTCTTCCTTTGTCTCGCCACAAAGCGAGCAGACTGCTTCCTTTGTTCCCTCGGCGGTACAGGTGGCGTCAGTCTTGACGCTCCACTCTCCCCACGAGTGTACGCAGTCCTCATTTTTGTTGTTGCATGACGAGATGCAGATAACACATATCAGCATCACGAGAATACATAAAACGCCTGTTAAAACTCGTTTTTTGGTATTCATTTTGCCCTCCTGAAAAATTAAAAAATTAAAGAAGCTGATGTTTGAAACGTCATAGCAAAATATACACTAAAGTGTATATTCGTATACATTGTATCACAATCTAGCATAAAAATCAATAGTTTTTTCTTTTTGTGCGTCTTCCCTACATTATATGCTCCACGCGCAGCCATAACGCCTGTCGGCTCAATATTGGTATATTGACAAATTTTGCCTTTGCCTGTATAATAATTTTGTGAACAGAGCGCGTGTACTCCGCTCACAGCTGCAAATATGATCAAACGGTGTCGGCTCCCGTATAGCCGACAAAAAATCGGAGAAAATAAATCAAGTTGAAATGAAAGTGAGGAAAATATTATGCCAGGACCGGGTGGAGGCTCAAGAGGCGGCGGATTTGGTGGCGGAAGCTTTGGCGGAGGAGGCAGCCGAGGAGGCGGCTTCAGAGGAGGTTATCACGGCCATCATCACTATTATCACAGACCCTTTTTCTACGGTGGCTGGGGACCGAGATTTTACGGAGGAGGCTGCTTTGGCGGTCTGCTTGGAATGCTCATGTTCCCTCTCATCATTCTTCTTATAGTAGGCGTTATGCTGTTTGGCTACGTCGGTCGGGTAATGACCAACCTTGCCAATGGCGGTGTTATAAGCTACAACGAGGCGACATTCCAGGAGTATGCCGACAAGCAATACGCACAGGAATTTGGCTCAAGTCCAAAGACATACGAGGATAACGTGCTGATCGTTTTCCTTACAAACGAGGAATACGACGGATACTACTGTATCGCTTGGGTAGGAAACAACGTAAATTACGGAATAAATAAGATGTTCGGCGATCAGTCAACTGCCTTTGGCAGAGCTATGCTCGGCTCGGTGAACTCTGAGTATTATGAATATTCCCTGTCCGCAAATCTCGCTATGGCTATGAACTCCATGACTCAAAGCATCTCGGATCTGGGGCTTGAATCGTCGTTTATCAATATTCCTGCTGCTCAAAGCACTGTAAAACCGCACGTGACGAACAAAACACCCCTTAGCATAAGCGAGGACACCGTAAATACCGCGCTTGAGGAGTTTACCGAGGAGACCGGAATTACGGCAGTTATAGTCGTGGATACCATGGAGAACGTATTTGGAAAATATATGCCTCTGAGCGATGTTATCTTCCTTGTGATCATGGGAGTTGCTATCATATTCGCAATAGTCATGATTGTAAAGAGAGTAAAAAACAGAAATAATAACGGCGGAGGTCAGAATAGACAGAACGGCTATAATAACGGAAATTACAACAATAATTACAACAATAATTACAACAATAACTACAACAACGGAAGCTATAATAACGGAGGCTCAGATAATTACAACCGGTATTAAGCCTTGCGTCAAATAAAGATCCGACGACCGCAAAATCGTGGTCGTCGGATCTTTATTTATCTGATCGGTCAATTTTTATTTTCTCTTGAAAAATACCGCGCCTGCCGCAATCACGCTTACAAGCGTAAGCAAGCCTGATACCGCGGACATTCTGCATCCAAACAAACTAACTCCGCCGGGCTGCGGTGTCGATGATCCATCATGCGAGGGATCTTGTGACGGAGCTTGCGAGGAGTCGCTTCCCTCGTTTTGCGGGGGTGTTTGCGAGGGAGCTTGCGAGGAGCCGCCATTTTCATTTTTCTCTCCGTCCTCATTGGGTTCCTGTGTGGGAGGAGCTTCGCTGTTGCTCTCGCTTGGCAGCTCTACGTCGGGGTTTTTCTCAAAATCCGGTATTTCGTTATTGCCGTCAGATCCCGAGTTTCCCTTTTCCTCATCAAAGCTTCCGCTAAACCACAAATGTATTTCTCCGTCAAGGCTCAAAAGTCTGTAGGAATATCCTCCGCTTCCTCCGAGCAGCTGATATACCTCTCCTGAGTTGTCGGATATCCACTGCTCAAACCCGTCTCCATCAAATTTGAATACGGCATATGCCTCATCTTCAGTCACCTTCACGAACATATCCGCAAGCGTCTGCGCCTTGTCATCTCCGTCAAGGATCGCTCCGTTTTTATCAAAATATCCATATCCCGTGTGGCTGCAGTCGGGCAACTTGTAAGCTGTCGTATCCTCAAAATGCGTTTTGCTTATCTGCTCAAGGCTATTGTTGAAATATGCCCTGTAAAGATGCTCTCCCTGATCATCCCAGGTCACGTCGGTGTAAAGGCAGACTCCCTCCTCTATCATTACCATATTCCACGCGTGAGGCTCGGGAAGCCCTGTATTGGGCTCGTAAGACTGTCCGCTGATCCTCCACGAGCATATTCCAACCCGCTGAAGAAGCAGCTGATATGCCGACGCGTATCCCGCGCATACAGCCTTACCCGAAACAAGCGCGCCGTATGCCGTCTGATGCAAGCCCTCGTAAACATACTCCGTATGCTTTGCAACAACGTCGTGCAAATACAACGCCTTCTCATAATTATCTCCGTTTGGAACAGTCTCAATAATACTGCTCACAACGCTCTCAAGCTGAGCCCTCATCAGAGGTATATCTGAGAGATCAACGTTATATTCAGGGCTGACCGTCACAACCGTTCCGTCTGAATAAGACGAATATCCGTATCCCCCGTTTATCCAGAAGCACTCGGGATGGTCGCTCAAAAACAGCTCCATGGCAAGCGACACCTCGTCCGACGTCACCTTTTTGTCCTCATCCAGCGAAATTTCCGTCTTTGGCGAGGAGCAAAGCAGGTCCTCGCAAAGCTTATCATATACGTACGCGACGTTTCCGTCTATAGTGTCTCTTGCGTAATATACGTCCTGCTGTGCCGAGGTCACGACGGTAAATACCGCCATAGCCAAAAATACCGTTAAAACAAGGAATATCACCTTTGTTCTTTTCATTTTCTACCCTCCCTTTCTTTTTGTCATCTTAATTATATCATTTTGTTTGGGTGAAATCAACGTTTTTTCCGATATTTGCGATCCTTTTGACGCGATTTTTACATATTAAGCAAAAATTTTAGGCGTTTTCACATTGTTTTTTCTCAAAATCTATTTACATTTGAGGTGTTTTGTGATATCATTATAATGTATGATTATGCTCGGGCAGAATGTCCTGTCCACAGCATATCTACAATTATCGGTTAAAATATTTTTTATAAATTCAGGAGGACAAAACCAATGGCTATCCAAAGAAAAAAGCTTTCTATGGACGGTAACCAGGCTGCAGCTCACGCGAGCTATGCGTTTACCGAAGTAGCAGGCATTTATCCGATCACTCCCTCCAGCCCTATGGCTGACTTCACCGACCAGTGGGCAGCTGCAGGACAGAAGAACGTGTTCGGAACAACCGTTAACGTAGTAGAGATGGAATCCGAAGCCGGTGCCGCAGGTACCGTTCACGGCTCTCTCGCATCCGGCGCTCTCACAACAACCTACACAGCGTCCCAGGGTCTTCTTCTCATGATCCCCAACATGTACAAGATCGCAGGTGAGCTTCTCCCCGGCGTATTCCATGTTTCGGCTCGTGCAGTTGCTTCCCACGCTCTTAACATTTTCGGAGACCACTCCGACATTTACGCTTGCCGTCAGACAGGCTTTGCTATGCTCGCAGAGACCAACCCCCAGGAGGTTATGGACCTTGCGGCTGTAGCACACCTTTCCGCTATCAAGGGCCGTGTTCCCTTCCTTAACTTCTTCGACGGCTTCCGTACCTCTCATGAGATTCAGAAGATCGAGGTATGGGACTATGCTGACCTTGAGGAAATGCTTGACAAGGATGCGGTTGCCGCATTCCGCGCTCACGCTCTCAACCCCAACAAGCCCGCTCTCCGCGGAACCGCGCAGAACGGCGATATATTCTTCCAGAACAGAGAGGCTTGTAACAAGTATTACAATGCTCTTCCCGCTGTTGTTGAGGAGTATATGAACAAGGTAAACGAGAAGATCGGTACAAACTACCAGCTCTTCAATTACTACGGTGCTCCCGATGCAGAGAGAGTTATTGTTGCTATGGGCTCTATCTGCGACGTTATCGAGGAGGTCATCGACTATATGAACGCAGCAGGCGAGAAGGTCGGTCTTGTTAAGGTTCGTCTTTACAGACCCTTCTGCGCAGAAAAGCTCGCAGAGGCTATTCCCGCAAGCTGTAAGAAGCTCGCAGTTCTTGACAGAACCAAGGAGCCCGGCTCTCTCGGTGAGCCTCTCTATCTTGACGTTGTTACAGCTCTCTCCAGAGTTGGCAGAACAGATATCAAGGTAGTTGGCGGACGCTACGGTCTCGGCTCGAAGGATACTCCTCCTTCTTCCGTATTCGCAATTTACGACAACCTCGCAAAGGATGCTCCCAAGGGCAACTTCACCGTAGGTATCGTAGACGACGTTACAGGTCTCTCCCTTGAGGAAAAGCCCGCTCCCGACACAGCTCCCGCAGGAACTATCGCTTGTAAGTTCTGGGGTCTCGGCGGTGACGGTACAGTTGGCGCAAACAAGAACTCCATCAAGATCATCGGTGACCACACCGATAAGTTCATTCAGGCTTACTTCCAGTACGACTCCAAGAAGACCGGCGGTATCACAATTTCTCACCTCCGCTTCGGAGATAAGCCTATCAAGTCTCCCTACTATATCAACAAGGCTGACTTCGTAGCTTGTCACAACCAGGCGTACCTCAAGAAGTATGATATGGTTTCCGACGTTAAGCCCGGCGGAACCTTCCTTCTCGACTGCCAGTGGACAACTCTCGAGGAGCTTGATAAGAACCTCCCCGCAGCAGTTAAGAAGTACCTCGCTGAAAACAACGTAAACTTCTACACCATCGACGCTACCAGCCTTGCTATCAAGCAGATCGGTAACGCAAAGGTAAAGAATACCATCCTTCAGTCTGCGTTCTTCGCTCTCGCAAAGATCCTTCCCGCAGAGGAAGCTATCGAGTACATGAAGAAGATGGCATACAAGTCCTATATTAAGAAGGGACAGGCTATGGTTGATCTCAACTATGCCGCTATCGACGCGGGCGCTGACGCGTTCGTTAAGGTAGACGTTCCCGCTGAGTGGGCAAATTGCGTAGATAACACAGAGGCAGTTCTCGTAACAGGCGAGCGCGCAGATCTCGTTGACTTCGTAAACGACGTGGTTAACCCCACAAACGCTATGAAGGGTGACAGCCTCCCCGTTTCCGCATTTGAAAAGTACGTTGACGGTCAGTTCCCCCAGGGCTCCGCAGCTTACGAGAAGCGCGGTGTTGCAGTTATGGTTCCCGAGTGGATCCCCGAAAACTGTATCCAGTGTAACAGCTGTTCCTTTGTATGTCCTCACGCAACCATCCGTCCTTACGCTATGAACGAGGAAGAGGTTGCAAACGCTCCCGAGGCTACAAAGTTCGCAGCTAAGCCCATTATAAAGACAAATTACAAGTTCACAATGGCAGTATCTCCCCTTGACTGTATGGGTTGTACCCTCTGCGTTAAGGCTTGTCCCGTCAACCAGGGTGTTGATAAGAAGGCAGCCGAGGCAGGCGTTAAGGCAGATCCTTCCAAGTATGCGCTTAAGATGATGCCCCAGGCAACTCAGAGCGAGCAGCAGGCTGCATTCGACTATGCGGTTGCAAGCGTTTCCGAGAAGCCCGAGATCATCAACAACACCGTTAAGGGCTCTCAGTTCAAGCAGCCCCTGCTTGAATTCTCCGGCTCCTGCGCAGGCTGTGCTGAAACCTCCTACGCAAGACTCGTAACACAGCTCTTCGGTGAGAGAATGTATATCTCCAACGCAACCGGATGTTCTTCCATCTGGGGTGGCTCCGCTCCCTCCACACCTTACACGGTAAACAAGGAAAGCGGCAAGGGTCCCGCTTGGGCTAACTCCCTCTTTGAGGACAACGCTGAGCACGGTCTCGGTATGTATCTCGGTCAGAAGGCTATAAGAAACAGACTTATCGGCTACGTCAAGTCCCTTGACTACTCCGACTGCCCCGAGTGCAAGGCTCTCCTTGACAACTACCTCGACACTCTCGAGGACGGCGCGGCTAACGAGAAGGCAACAAAGGCTATGGTAGAAATGCTCGAAAAGGTTGTTGTTGAATATCCCGATGACTGCGAGATCGAAAAGAAGATCCTCGCTGAAAAGAACTACCTCAACAAGAAGTCCATGTGGATCTTCGGTGGAGACGGTTGGGCATACGATATCGGCTTCGGCGGTCTTGACCACGTGCTTGCAAGCGGCGAGAACGTAAACATCTTCGTATTTGATACAGAGGTTTACTCCAACACCGGTGGACAGGCATCCAAGGCTTCCAATATCGGTCAGGTTGCTCAGTTCGCAGCTGCAGGTAAGGCTATCGGCAAGAAGAATCTCGCTGAGATCGCTATGTCCTACGGTTACGTTTACGTTGCTCAGGTATCTATGGGCTATGACAAGAACCAGCTCCTCAAGGCTCTTACAGAGGCTGAGGCATACAACGGTCCTTCGCTTATTATCGGTTACGCTCCCTGTGAGATGCACGGTATCGCTAAGGGCGGTATGCAGAACTGCCAGATCGAGATGAAGAAGGCAGTTGAGGCAGGTTACTGGCAGACATTCAGATACAATCCTACCCTTGAATCCAACAAGCTTACAATAGACTCCAAGGAGCCTACGGCAAGCTACGTTGACTTCATCAAGAACGAGACTCGTTACGCTCGTCTTGCACAGTCTAACCCCGAAAGAGCAGCTGCTCTCTTCGCTAAGGCTGAGGCTAACGCAAAGGCTAAGTACGAGAGACTCCAGAAGATGGGTAAGTTGTATGAATAATACTGACGTTGGAATTTAATTCTGATGTTAAAAAATTACGGGAAAGCCAATCGGCTTTCCCGTCTTTTTTGATTAGTAATTGTTTTTCTTTGTCACTTTTTGCCAACAGCGGCAAAAAGTGACCAAAAAACGCCGCTTAAAGCGGAAGGGTGTTCTAATTTTTCTTCCGAAAAATTTGCTCTGCGAGCATCGAACGACCCCCTTCCCCTTTAAGAATACCCCAACCCCTCCGCGCCACGCCTACGGCGCAGGCGCGCTACAAGATAATAGTTTCTACATACTCCACTTGTTAGACGAGTTTGCTTGCAAAATCGCAAGCGTTTGCGTGAGAGGGTTTCAAAAGGGAGAGAGGAATCGCAACCTCTCTCCCTTTTGTGGCTCTTTTTGGATACTTTTTGCAGCTATTGGCAAAAAGTATCAAGAAACAAAAATCATACCGCCAATATTGACGTTAACCTCACAAATCTTACAATCAACCTCGCCGCGCGAAATCTCTTCTCCCTTACAATCAACCACACGGTAGCTCTTACCACACATACCCTTAAGGTAAATGCTCTCGCCGGAGCTCATATTTACTACTGAAAGCTCATTATAATCTCCGCAAACAACTGTGTTCTCATACGCCACTACAACCGCCTTGCCGCCAAGCTCGGTGCATACCTGACTGTAAAAGCTCTCGGGATTCTGCGCAGTCAGCTTTCCGTCAAGGAGAATCTCTCTGTGCTCTTTCCAGAAGGAAAGATAATGCTTAAGTACATTGTAATGCTCGGCTGAAAGCTCGTGAATACGCATAGATATCTGCGGTACGCCGAAAAGCGTTGCCGCAAGCTGAGCCGCTACGTTCTCATTCGTATCAGTAGGATGCCACATAAGCATGTCCGAATGCACGGCAGTCTTTCCAGACGTAAGTCTGAGATCAACAACTCCTCTGCGATTAAGCATACCGTCGTTGGGACAGTCGCCAACACGGAGCATATTTCCGTACTTGCGTATAGAAGGACCAACATAGGACTGTCTGAACTCTATCATAATTTCGGGATTTATCTCGCACAGTGCCTTATGTATCTGCACCATAAGATCGTCAACCGCCTCGTCAAGCGACTCAAAGTCACGTCTCGGGTCGGGAGCGAGGGATTTTTCGGAGAGGTTGAAGCTGTCTATGAAGTCAAGCTTCAAGCCGTCAAGCTCCCAATCCTTTACCGCGTTTACGTAGAGATTTATAAGACGCTCTCTTATAAACTTATATCTTGGGTCAAGACAGTAACCGCCGTGTATATCCTGATCGCTGAGCAAGAATTCCTTGACCTCGTCATATATCTTTGCGTGCTTACCGACAAACGGTACGGAATACCAAAGGATTACCTTCATTCCCGTCTCGTGAATTCTGTCAACAAGTCCCTTCATATCGGGTATACGCTCAGGCTCCCAGTCCCCGCAATACGCATATCCGCGTCCGCTGTCGGTAGTCTGCCAGCCGTCGTCAATTATGACGGTGTCCATTCCAAGCGGCTTTGACAGTCTGCACTGCTCTACTATCTCGTCGGGCACGAGCACCTGATGATAGCTGTACCAGAGCGAGTTCATAGGAAGTCTCGCATAATCCGGCACGGGCGCGGGTGGGTATCCGCACTCTTTTTCCCACCACTCAACTACGTCGTAAACCGCGTCGTAATAAGGAATGTCTCTGGTGTCTATACGCATAGTCACGTTATACTCCTCTATCGCGGTCGCAGGCATCGTAAAGAAATTAACTCTCCACTTTATCTCTGCGTCGACCTCGTCAACTCCGGAGGTTATTACGGTAGCCGTTGCTGCATCGGACAGCGCAAGAGTTATTCTGTTTTTGCCCGAAAGAGATATTCCGCAATGTATCGGCATTCCCGACGCAAGTCTCGAATATGTGCACCTTGGCGCGTAATCTCTGCCAACCGTTCTGTTTTCGTTCATCGACGGGCTCCACATAGAGTAAATGTCGCGCTCGGGTGTTGAAAATTCTATTGCGAAATGCTGCGGATTCTCCTTCTGAGCGAGCTTGTAGCATACGTTGACATTGAGTATTCCGTCGCACACCTGATTTTGTGTAATTGTGATTTTTGAATTGGCATTACCGCCAACGGCTCTGAATTCCATAATTGACCTCCGTTTTCTATAGCCTTTTCCTATTGAAAAGTCATTGAAATCTATTTGTAAATAAACGTCTACTGTTTGCGTGTCATCAAGATAATTTGCAAGCAACTTGCGCCGACCACTCCGATGTCATCCCTCCGCTCTTTTGCAAGCAAAAATTTGGAGATTTTTCGACTTCACGGCTGAGCCGTTCCGCTCAAGATGACAATTTTGCATTTATCCTACCCTTCGTCCTTTGGCAATTTCTTAAGAAATACCAACAGGCAGGGCAAACACACTACAGCCGAGGCTACGTATGCCAAGGGCTGCGATATCTGTACTCCGAGCAGACCAAGCCATCCGGGCAACAAAAGTATCAGGGGAATAAACACAAGTCCGTTCTGCAGAACTGACAAAATAAGCGCGATCTTGTTCTTTCCTATACTCTGGAAAAGCATATTTGCCACCACCGACATGGGCACAAACAGAAGCGACGCGCAATAGATCCTGAGTGCCTTGCCACCTATCTCGATAACGTCACGTTCGTTTCCAAAAAGCGATATTATCTGCGGAGCAAATATAAAGCACGCAGTCGCTATAGCTCCTATAAATGCCGCTCCGAAGCCAAGCGTAAAGAGCGCCGCGCTCTTGACTCTGCTGTACTTTTTCGCTCCGTAATTGTACGCAGACACAGGCTGGAAGCCCTGTCCTATTCCAAGTCCGACACAGAACACAAACTGCGACGTTCTCGCAACGTATCCCATTGCCGCTATTGCCGCGTCGGCAAATTCCTTGCTTGTCGCCATGCTTGCCGCGACCGCCTTGACCTGATTGTTGAGCAGCATAGTTGAGACGCTGTTAAGTCCCTGACGCGCAAGGCTGGGAAGTCCCGTGGCTACTATATTTCCAATGATCCTTCCGCTGAAGCGGAATTTTGTTATACTCAGCTTACTTTGAGTCTTTCCCGCAAGGAATACCGACAAAAGTATTCCAAACGATATGTACTGTGAGATAGCGGTCGCGAGTCCCGCGCCGCCTATTCCCATATTGCATCCGAAAATAAATACGGGGTCAAGCGCTATATTGAGAATACCGCCGCTTGTAAGTCCGATCATTGCGAGCGCCGCCTTGCCCTCATAACGCAAAACGTTGTTGAGCACGCACGAGCCCGTCATCGCGGGCGCGGCTATGAGAATATATTTTGCATAATCGCGAGCGTACGGCAGAATAGTCTCCGTGCTTCCGCAGAGCCTCAGAAACGGGTCCATAAATATAAATCCCAAAAGAGATATTAAAAGTCCCGTAAATATTGAAATGAAAAATCCCGTTGAGGCATATTCGGTCGCCTCGTCATTTTTCTTTGCGCCGAGAAGTCTGCTTATATTGCTTCCCGAGCCGTGACCGTACATAAATCCAAACGCCTGAATTACCGACATAAGCACGAAAACTATGCTTATCGCACCGCCTGCAGATATTCCCGAGCCGTCACTCTTGATATTGCTGACGAAATACGAGTCCGCCATATTATATATGTTGGTGATAAGCATGCTTATGGTGGTGGGAATACCAAGTGAGATAACCAGCTTGGGTATTGGCGTCTGTGTCATTTTGATGTAATGCTTGTCACTTGTATTGAGTACCTTTTCAGACATTTTACGCTAACACCTCGATATAATTTGAGAATGCTCGCTTTCCGTTTGCGTCAGTTATCTCCACGCGTACAAACCTTTCGCCATCAAGAGGCACGTACTCGGCAAAAATGAGATCCTTTCCAACTATTCTACGGTTGTTTTCCTCGGTCGAATCCGTGAAAAATTCAATTCTCAGCGCAGGTGTACAATGCACCTGTATTCTTCCCGACGGAAGCTGGGAGATATGCACCTCCGCATCCGACTCGCTTGAGAAAAACCTGCCCGCCTTCAGCGCGCGTATAACACTCTGCATATCCGCTTCCCTCGCCTCAACGCAAACTCCGCCCAGAAGTCCGTCGCCCGAGGCTATAATTCCCACAGGTCTTCCCGCAGCCGCGAGAATGTCGCACAGCATAGCAGCCTCACCGTTCTCGTCTCTTTCGGGATTTGCAACCTCAATAGCGTCAAGTCCCTCAAGTCTGAGCAGCTCGTCGGGTATGTTTTTGTGAGATATACAGCCGCAAAGAATAGCATATCCGTTTCTCTGATGTATCATTTTTATTGCCTCCGCCGCCTTGGATGACGAGGTCTTTATCATATTCTCCCAATCCGACGGCACCTCGGGGTCGGAGGTCATTCCTATTCCAACAATGCTGAACTCTCCGTCTGTGGACTGTGGGTTGCCTATCTTATACTCGCACGCCGTAATAAGCCCTTCTCCCTCAGGGGAAAGCACTCCCGCCTTCACGGGAGCTACCGCGTCATACCCCGCGCAGGAATATACTCTGGCAAATGGCAAAAATCCGCCGTCCTCATATCCGCGCAGACAAATTTTTATTCTCGTCACGTCCTTTATATCTACAAACATCCCTATACCTGCCTTTTAAGATGTAATATTACATCTTAATTATACATTAGACAAGTCTGCAATGTCAAGAGTTTTTTGAGTGTGTCTTGACTTTATGCGGGTTTATGGTATAATAAGACTTGTAACAGAAAATTTCCTGAAAGGAGGGTGCGTATGACAGAAATAACATATCCCGAAAAGGTCAGAAAAATATTTGAGATATTCAACAAGCACGGATACGATGCTTATGCCGTCGGCGGCTGTGTCAGAGACTCTCTTATGGGAAGGACCCCTGCCGATTGGGATATAACCACGTCTGCATCACCCGAAAAAATCATTGAGATATTTGAGCGCGAGGGCATCCGTACGCTCCCCACGGGACTCAAGCACGGCACGGTTTCAGTCCTGCTTGACGGAGAGATATTTGAATGCACGACCTTCCGCATCGACGGAGATTATAAGGACTCGCGCCACCCCGAAAGCGTCAGCTTTACGGATAAATTGGAGCTTGATCTTGCCCGCCGCGACTTTACAGTCAATGCTATGGCGGCATCGTCCGAGCGTGGTGTCTGTGACTTTTTCGGCGGCAGAGATGATCTTGAAAAAGGTTTTATCCGCTGTGTCGGAAACCCTCATCTTCGCTTTTTTGAGGATGCGCTCCGCATTCTTCGCGGAGTCCGTTTTGCGACCGTACTCAACTTTGATATAGAAGCCGAAACCCTTTGTGCTATAAAGGATCTGGCGCATACACTGTCGGATATCTCCGCCGAGAGAAAGACCGTGGAATTTTCAAAAATCCTCTGCTCGGAGTTTGCTGACAGAGGCGCGAAATTGCTGTTTGAGACGGGCATCATATATGAGCTTTTACCCGACGCGCAGACTCTTCCAACTAATATGACCTTGCTTAATTCTGAGTTTTCCCTCCGTCTTGCTACGTTTATGCACCA
The DNA here is from genome assembly GCA_045542075.1 of Eubacteriales bacterium. Lineage (GTDB taxonomy): Bacteria > Bacillota > Clostridia > Oscillospirales > CAG-272 > SVTX01. Next base: position 81,011 of record JAZQKI010000023.1, read on the forward strand.
ATCGGGAGCGAGAGATCTTTCAAGGCTCAGACTCTCCAACGCCCAGAAAAAATCCATATCAATTTTGCTCACTCCCATTGAGTTTACAGACACCGACGAGGGCGCGCGCCGCACTCTCGCAGAATACGGCGAGCTTGCGATCCCCGCTTGCAAGCTTTGGGGCAGAGATACTCTTTTGGAACTTGTCGCAAAGCAAAAAAAGCTTGATCCCGCAGTGAGCATAAGTCAGCTTGAAATTGACGGAAATATTCTCCTCTCGATAGGTATTCGACCCGAAAATATAGGAAAAACACTCTCCGCTCTGCTTGATGCTGTCATTTGTCACCCCGAGTTGAATAATAAAAATTCCCTTATTGAAGAGGCTAAAAGAATAAACGCATAAATACCCGAAAAAATTTCGGTATTTATGCGTTTGTTTTTGTAAAAATATTTTGAAAAATACTCAATAATGTTGACAAAGCAGTCCCAAAAGAGTTATAATAAAATGATATAATGCGAAAGTAGGATAATTTTTTGAAATTTGAGTATTTTTTGCATATTCTTCAGGTTTTGCGACGGGCAGATGGCGTCGCAAAGCGCTCACACAACTAAAAATCAAGAATGGAGAAAAGGCATGAAGAAGATCTACATTATCTTGCAAAACGGTCAGGTTTTTGAGGGAAGATCATTCGGCGCAGAGGGCCGTGTGGTCGGTGAAATTATTTTCACAACTTCAATGGTAGGATATCTCGAGGCTCTTACAGACCCCGTATATCACGGACAAATACTCGTCCAGACCTTCCCCCTCATCGGTAATTACGGAGTTATCGAACAAGACCTCCAGACAGACAAAATTCACGCGTCGGCATACGTGGTAAGAGAATGGGCAAATAACCCCTCAAATTACCGTTGCGGCGGAGATATTGACTCATGGCTCAAGAAAAACGGTGTCGTAGGTATCTGCGACGTCGACACAAGAGCGCTGACTGAGGCAATTCGTGACTATGGCGTTATGAACGCGATCATCACGGACACCCTCCCCGACCCCATAGTTCCCGACGAGGTGATCACCTATGCGGTTAAAAACTACGTCTCGGCAGTCACCTGCACCGAGAAAAAGCTTTATCCGGCTGAAAACGCAAGATATAACGTAGCTATTTATGATTTCGGCGTGACGGCAAGCGTTATAGACAGTCTCACAAGCCGTGGCTGCAACGTCACCGTCTTCCCTGCAAGCACTCCCGCTTCAGATATACTTTGCGGCGGATTTGACGGAGTCGTGCTTTCAAACGGCCCCTGCGGAGATCCAAAGGACAACGTCGAAATAATCCTTGAAATAAGAAAGCTGCTCGGTAGCCTTCCCATGTTCGGCATGGGACTTGGCCATCAGCTCGCTGCTCGCGCGGCAGGAGCAGGCACGACTAAATTGAAGTTTGGTCACCACGGTGCAAATCAACCCGTTAAAAACACCGAAACGGGTAAGGTCGAGATAACCAACCAGGCGCATCTCTACACCGTCAACCCCGCCCGTCTCCCCGCCTCCGCAACTCTCACGGAAATAAACGTCCTTGACGGCTCGGTCGAGGCGATAGAATACAGAGAACAAAAGGCATTTACGGTACAATATTATCCGAGCGATATTCACTTTGATAAGTTTGTAAAGCTTATGGAAAAGTAATTTCGCAAAACAAATTTTTTCAACTTTTAATTAAACCACATTAAAACAAAGCAATTACGCAACAAATTTTTTGCAAGACAATCGCCGCGACGCCGTCGATAGTAGCCTATTGACAAGGAGCAGAGGGCAGTATTGCGAAAAATATGCGCGTAGGTGCACACAGAAAGGATTTTATTGTTATGCCACTTAATACTTCCATCAAAAAGGTTCTCGTAATAGGTTCAGGCCCTATCGTTATCGGTCAGGCGGCAGAATTTGACTACGCAGGCGCGCAGGCTTGCCGTATTCTCAAAAGCCGCGGAATAAATACAGTTCTTCTCAACTCCAATCCCGCAACCATCATGACCGACAAGGCGATGGCTGACGAGATATATCTTGAGCCCCTGACGCTCAACACTGTAAAAAGAATAATTCTTGAAGAAAAGCCCGACAGCATCCTCGCAGGCTTCGGCGGTCAGACAGGTCTGACTCTCGCCATGCAGCTCTACAACGAGGGCTGGCTTCAGGCTCACAACGTCCGCCTTATCGGTACGGACGCAGAGGCGATTATCAAGGCAGAGGACCGCGAGATATTCAAGGACACAATGCTTAAGATAAATCAGCCCCTTATCCCCTCGGATATCGCGACAACTCTTGAGGATTCGCGCAGAATAGCAAAGGAGATAGGCTATCCCGTCATCATCCGTCCCGCCTTCACGCTCGGAGGCTTCGGCGGAGGTGTTGCTTACAACGAGGAGGAGCTGAACGAGGTCGCGGCAAACGGACTTGAGCAGTCCCCCATAACCCAGATACTTGTTGAAAAATACATCTACGGCTGGAAGGAAATAGAGTTTGAGGTCATCCGTGACCATGTGGGCAACAAGATCGCCGTCTGCTCTATGGAGAACTTCGACCCCGTCGGTATCCACACAGGCGACTCCATAGTCTGCGCTCCCGCATTAACTCTCTCCCCCAAGGAATACAATATGCTTCGCACGGCGGCTCTCGACATTATTGAGGAGCTTGGAATTGAGGGCGGCTGCAACTGTCAGTTTGCGCTTGACCCCAACTCAAGCAATTACGCCGTTATCGAGGTAAACCCCCGTGTGTCCCGCTCCTCCGCGCTTGCTTCCAAGGCAACGGGCTACCCCATCGCAAAGGTCGCTATGCAGATAGCTCTCGGATACACGCTCGACGAGATAAAAAATGAGATTACAGGCAAGACCTATGCTTGCTTTGAGCCGTCTGTCGACTACGTAGTGCTTAAGGTACCGAAGTGGCCCTTTGATAAATTCGCGCAGTCCAAGCGCAAGCTCGGTACGCAGATGAAGGCGACTGGTGAAGTCATGTCCATAGCTCCTTCCTTTGAGGAAGCTTTGCTTAAAGCAGTCCGCGGCGCGGAAATAGGCATTGATACGTTGAACTCCAACAAGGAGCTTCTTGAGGGAGATGCCATAAAATCCCTTCACAAGAACGACGACCTCCGTCTCTACCGTATATTCCAGTCTCTCAAGGTGGGCGTAACGGTGGAGCAGATTCACGAAATAACGAAAATTGACAACTTCTTCCTTAGAAAGCTTGAAGGTCTCGTAAACTTTGAAGCTGAAATAGCAGCGCTCAAGGATACTGCTATGGACAAGGAAACATATATCAGAGGTAAAAAGCTTGGTTATACCGATGCGGCACTCTCACGTATCTCGGGCGCAACCCTTCCCGAGCATATGAAGTCGGCTTATAAGACGGTCGACACCTGCGCGGGCGAGGTATCGTCTGAAAGACCTTATTTCTACGGCACTCACGACGACTTTGCACACGACGAGGCAAAGAATTACCTCAATCACGAAAAGGACACCGTTCTTGTTTTAGGCTCAGGTCCTATTCGTATCGGTCAGGGTATTGAGTTTGACTACTCGTCAGTTCACTGCGTCTGGGCTCTCAAGGAGATGGGCTATGACGTGGCTATCATCAACAACAACCCCGAAACAGTCTCTACTGACTTTGATATTGCTGACAGATTGTATTTTGAGCCTCTCACCCCAGAGGACGTTTACGACATCATCCAGCTGGAAAATCCCGTTGGCGTGGTTGTTGCCTTCGGCGGTCAGACGGCAATAAAGCTCACAAACTTCCTCGACAAGATGGGTATCCCCGTGCTTGGTACGTCGGCAGACGGTATTGACCTTGCAGAGGACAGAGCGCGCTTTGAGGCACTTCTTGAGGAGTGCGGAATCAAGCGTCCCTCGGGCGTTGGCGTTATGACAAAGTCTGAGGCTCTTGAGGCGGCAAACAGCCTCGGCTATCCCGTACTTGTCCGTCCCTCATACGTTATCGGCGGTCAGAATATGGTAATCGCTCACGATGACCGCGATATTGAGGAATATATGGACAAGATACTCTCCACGGGCATCGAAAACCCTGTCCTTGTTGACAAATATATGCAGGGTACGGAGCTTGAGGTCGACGTCATATCGGACGGCGAGGACGTGCTTATTCCCGGTATCATGGAGCATATCGAGCGTGCGGGTATCCACTCTGGTGACTCTATCGCAGTATATCCCCCCTACAACCTCACCGACTACATGGAGCAGAAGATCATTGATTGCTCAACAACTTTGGCACTCAAGCTCGGTACAAAGGGTCTTGTAAACATTCAGTATCTTATATACAACAATGAGCTGTATGTTATCGAGGTAAACCCCAGAGCATCACGTACCATTCCCTACATCAGTAAGGTAACAAACGTACCTATGGTAGACCTTGCGTCCAAGGTAATGGTGGGCAAAAAGCTCTCAAGCCTCGGCTTTGGCACGGGACTTTACAAGGTTCCTCCGTACTATGCGGTTAAGGTCCCTGTATTCTCGTTTGAAAAGCTCAACGACGTAAACACTCAGCTCGGTCCCGAAATGAAATCCACGGGCGAGGTTCTTGGTATCGGTAAGACTCTTAACGAAGCTCTTTACAAGGGTCTTGTAGCTGCAGGCTTTAAGGTCAATATCAAGGACAAGTCAAGCACTGGCGTGTTCATCTCTGTTGACAATCACGACTACCACGAGATAGTAAATATAGCAAAGAAATTCTCGGATTTCAATATGAAGATATACGCGACCGAGGGCACCGCGGCATATATTTCAAGACTCGGAATTGACGTTGAGATAGTTGAAAACGTCGACAAGTCAAATAAAGTCTACGATCTTATGGAGAGCGGTCAGATCTCGTTCATTGTCTACACGGGAGCTATTGCCGACTCCACCATTCAGCAGAGCATAGACCTTCACAGAAAGGCAATTCAGCTCAACGTGGCTATGCTCACGGCACTTGACACGGCAAACGCCCTGGCTGACGTTATCGCAAGCCGTTGGGACGAGTTCAACACAGAGCTTGTTGACCTCAATAATATGAGAAGCGAGAGACTTAATCTCAGATTCCTCAAGATGGAGACCTTCGGTAACGACTACATTCTTATAGATAACCGTGACGGCAGTATCCGTTGTCCCGAATCATTAGCTCTTCAGCTTTGTAACAGACACACGGGTATTGGTGCGGACGGACTTTTACTTGTTGAACGCTCATCTCACTGCGACGCAAAAATGAGAATATTCAACAGCGACGGCTCTGAGGGCAAGCTTGCTGCAAACGCTCTTCGCTGCGTTGCAAAGTACCTTTACGACACAGGCATTATTGAGGTCACGGATATGACTATCGACACCTGGAGCGGTCCCAAGGACGTCTTTGCGATACTTTCGGGCGGTGAGGTAGGCTCGGTTACGGTCAACGTAGGTGAGTACGAGTTCTCAGCGGACAAGCTTCCCACCACTCTTTCGGGCAATAAGGATGGCGAGATCATTGACGCACCCGTTTGTATTGGCGGTAAGGATTACAATATTACCTGTCTCGGACTTGGAAATCTTCACGCAGTCGTTTTCTGCGACAGAATAGACGATATTGATATGGAGAAGGTAGGTCCTGAGTTTGAATATGCTCCTATATTCCCCGACAGAACAAATACGGAATTTATCCGCGTGGTAAACAGACGCACGATAAAAATGCGTGTTTGGGAAAGAGGCGCGGGCGAGACTCTTGCCTGTGGAACGGGCGCGTGTGCGGCGGCGGTTGCGGCTGTTAAGCGCGGCTTGTGTGATATGGGTAGTGATATTACGGTTAAGACACGCGGTGGCGACCTTGTTGTCAACGTGTCTGAAAATAATGTTACCTTGACAGGTAATGCCGTGCTTTCGTTTGAAGGCTCGAAGAAGATTTAATTTCAAAGGGAGAGTTGGTATCAACTCTCCCTTTTTAACCCTGTGTTTTTCTTATGATACTTTGTCAATAGCGACAAAGTATCCAAAACGCCACTTAAGAGGAAAGAGGCTTTGATTTTGGTTTCGACGAATTGCTTTGCAACTCTGCTCAACCAAAATCTGCAGACCCCCTCTCCTCTTAAGAAACTCCTCTCCCTGTGTGCCGTTGGCACACCACAATGTAATAGTTCCTACATACTCCACTTGTTAGACGAGTTTGCTTGCAAACTCGCGGGGTTAGGGTATTCTTAAAGGGGAAGGGGGTCGTTCGATGCTCGTAGAGCAAATTTTTCGGTAGAAAAATTAGAACACCCTTCCCTTTTAAGCGGTCTTCTTTGGTGACTTTCTGGGGCTGTTGCCAGAAAGTCACATAAAAAACAATCAAAAAATCTGTTGCAACACATCGCCGCAACAGATTTTTTTATTCTTATTAAAACTTCTTATTAAGAAGTCCCAAAAGCTCTTCATCATAAGTCAAATACAACACAATATCATTATTGACCTGAACCCTCAGCTGCCTTGACGGCGCAAACTGTGTGTCAAATGTATACCTCTTTTTATTTTTGTCCTTTTTTCTGTATTCCGCTCGGTTGAGCCTGTTTATCTCAACTGCCTCCGTTACCTCGTCAAGTCCCACACGGACATTAACAACATCCCTTATAGCCTTATGCTGCGCTACGATAAAATCATATTTTGCGCGAGGACCGCAGGTTGCAAGCTCCTCCTCCGTCACCTCTCGCTCGGTGGGTACTATCTGATAGACCATTTCCTTGAGTACATTCGTGGCGTAAATATAAATTCCCGTCACCAAAAATATAACCCCGAAAAACTGCGCTATCACAGGCACAGGTAGGAGCCGCATGCTGCCAAGCGAAAAGCTGTAGATTCCCACCGCTATAAGCACCATTACGAATATTGACGCGGCAAGCTTTTTTGTTTTAGGTATTTTCTTATACATATCTCACCTCAATAAGTGGGGGTGTCAAGATACCAATTTCCGTCCTCAAAGGCAAATGAAAGTCTCTCTTTTTCAATCTTTTCGGGACTTGATATCAGATAGCTCTCAATCTCAACATTGATATACTCATCATTTGAAGGACGTACTATCTTCATTGTGTCGTAAAGATATATTCTCTCGTTTTCCACAAGCACGTCTCTTGCGGCGCTCTGATAAAGCCATTCGCTTATCTCAACGTATTCAAGAAGCGTCACTCCGTCCACCACAACTCCGTCAAAGCAGCTCTCAAACAGCTGCTCACAGTAAGCCGACGAATATATCCTTTGTGTTGCTTCCTTCATTTCATCAAGCATAAGATACGGAGATACCTCCATGACCTTCTCATAGCCCTTGTTTTGCTGACCTATATAAACAAAGCTTTCCTTTGACAGATCGCTGTCCCTCACGTAAACGGGAAGCCCCTCGCCAAAATATATTTCGTTTATCTGCTTTGAGCCTTCAATAAGATATATTATCCTGTCTCTTACCGAGCTGATCTCGGGCGCCTTATTTGAGCAACCCGACGTCACAAATACGCACGACAAAAGCACTACGAAAACAAGTGCAGCACAAATAGTGCGGGTAAGTTTTTTATTAAAGCTCATAATTATTCCTCTGTGGGTATGTTTTCAACAACTGCCTCAGACTGCTCTGCCTCGGACTGCTCTGCCTCAATTGTCTCAAGCTCCTCGGAGTCCTCCCTTGCCACCTTTGTGATATTGGCAACAGTCTGACCCTCAAGCAGACGCATGGTAATTACACCGGACGCGGTTCTCGAATAGGTGGAAATATCCTTTGCGGGAGTTCTGATGATTATACCCTCGTTTGTTATCATCATAATATCGTCATTATCGTCAACCGAGAGTATGCCCGCAAGATTACCCGTCTTGTCGGTCACGTTATGGCATGTCACACCAAAGCCGCCGCGGTGCTTCATAAGTCTGAAATCATCGTATTCAGTTCTCTTACCGTAGCCGTTTTCGGTGATAGTAAGGAGCTTTTTACCCTCCTCTACCTGCGCGACACCTATAACGTAATCGTCATCACGCAGATTTATTCCGCGGACACCGCGCGCGGTACGTCCCATAGGTCTTACCTGCGCCTCGTCAAATCTTACGGCAGATCCGCCGTGAGTTGCGATAATAAGCTGCGCGTTACCGTCTGTCTTTGTGACGAACAACAGCTCGTCGTCCTCGTCAAGATTTATAGCGATCTTTCCGCCCTTGCGCTGATACTCATACTCGGAAAGAAGTGTCTTTTTGATAACACCCTTGCGTGTTACCATAGTAAGATACTCGCCCTCGCCGAATTCGTTAACGCTTATCATGGACGTGACCTTCTCACCGTCTGAAAGCTGAAGCATATTTACAAGGTTAGATCCCTTGGATGTTCTCGAAGCCTCGGGAACTCTGAATGCCTTCATAGTCTGCACGCGTCCTCTGTTCGTAAAGAACATAAGCAGCGAGTGTGAGAATACCGCGGATACCTTTTCTATAAAGTCCTCATCACGCGTGGTCATAGCGGTAATTCCCTTACCGCCGCGTCTCTGCGCGGAGTACGTGTCCGCAGGCAGACGCTTGATATATCCGGCACGTGTCATTGTGATCACGCAGTTGTGCTTTTCTATAAGATCCTCAAGGTCTATCTCGTCCTCGGCTATCTCTATCTGAGTTCTTCTGTCATCCGCATACTTGTTCTTTATCTCAAGCATTTCGGTCTTGATTATCTCTCGTATCTTGGAGTTATCGGCAAGTATTCCCTCAAGCTCCGCGATAAGCGCATGGAGTCTGTCAAGCTCGTCCTGTATCTTCTGTCTCTCCATGCCCGTAAGACGGCCGAGAGTCATCTCAACGATAGCCTGAGCCTGAATATCGGTAAGACCGAATCTCTCCATCAAGGTCTGCTTTGAAATAGGAATAGAGGGGGACGTCTTCATTATCTGGACTATCTCGTCGATATTATCAAGCGCGATCTTATATCCCTCAAAAATATGAGCGCGCGCCTTTGCTTTATTAAGGTCGAATTCTGTTCTTCTACGAATTACCGATTCCTGATGCTCGATATAGTAGTCAAGTATCTGGGGGAGCGACAGGACCTTAGGCTCCTGCCCTACGACCGCAAGCATATTTATCGCGCAGGTGCTTTGAAGCTCGGTATATTTGTAGAGCTGATTGAGTATTATCTGTCCGTTTGCGTCGCGCTTGTACTCGATAACTATTTTCATACCGTCTCTGCCCGACTCGTCGCGGAGTCCCGAAATACCCTCAATTCTCTTTTCCTTGACAAGATCCGCAATAGCCTCGCAAAGCAAGGACTTGTTTACCATATAAGGAATTTCGGTGATTATTATAGTTCTGTTATCCTCGTCTATCTCCGCCTTTGCTCTGACAGATACGCGTCCCTTACCTGTGGTGTACGCGTCAATAATACCCTGCGTGCCGTGAATGGTCGCATAGGTAGGAAAATCGGGGCCCTTTATGAACTGCATAAGCTCCTCGACTGTACACTCGGGATTATCCATTCTATATACAGTACCGTCAATTACCTCGCCAAGATTGTGAGGAGGAACGTTAGTTGCCATACCTACGGCGATGCCAACCGATCCGTTTACAAGGAAGTTAGGAAAACGGGAAGGAAGAACAGTAGGCTCGCGGAGTCTGTTATCAAAGTTAGGCTGATACTCGACTACCTCTTTTTCAAGGTCGCGGGTCATTTCGTCCGCAATCTTGTCAAGTCTTGCCTCGGTATAACGGTAAGCTGCCGGGGGGTCTCCATCCACAGAACCGAAGTTTCCGTGACCTTCAATGAGAGTATAACGGAGCGAGAATGGCTGCGCCATTCTTACCATAGTTCCGTAAACCGAGCTGTCACCGTGAGGATGGTATCTACCAAGCACGTTACCAACCGTCGTCGCAGACTTGCGGAAAGGCTTGTCGTGTGTAAGGTGGTCCTCGTACATAGCGTAAATAACACGTCTCTGTCCGGGCTTCATACCGTCACGAACGTCGGGCAACGCTCTTGACATAATTACAGACATGGAGTATTCAATGAAGGACTTTTTGACCTCCCTTTCCATGTTGATGTCAACTACCTTTTGATTTTCGAATAAGTACACGTCGCTGTCATGTGTGTTCTTGTCCATTTTTAACTATCCTCTCTCTTATAGATGTGATGATACTAATTTTCAGGGCTGAATTTTTCTATTATTCTTACTATTCCCAGACAGGTGAAATACACTATCGGAATACAAAGAATAAACGCGAAAAACTCAGGCATCAGGGTTTTTATAAAAATATTTATAATATTAAAGCTCTTTGCGCCAAGGGCAAATCTCGCAAGGGTAATTAATGACTGTATTCCCCCGACACAAAGCGAATATATGATAAACGACAGAAAATTTCTCTTGAGAAATACCTTTGAGAAATATCCGCACAGATATCCCGCAAGCATATAAAGCACAGGTGAAAAGCCTATACCGACTGAACCGAGCACGTCAATAAAAAATCCGCCCACAATTCCGCATATACCGCCGCACCTCTCTCCGCACAAAAAACCTATTGCGCATACCAGGGCTAAAGCTATTGCGGGTTTTGCTCCAAACACGTTAAAAAACGATATTTGAAACGGGATTGAAATAATAATAAGTACCGAGAAAGCTACACACTGCGCAAAAAGCCTTTTGTCAAATCTTTTTGCGTGAGATATATTTTTTTTACTCATTGGTATTTTCCTCCGCGACCTTGCGGTCAAAGGAAGTTACCACCATTACGTAATTCAAGCTTTCAAAATCCACGGCACAGGTGACTGTCGCTACCTTTGATCGGGAATATTCGTCAATTCCCACCGACGAGACCTTTCCTATAAGAAGTCCGCCGGGATAAACGCTTCCCGAGCCGCTGGTATAGACCATATCTCCGATCTGAACGTCGGCTTCAATATCTAGATACGCGAGCTTGCAGACTCCGTCGTTTCTGTAGGTTATGTCACCCTGCACGACTCCGATCTCTCCGCTGCGTGATATATATCCTCCCACGCCCGATGAGGTCTCGCAAATAACCCGCACGTTTGCCCAGTTACTTCCCACCTCAGCTACGCATCCGACAAGTCCTCCCGCGACCATAACGGGCATATTCACGTCAATTCCGTGATCCTTGCCTTTGTTTATTTTAATTACGGACATATAGTTATCCGCCTCCGAGCCAATTACGAGTGCCTCGCAAAGCTCGAAATCATCGTGAGCCTCCTTTACGGATATATACTCGCGAAGTCTGCGGTTTTCTTCCTCCGTAAGAGTCGCGTCGTTAAGCTTTTCCTTAAGCGCCGCTATCTCGTCCTTGAGTTGACTGTTTTCCTCAATCAATGAGTCCATATTGGAAAAATACATTGAATAGCCCTTAAGGCTTTCTTTTATTTTCCATATTCCCTGCTCAATTGGGGAAAATATGTCTCCGATTATTACTTTTACCGTATTGCTGACACCCATAATAGAGAAAACAGCCGAGAAAATACATAAGACCAGCGCTATAGCAAGGAGAGATATGAAAAATTTATTTTTGAAAATTTTCAAAGCTGCCCTCCTTTTTTCTATAGACTTTTCCACAAGGTTTTTCACAACCTGTGGAAAAGTGCTGTGTGTAATTTTTTTATTATTTTTTGTGTTGAAAACTTTATCAAAACTTCAAAATTTTCTTTGTTTTCTAAGAAATTTCTTTATTTTTCAAATTTTCCATACATTGTAGAAAACCAATATCTGATTTTGCCGAAAAATGAGGTTTTCAACAGAGTTTTTTATATGATACTTTTTGGCAACAGCCCCAAAAAGTATCCAAAAAAGACCGCTTGAGAGTGGAGAGTGTCCTATTTTTTCTCCGAAAAAATTTTGCCTTGCAAAACGGACGACCCTCTCCCCTCTCAAGACTCTCCCCTCTCCTTTGCGCCGCACCTTTGGTGCAAGGCGCGCTCAGGGGGTGTGGTTTCTTAAGGAGAGGGGGAGTCGTCTGGTGTTTTCGCTTGCGAAAACAAATTTCACGGGAGTGAAATTAAGACATTCCCTCTCCTTAAGCGGCGGTTTGGATACTTTGCCGTCGCGGGCAAAGTATCACAAAAACAAAATCAAATATCCAAATTCTCCGCAAGACGCGCATTCTGCTCAATAAATATCCTTCTGGGTTCTACCTTATCACCCATAAGCAGAGAAAACATCTCGTCACAAACCATAGCATCCTCAACAGTCACGCGCAAAATAGTACGTGTTGCGGGGTCCATAGTTGTCTCCCAAAGCTGATCGGGATCCATTTCACCAAGACCCTTATATCTGTCAGCCTCTATAAGATGCTTGCCGTTCTCGCCGCCAAGCTCTTCAATTATCTGGTCTCTCTCAGCATCCGAGAATGCATATCTCTCATTACCCTGTTTTGATCCCTTGCGGTAAACCTTATAAAGCGGAGGCTGAGCGAGGTATATATGTCCCTCGTCAATAAGCTGACGCATGTGTCTGAAGAAGAATGTCAAAAGAAGTATTCTAATGTGCGATCCGTCAACGTCGGCATCCGCCATAATAATTATCTTACCGTAGCGCAGCTTATTTATATCAAACTCATCACCTATTCCGCATCCAAGCGCCTGAATTATCGGTATAAGCGACTGATTGGAATAAACCTTGTCAAGTCTGGTCTTCTCAACGTTCAATACCTTACCGCGAAGTGGCAGTATTGCCTGGAACTTTGAGTTTCTGCCCTGAGTTGCGGAGCCTCCCGCGGAGTCTCCCTCAACAAGATAAAGCTCTGTAAGCTCGGCATTTCTCTCATTACAGTCGCGAAGCTTTCCGGGAAGCGTGCTGCCCTCAAGCAGACCTTTACGTCTTGTTGCCTCTCTTGCCTTTCTTGCCGCCTCACGAGCGCGGGAAGCCGCAAGAGCCTTATCAATTATAGCCTTTGCGGTATTGGGATTTTCCTCAAAATAATCCGCAAGCTTCTGGCTTACAGTATTATCAACAAGCGTTCTTATATCCGAATTTCCAAGCTTTGCCTTGGTCTGGCTCTCGAACTGCGCGTTTTCAAGCTTTACTGAAACAATAGCGCAAAGTCCCTCACGAACGTCCTCACCCGAAAGATTCTTATCGCTGTCTTTAAGTATTCCGTTCTTACGCGCATAGTCGTTTATTACTCTTGTAAGTCCAGACTTGAATCCCGTCTCGTGCGTACCGCCCTCGATGGTGTTCATATTGTTGGCGAAGGTCATAACGCATTCGTTGTAACCGTCATTGTACTGGAGAGCTATCTCGGCAATACTTGTGTCCTTCTCACCGCGCATATAAATGACCTCGTTATGTACGGGATCATTATGTCTCTGCTCGGTAAGGTACGTGACAAACGACTTTATACCGCCCTCAAACTGAAGATCAGTCTCAACAGGCTCGTTGCCTCTGTTATCTATAAGAACTATTCTTATTCCCGCGTTAAGAAATGACTGCTCGCGCATACGGTTGAGAAGTATCTCATAGTCAAAAACAGTCTCCTCAAAAATCTCGGGGTCGGGCTTGAAAGTTACCTTAACACCGTGAGGCTTTTCGGGTGAGTCACCCTCGCAAACAAATTTTCTCGCGACCGCGCCGCGCTCAAAGCGTTCTGTATATCTCTTACCCTCATAGCAGTCCTCAAGCTCTACCCATAGCGAGAGAGCGTTAACGACAGACGCGCCAACGCCGTGCAGTCCTCCTGCTATTTTATATCCTCCGCCGCCGAATTTTCCTCCCGCGTGGAGAATGGTATATACTACCTCAGGCGTAGGAATACCCTCCTTGGGATGAATACCCGCAGGAATACCTCGTCCGTTATCTTCTACTGTGACACTGTTATCATAGTTTATAGTTACGGTTATTTTATCACAGTAACCCGCAAGCGCCTCGTCTATGGAGTTGTCAACTATCTCGTAAACGAGATGATGCAGACCGCGTATAGAGGTAGTACCGATGTACATACCGGGTCTTTTTCTTACAGCCTCAAGACCTTCAAGGACTTGTATTCCACTTTCGTCATAAGTGTTCTTCTCAATTTCTGACATTTTTTATTCTGCCTTTCATATATTTGCCTTCTCCGACGGAGAAGGGGGACCGCTTTGGCGGTGGATGAGGAGATCCTCATCATTAATCTTATTTCTTATATCCCATAAACCGTTCTGCCTATCAGGGCTTGCGTGGATATCTGGGAAAAACAGATCATATACCTTCCGTTTTCCTTATATAGAATAAAGGATTTCGGTATCTCGTCCTTTGCGGAGATGACGAGATTTTTTCTTTCTGCCTCGGAGAGATATTTTCTCGTCACGGAGGATATGGTCGCGTTATCGGCATCGAATATACCGATTATGTCTTTTTCGCGTATGTTTTTGTTGTTTCCTGCGTGAAGGAACATATATTTCTCCTTTCTATTTTCTTTGTCGCTTTTTGCCAATAGCGGCAAAAAGTGACCAAAAAACGCCACTTAAGAGTGGAGAGTGTCCTATTTTTTCTACCGAAAAAATTTCGCCTTGCAAAACGGACGACCCTCTCCCCTCTCAAGACTCTCCCCTCTCCTCCGCGCCTTACGCTGAAAGCGTGGCGCACTCAGGGGGTGTGGTTTCTTAAGGAGAGGGGGAGTAGAAAATCTTTAGCGCAGAGGGGATTGAGCAAGCTCAATCGACTCAAGCGTAAAAAAGATTTTTTTCTCCTCTCCTTAAGCGGCGCTCTTTGGATACTTTCTGTCGTCGTGGACAGAAAGTATCAATAAAAAAAATTTGTTATAAAGTATTTCTAAAATACTTTCCGTCTTTAACGTAAATTACGTTAGCTCCGCTTATATCCGTTGCCTCACACGTTGTCATAATAACCTGCTTGTCCGAAAGATTTGAGATGAGATAACTTCTCCTCTTTGCGTCAAGCTCCGAAAGCACGTCGTCAAGCAAAAATACAGGATACTCGCCGCCGCAGCTTTTCTTGATTATCTCTCCTTCAGATAGCTTCAAGGCAAGCGCTAATGACCTCTGCTGCCCCTGCGAGCAGAAAATTCTCGCGCTGTTGCCGTTTAAGTTTATTTCTATATCGTCCTTGTGAGTTCCCCACAAAGTCGCTCCTGCGCCGATTTCTCGGTCGTGACGGCTGAAATAAAGCTCACGAAAGCTTTCTTCAACCTTTTTTATGTCAAACAGCTCCTCCTCGGCAAGCTTACACGATGACACGTACTTCAGCTCGGGAAATTCCCTCTTGCCCGTCATATCCGAGAATATGTCCGCAACAAATTTGCGTATTTCACCGAGATACTCCACTCTGTAGAGAGTGATTTTTGCCGCCTCCGCAGCTAACTGCTCCGAGAATATATCCACAGTCGCGTCAAATGCAGCTCTGTCCTCCTCGGCAAGCTTTATAAGAGAATTTCTCTCCTTGAGTATCGCTTGATACCTTTGAAGCGACCTCATATAAAGCGGCTTTATTTGAGATATCGCCACGTCAAGAAAGCTTCTTCGCATAGACGGGCCTTCCTTGACTATAGACAAATGCTCAGGACAGAAAAGCACGACCTTGAACTCTCCCACCATATCCGACATTTTAGAAATTTTAAGTCCGTTCTGCTCAATTCTCCTCTGACGTCTGTCAGAAAAAAGCGTGACCGTAGTATTCATATCCCTTATGTCGTCGGCGTAGATATTCTCAATTTTCGCAAATTCGCACCCGAAACGGATGAGGTCCTTATCCGCGCCCTGCCTGAAGCTCCGACACAGCGCGGTGTAATATATAGCCTCTATCATATTCGTTTTGCCCTGCGCATTCTCTCCGATAAGGATATTAGTGCCCGGACAAAAATCAAGCTCGGCTGAATCTATATTGCGAAAATTCTCGACCTTTATTTTTTTGCAGATCATTAAAATCAGTCCTTAGTTCTTACAGGGAGAAGCATAAACAGCTCGCTCTCGCCATTTTCGGGCTCCGCAGGCTCAATATTTATGCTGGAGAATGCCGACGTCATGGAGATCTTTATCTCGTCGTACGAGCAAGCCTTTACACTGTCTGTAAGGAAACGGTTGTTAAACGCGATAGAAAGCGAATCTCCCGTGTGTTGAGTCTTTACCTCGTCGTAAATGCTTCCCGCAGCAGAAACAGCGGAAACCTTGATAAGATCATCACCCGCAACTATACGGACGTGCGAGCGCACTGCTCTCTCAATTCTCTCCTCGGTAATAAGCGACGCTCTCTCAAGCGCGGAGAGAAGCTCATACTTATTTGCAACTACCTCTATTTTGTGATTTCTTATGATAATTCTGTTATAGTCAATGTACTCGCCCGTAATAAGCTTCGTAAAGAACACAAGATTGTCAAATACAAGCACCATGTTCTTGTAGCTCATATAAACCGTCACCTTGCTGTCCTCGTCATCTGACAAAAGCTTTATGATCTCGTTTACAGACTTTGAGGGAACAATAAACGAATACTCAATACCCCTGGTAGAATTCTCAATGTTATCGATCTCAACGGGACATGTGCATACAGCAAGCTTAAAGCTGTCGCAAGCAACAACACTTATCTTACCTGCCTCTGTTTTAACGTAGCAGCCGTTGAGCATAGGACGGGTATTGTCGTTCACACCCATAGCGTAGGATACCTTTGCGAGCATTTTTTTCAAGGTGGGCTGACTTATTATAAAGCCCTTCTCAGTCGTGAGATTAGGTATCTCGGGAAATTCCTCTGCCTTGAGCGAGCCTGTCTTGTGAGACGAGATTCCGCACTCAAAGGTAGCCTGAAGTCTGGAGTCTACCGTCAGAGTTATAAACTCTCCGTCCATAACCTTCAAGGTCTGGTTGAACTTCTGCGCGTTGATTATATAAGATCCTTGCTCAAGTACCTCACAATCAACCGTTATCTTTATTCCCTTTTCAAGATCAAATGCTGTCAAAGTGCAGCTGTCGGGCTGATTTGCCTCGATAAGTATTCCCTCGACTGCCGTGAGTGTGCTCTTTCCGGATACCACGCTCATAAGAGGCGCTATCTTGTTGCTGATTTCCTGTCTGTTAAACGTAATTTTCATATTATATTCCTTTCTTTTCTCGGAAAACTTTTAGAAGCACTGCTTGCAGTGCAGGTTTCCCGAACCCTTAAAAACTTTTCCCGCACTATTATTTTTATGTTTTATAATCGAGCTGACGAAAAATTTATATATGACTTTAAGTATGTATTATAGCTCCGCTCTATCAACTCGCGCCTGTGGCGCTCTGCGGCGTCGCAGACGTCCGCAAGAGAGAAAGAGTGATAGAATGAAATAATTAGTAGTAATAGCAGTAGTGTCGCCAAAATTGTTAAAAAGTGGTCAAAACCCTTGTCCGCAAAGAAAAATTTTTCCACTAAAGGCTGTATAAATACCACCAAAAATTCAGGAAAAACTCCCCGCATTTTCAAATTCAAGGTGAAATTTTCTCAAGTCTCGAAGAAAAAACTTCAAATCATCGGAATTTCGACTTTTCCACAGTCAAGTGAGTTCTAAAAACTCCTGTTGAAAACTTTAATTTTCCATATATCTCAACGGAAACTCTATTACTCTCCCCATGTTAAAAAGTTGGGGAAAGTTTTTGAGGGTGCGGAAATTTCTTTCAAAAAGTTCCCATGAATCCTCATTCTCTGACTTCCTTGACAATCTCGTTGAGGGTGATCTCAAACGTGCGGTCGGACAAAAGCTTCTTTCGTATGATCTCCTCCGACGCGATTATCGTGGTGTGGTCACGGTTGAATATCTTGCCTATATTGGGATAGGACATTTCGGTGAGATCCCTTATAAGGTAAATAGCAAGATGTCTTGCGTTTGCTATCTCCTTGACTCTGGATTTGCCTACAAGATCGGACTTTTTGACATTGAATTTTTTCTCAACCGCGGAGAATATCTTGTCCACCGTTACGTTAACAGGCTCTTCGCCGCCCAGCAGCTCGCTGATGCAGTTTTTAGCTATCTCCATGGTTATTTCTCTGCCCGAGAGGAATTTTATAGCTACCAGCTTTTTAACCGCGCCCTCGATCTGTCTTATGTGAGAACGGAGATTTTCCGCAAGATAGAGTATAATATCGTCGGACACCTTGATTCCCGCCTGCGCGATCTTATTTTTGAATATTGCGATTCTAAGCTCAAGGTCCGGGGGCTGAATGTCTGCTATAAGTCCCCATTCAAAGCGGGATACAAGTCTCTCCTCGAGCGTCTTTATATCCTTGGGCGGACGGTCGGACGTGAGAATTATCTGTTTTCCATCCTCAAACAGCGCGTTGAAGGTGTGGAAAAATTCCTCCTGCGTGGAGGATTTACCCGCGATGAACTGAATGTCGTCCATCAGCAGAATATCTGCGCCGCGGTACTTTTCGCGGAACTGATCGGTCGAGTTGTTCTTGATCGCCTCGACAAGCTTAACCGTGAACTCTTCGCCCTTGATGTAGACCACTTTTTGGTTCGGATCGCGTTCGAGCAGTCGGTTGATGACCGCGTACATCAGATGCGTCTTGCCGAGACCGCTCTTGCCGTGAATGACCAGCGGATTGTAGGGACAGCTGCCGTCCTCCTCGTTGTGTGCGATGGAATAGCATGCAGCGTAGGCAAACTTGTTGGACTCGCCCACAATGAAGTTGTCAAAGGTGTAATAGGAGATCGCTTTTTTCTGCGGCGAAATGATCTTGATCGCGCTCTCCATCTCCTTTTGGTTCTGCTGTTCGGCGTCCGCGACCTTTTGCTTGACGTAACGGTCGTAGAGTGCGCGTGCGTCCTCGTAGGTGTTGATTTCCTCTCCCGCAAAGATGGCAACGTCTACCTCAAAGCCGAGGACGTTATAGAAGTTGTCGCGTATCGGGTCGAGATATTTGTCATTTAAGATGTTGCGCTTGAGATCCCTGTCTACGGTAAGAAGCGCGGTATCCTCGTTTAAGAAAACGAGGCGGACGCTTCCAAACCAAAGGTCAAAAGAAGAAGTGGAAAGAAGCTCCGAAAAAGGGGCGGCGACCGAGTCCCATATTTCCTGTAATTCGGCAAAGGAATTCATAAATACCCCACCTTGTTCAAAAGATAAATAT
>JAZQKI010000024.1:0-60707 GCA_045542075.1 Eubacteriales bacterium
CGACTTTAAGGTATTTTCCTCAAAACTCAATTTTTCTTTCATTTCTCCAAAGGTGATGTCGCTCATGGATATGATAGCCAAGCAAACGAGGATATTGTTTTTCTTTGAAAGAGTGGGGAGAATTGTTTGTGCAAATTCTACCGTGTCTTGGTTCACGTTTTCAAAAAACTTTCTCGTAACAAGCGCGCCATATCCCTTGCCCGATAACAGTGACAATCCATTTTCGTTAGAAATATGTGCAGGCTCATCATGCATTTCAGTATTCTTTCCTCTGAGGTTGCCTCGAGAAATGCCGTGATGAGCAGGGGCGAATATTTTCAGAGCATCTTCATAGGATGCCATACTCATTTGTGCATGCTCTGCCACTTTATCAAAGACCTTATTATAGATATCATTATAGGCATAGTCCTCACCATAGAAAAGATAATCTACACTTACTTCAAAGTATTTCGCAATGAGAGGAAGCATCTGTGTATCTGGCTGTGATGTGTTCGTTTCCCATTTTGAAACCGCTTGTGGTGAAATATTAAGAGCTATTGCTAATTGCTCTTGCGTTATACCTTTTTTCTTTCTAAGATCTGCTATATTATTGGAAATGTTTATCTCTTTCATAGTAGTAGTTTCCTTTCCGAAATTCACCGCGAGCTCTTCGGTTGTGTCTAAATTATATCACAAGCAGCCGCGAATGTAAACAACTTGTTCGGATTGTATATCAACTCACGGTTGTGCTGATCATAATTAAAACAAAGCGCGGTTGTTTTTTATATAGAAACGGCGCACCTGCTTTATCGCAGATACGCCGAGTGGCTTTTTTTATTGCTTTAATTTTTCTACAAGCTCCATCGGTACACGCAGGGACCCTCTGCCTGTGCCGAGGCTTATGTCGGGCTTTTTTGCGCCGTGGTAGTCGCTGCCGCCGCTTTGCTTGAGGTTAAATTCTTCCGCTATTTCAATAGAACGCGCTATTTGCTCGGGTGAATATTTAGAGTACAGCGTTTCCATTCCCACAAGTCCGCGTTCTTTTGCCTGCGGCAAAAATTCAAGCAGAGTATCCTCGTCAAGACTTAAGAACGGATGAGCCAGAACGGGTACAGCCCCCGCGCTTTTGATAAATTCTATAACGTCAAACGCATCGGGACGGAGCGGGGGAGTGTAATATTTGCCCGACGGGTGAAGCAGAGTCCTGAATGCCTCCTTGTAGTCCGCGGTATATCCAAGGCGAGTCAACTCGTGCGCAAAATGCGCGCGGTTGATATATCCGTCGGGGATCTTTGCTCGCATCTCGGCGTAATTTATTGCGTATCCGTCGTCGTTAAGGGCGGCGGCGAGGTCTATGTTGCTTTGCTCCTTGCGGGACTCAAAGACACTTGCAAACTCCTGCATTTTGAGTATGCTCTCCTCTGGAATAAAAAGCCCGAGGATATGAAGCTCACGCTCCTTATATTCGCTCGTCAGCTCTATTCCGCGTATGGCGACAATATTCTTGCCCTCCGCTGCGGACATAAATTCGAACAGACCGCGCGTGGTGTTGTGGTCGCAGAGGGCTATCGCCGAGAGCCCAAGATTGACTGCCATATCTATAAGCTGACTTGGCGAGTCCGAGCCGTCGGAATAGTATGAATGTGTGTGCAGATCGCAAAAGCCTTGCATATTTTGACCTCCCTTGTGTTTCTGTGTTTATTATACCACGGTTTTTAGAAAAAATCAATGCAAAAAGGTCTCCCGAATTTTCGGGAGACCTGAAATTTATTTTCTGTAAAACGCGTTTCCGCCGATGAACTCGCGCACGATGCTCGTGGGAGGTATCTCATCGTCAACGTCTGCCTCGTGGACGTAGTTGAGAATCTTTACCATAGCGCGCACCTGATCGTAGCACTCGTCACCCGGCTGAATTTCGGTCAGAAGCGGGAAGATGTGCTTTTTGATAACCGCGAGCTCGTAAAGAGTCGAGCTGTTGAATATAACATCCGCATTCTCCTGGAAGGGGAATATCCATCTCTCCTCGCCGCGACGAACGGAATCCCACATAGACAGAGTTCTCTGTACCGACGCGCCGCGTGTCTCAAAGTCGCGCACCGTACGGCGAAGGAGTCTGAGATAGCTTGACGCGATTCTGTTGTGGTCGTCGAGGTTAAGCGGCAGCAGGGGGGAAACGTACACTCTGAATATAAGCTTGGGGTCAAGATCTGTGGGGAGCAGAGTCGGGTTGAGTCCGTGCAGCCCCTCGACTATGATCACAGAGTCGTCATTCAGCTGAAGCTTATGTCCTGCCCACTCGCGCTTGCCTGTCTTGAAGTTAAACGTGGGAAGCTCGACCTCCTCGCCCGCAAAGAGTGCCTTGAGGTGCTTGCCGAAAAGCTCGGTATCAATAGTATTTATATGCTCAAGGTCAATCTTGCCGTCGGGACCGGGAGCGATCTTGTCTCTGTCAATGTAGTAGTCGTCAAGGCTCATAAGTATGGGCATTTTACCGTGACCGCGAAGCTGAGTCGCAAGTCTGTTAGCGCTTGTGGTTTTACCCGACGAGCTGGGGCCCGCGAGCATGACTGCCTTTGCACCTCGCTCGCATATCAGATCCGCGATCTGCGAAAATCTCTTTTCGTGCAGAGCTTCGTTGACTCGTATAAGCTCACGTATCTTGCCTGAATCAACAAGCTCGTTGAGGTCTGCTACTGTCTCACAGCCCATCAGCTCGCCCCAACGCTTACCCTCGGTATAGACGTTAAAGAAATTAGGCATTTCGTTATAGCTTGATATTTTGTCGGGATCGTGCGAGTCGGGGAAGACGAATATAAAGCCCTCAGTAGCGGGGAGTATATCCCACGAGCGCAAAAATGAAGTCGTAGGAGCCATTTCGCCGTAAAAATAGTCAACAAAGTCGCCGTTTTCATATACGTCAAGGGTTGCTTTTTTACGGTAGGTCAAAAGTCGCGCCTTGTCGGTCAGTCCTTGCGAGATATAGTAATCTATAGCTTGAGAGGTTGTTATGCGGCGTCTGTGAAGGGTAATGTTCTCAGCGACTATCTTCCAGACCTCCTCCTTGAGTCGTTCAGCGGAGAAATTCTGCGCGCCGACTACCTTGACGTATAGTCCCGCGCCTACGGTACAAGCCATTTTCGCTCGTGCCTCGGGCCAAAGTCTGCGGATGGCTAAAAACAGCACGAACTGCGCGGTGCGTCTGTAAGCGTCGCGTCCTGTGGGGTCGCTATAGCGGATCAACGTCACCGTTCCGTCGGATGCCGCCATCGCCTTACGCACCGAGCCGCGCTCGGGAGTATCGAGGTCTTTTTGGCGGACAGGTATGTAGTTGAGCGTAAAGACGCGCCCCGCGATCTTTGCGGCTATGGGGTCGGTCGACAGCTTACCTGTGATAAGTCCGAGATCCTTTACCATGTCGTACAGGGACTGATCGGGCTTTGGAATATAAGTATTATTATCAATAGTCAAAGTCATTTGTGTCTGTTCTCCTTTCGTGGTATGCTCAGGCTGAGGATTTTCGGGCTGAGGGGCGGGCGTGACCTCAACTGACGTATCCTCGGCGGTCTGTGTCTGCTCGCGCTCGCGCTTTCTGCGGCGCAGCTCACGTATTACTTGAAATGTATTTATAATGACTAGGCAAATATTCATTATAACTACCGCCCAAGCGCCGTAAAATACCGAATATATCGCGCTTATAATCCCTCCGCATATATTTATAATGCGGAGCTTTAATACAGAAGTCATCATCATAGATATTATGACGAGCGCTGTGCCAACGTAACCGAAAATTTCAAGATATATATTTACATCTGAACCAAACATAATAAAGATCCTCCTAAATAAAAAAATATGGCTGGCTATCGGTGAAAAAACCGGTAGTCAACCATTATCGGTGGTTTGTAGAAACGTCTGCCCGTATTGCAGACTTATACCTGAACTCATAATTTTGTGTGTCTCCTTAACACGTTTACTAATTATATCACATATTAAACAAACTGTCAATATATTTTTTCAAAAAAATATGAAAATTTCACAAATTTACCAAATAAATATTATAAGATTTACGGAGCTATATCCTTGACATTTTTCATTTTTCGCTTTATAATAAAAACAGTATTTTGAGAGGTGTTTTATTATGAAAGCATGGAAAAAAGCCCTGATAACTATTCTGGCAGTGCTTGGAACACTGCTGGTTGCGGTTGCGATATATCTTTGCTACGTTATCTTCAGCTACTCGCGCATACCCGATATGCAGGAGCTGAATATCGATGCGGGAAAGACAGAATCTGCCGTCAAGGTTGGAGTGCCATATACCGCGGTGACGCAGAATCTCGGATTTGGCGCGTATACGGATGATTTCACGTTCTTTATGGACGGAGGAAAGGAATCCCGCGCGGAAAGCCGCGAAAGCGTTGTAGACTGCATAAATAAGGGCGCGGAGACTGTCGAGAGCCTTAACCCCGATTTTATACTTTTCCAGGAGGTCGATCTTGACTCGACTCGCAGTCATCATACGAATCAGTATGAAATGCTCCGCGATAGGTTTGAGGACTATGCGTCCTGCTATGCGGTCAATTACGACTCAGCATACCTCATGTACCCAATATTTGAGCCGCACGGCGCGTCGTATAGCTCGCTTGCGACCTTCTCAAAATTTGATATCACCTCGTCTGTGCGCCGTAGCTTTCCTATATCGGAATCTCTGTCCAAGTTTTTGGATCTTGACCGCTGCTACAGTGTCAGCCGTGTTCCCGTGGAAAACGGAAGGGAGCTTGTGATATTCAACGTTCATGCCTCTGCGTACGGAAGCGACGACAGTATCCGCCACGCGCAGATGACTATGCTGTTTGACAACATGAACGAGGAATATAAGAAGGGAAATTACGTCATTTGCGGCGGAGATTTCAACCACGATTTTACAGGTGATTCCTCTCAAAGACTCAATGGAGAGGACGTGGACTTCGGCTGGGCGCAGCCGTTCCCGTCGGATATGCTTCCCGAGGGCTTTTCAACCTGCACAAATTACGCGGGAGAGACACTTTATCCCACCTGCCGCAACTGCGACGTTCCGTACGAGCCGGGGAATTTTACCATAATCGTTGACGGATTTATAGTTTCCGACAATATCAGATGCACTGAGGTCGCCAATATTGAAACGGGATTTACGTATTCCGACCACGCACCCGTAAAAATGGTATTTGAGCTTGAGCCTTAAAAATCAAAATGGCTCTTACTCTTTAACAAAATGTTCATCAAAATATGTTTAATATATGATAAAATAATAAAAATACATGAGAGAGGAGAGGCTTATGAAGGAAAAGCACGGAGGAAAATTTAAGATAATCTTAACCTTCGCTGTACTGTTTGCGGTAGTTTCAGTTCTTTTGCTGTTGGTATTTTTCGCGGGCAAAAAGACACATGTCGTGCGTTTTGACCTTGATGGCGGTACTCTTATCAGCGGCTCTCTCGAACAGCACATAACTCAAGGACAGGATGCTACACCTCCCACGGCGGTGAAGGACGGAGCGTACCTCCGAGGATGGAGCGCACCATATAAGCAGATAACCAAGGACGTAGTAATAAAGGCGATATGGGAATACGAGACCACCCCCGGAATTATATATTCAAGTGGTTCAAATCAGAATTTTGTTGAAATTGCAGGCTCGTATAAATATATACGCGGCGAGGTATATCTGGGCGCTTATTACGGCGACAAAAAGGTTCTTGGAATACGTGATTCGGCTTTTGCAGGCAGCGATGGAATAACAAAGGTCTATCTTCTTGACGGACTCCTGTCCATTGGCAACAATGCTTTTGCGGACTGCACGGCGCTTACGGAGATAGAGATACCCGAAACTGTGGCGCATATTGGAGCCGGTGTATTCAAGGGTTGCGAGTCGCTTGAAAAGCTCACTCTCAACAGCGGGCTGTTGGAAATAGGAGATAATGCCTTTGAGGGGTGCGCCGCGCTTACGGAGATCGTTATACCTGAAACTGTGACACATATAGGAAGCGGAGCGTTCAAAAATTGCGCATCTCTTACTCAAATAGTCATTCCCGAAACTGTCACGTACATTGGTGAGGGAGCTTTTGAGGGATGCGAGTCGCTCGAGGTTATTGTGTTTAATAATGAGATCACGGAGATAGGAAATAATGCCTTTGCGGGCTGTACGTCTCTTGCTCATATGGTTATTCCCGAAACCGTGACGCATA
Organism: Eubacteriales bacterium; assembly: GCA_045542075.1. GTDB lineage: Bacteria > Bacillota > Clostridia > Oscillospirales > CAG-272 > SVTX01. The sequence goes on from JAZQKI010000024.1 coordinate 6,193, forward strand.
TAGGAAGCGGAGCGTTCAAGGGTTGTGAATCGCTTGAGGTGATAGTATTTAATAATACTCTTGAAGAAATAGGCGACGGTGCCTTTGAGGGCTGTATATCCCTTGCCGAGGCGGAGATCCCCGAAACCGTGACGTATATAGGAAGCGGAGCGTTCAAGGGTTGCGAATCTCTTGAAACACTTGTGCTTAACGAAGGACTTTTGGAAATAGGAATGCGCGCGTTTAGCGGATGTTCCGCTCTTAGAGAGCTTGTACTACCCGAAAGCCTTGAGAAAATTGGATTTTGTGCCTTTAGCGGATGCGATGAGCTGGTAATAACCGTAAAGCACGTTGACGGAAAGAATTATGGCGGCTGGATAAACGGCTGGCCCGGAGATGCAGAAGTAATATTGCCCGAGGGGCTCACAAGGGAAGACCTAAATTTAGACAAATTCAAAGTTGAGATCTTCCCGGGGGTTATTGAAAGACCCGGACTCGATGTGGAAATCAGACCCGGACTTGACATAGAGCTTGATCCCGAGAATCAGACTAAGCCGGGACTTGACATAGAGCTTGATCCCGAGGACCGCATCGAAGATAAGGTCGATGGAGAGATTGATCTTGGCGACCAGATAAAACCGGAAGCAGACAAAGAAAGCTTTCTCCAAGGAATCAGCCGACCTAAGCTGGAGCTTGATACCAGCGAGTCCGACAAGTCCGACGAGTCGACGGTTGAATAGGAGGCATTGATATGCACATAATGCACATGCTCGGGATAATCTCCCTGATCTTTTTGGCGGCGCTGTTTCTGATGTGCTTCTTCCGCGAAAGACTCAACCACCCTATCGTAAACCCCTTGCTTCTAAGTGCGTGTGCTATATTTATGTTCTCATGGACGTACGCAATGTACGAGCATAACGGTCTTAAGGGCGGATTTATGACGCTTGACAACATAAGTCCGTATATCTGCACCGTTATACCGCTCACACCGCTTATGAACAAGAAGGTAAAGGACTTTGCCTACTGCGCTATTGCTTTTCTCGGCTTTGGTATGTTTGTGGCGATGTTCATCAGCCCTGAGGTTGAATACATCTTCAATTATCATCAGGACGCGAAATTTATACACGTGACTGAGGCGGCTTGCCATCTTATTATGGGAGTTTACGGATTTTATCTGATACTTTCAAACAAGGTAAAGATTGATTTTAAGAGTCTTGGCAAGGGCTTGATATTTATTTACGCATCAATCAGCCTTGGACTCTTTCTCAACTTTTTCTTCCACCGCTCGTATTTTGGTATGAACATGTACGGAAATCATTCAATATATTTTTTGGATATATTCGGTAGCTTTGGAGCTACGCTTACAGCATATCTTTTTGGAGTGTTATTCACAATGCTGGGCGGATATCTCGTCGGTATGTTCCTTGATTGGCTCAGCCGACCAAAGAATAAGCCGACAGAACCTCAAGAAATAACACAGGAAGAATAAAAATCAAAGGACACCCATCGGGTGTCCTTTTGTGTTATACAATCTAAATGGATTCCTGCCTAAAAAAGTCAATAAAATCAAGGCTTTTTTCACCTTTTGAGGCATTTTCATGTGCATCCAAAATAGATGCCAAACTAATAATTATTTTACTTGTTTGTTTTCACAATTTTAATTTCGGTTACTGTTCCCTCATAGAACATAGTTCCCGATAGCTCTTGTGAAACAAATGTGTTTGCATCTATAAGTTCGCCCCGTGCAAAAAGGATCTCTTTCTCGTGTTCTCCCGAAATATCGTAAATGCGTAGCATTATACCGATAGGCGTTACTCCCGCGAACTCCATTTTTATGGGAATTACAGTTCCGTTTGATACCCACTCGCCCTTTTGTAATTCAAAATCATACCAGAAATTTAGAGTTTCTTCTTTGTAAATATTATTATTTGTATTGAAAAAATCAATATAGGTTTGAGAAACCCAGCTGAAATAAAAATCCAAGTCCTTATCAATGGAAAATGTAATTGGGATTTTTTCTTCGGCTTTGGGATTGATGAGATAAGATGAATTCATAGCGCCCTTCTCAAAGCTGTACGTGTGGTTGCAGGAGCTCGAATGAACATGTTCTTTTTCCACGGGATCAAATATCTCAATATCGCAAACAAGCCCACCATCTCCACCTGCAAACATCGATGGCTTAACGTAGTGCTCCAAATAAATTGCTTCTGTCTTATCTCCCTTTACCCATTCACCGTAGAGATGAAATTGGGAATTGCTGTTATACAAAATACGGATATATTCATTTTTGGATATGGTGTAAACCATTACGCAATCTTCGTTGGGTAATTCCAAATCTTCGGGAGGCGTTTGGTGGCAAGATGTAAAAGCTAATACGAGTATTATTAACGAAACAATGACAGCGGTTAATTTAATGTTTTTCATCCTTGCGCTCCTTTTTTATCAGGTATTCATAATATTTTTCTAATATCTTTTTATTTTTCTCAAAATCAGGCATTTCTATCTTTTTCTCATTGATCCAATACACTTTTTGAATAATGTCATAGGCGTATTTCTCGTCCTCGGTTTTTGGGGGATTGTTGAGATAGTAAGTTTTACATCTAAGCAAGCTTAACTTTACTTGATAATATGGCTTTAAGTCTATCATTTTCGCGTTCCTTTCGGGTGGTAATACACATTATACCGAAAGAATGCGGAAAGTCCAGAGGTTTTATGATTATTTGTTGAAATAATTATATCATAAATTCAAAGCTTTGTCAATGAAGCATTCGCTTCGCGAATATGAAACAGAAGCCTTGCGGCTTCTATGAAGCGGCGGCTCTGCCGCCATGAAGCGAAGCGCACACTAACCTTGACCTGAGCCGAGGGCTCGCTTCATAGGACGCACGTCCTGCTTCATTTTTCATGCACCGCAGGTGCGCTTCATTGCAACCAAAAACGAAAAAGCAGTCCATTGGACTGCTTTCGTTTTTGGTTGCGGGGATGGGATTTTTCATTGCCCACTCGAAAACATAGTCGTCTTGCTCCATCCGTCGCAATACTCCTTGTTTTCTCACTCGCTCACCTCGCTTCATCCGCCACCGGCGGCGCTTCGGCTCGCTCCCCCATGACCTCCTCCGTCGGTCATTCGGCAATTCAAAATTCGCACTCCATAAGCAAAAAGACAAGGTAGCACGATGTGCTACCTTGTCTTTTTGGTTGCGGGGATGGGATTTGAACCTCATGACCTCCGGGTTATGAGCCCGACGAGCTACCAAGCTGCTCTACCCCGCGATATATAAATTATAGTCACACGTTTTGCAATTTATGCAAAAACCGTAATGGTGCCGGTGACCGGTCTCGAACCGGTACGATACTCTAGTATCACGGGATTTTAAGTCCCGGGCGTCTGCCAATTCCGCCACACCGGCAGGCCTCGGACTGTTGGGATCCCTTCAGTTCGCATTGGTTATTATAACATAATATTTCTGTCTTGTCAACACCTTTTTTGAAATTTATCAAATTTTATTTTCGACAAAAAATATAAGCGGTTCTTACTGATACGAAGAGAAGTGATGGTTTCAATTTTTAGCCTGTTCATGCAAAGAAAAAACAACAAATTGTTTATAAATCAACAATACGGTAGACAGGGGGCTGTTTTTACACAAAACAACCCCTTGAGTTTTTGTAGGTTTATCAGAGATTCATCTGGCTGAGGAGTCGCTTGTTGAACTCCTCTGCGGTGTTATAGCCCATCTTCTTCTGACGGTTGTTCATAGCTGCGATCTCAAGAATGATGGCGAGGTTTCGTCCGGGACGGACGGGAATGGTGATGGAGGGTATCTTTATGCCGAGAATGTCGACCTTCTGCTCATCAAGACCGAGACGGTCATACATCTTGCCCTGTACCCAAGGCTCAAGATTTATAACAAGGTCGATCTTTTCCGACTGCTTGACCGCGCCCATACCGAAAAGACGGCGGATATCCACGATTCCGACGCCGCGAAGCTCGACGTAGTGACGGATTATCTCGGGGGCATTTCCAACGAGTGTCTTGGCGGAAACCTTTTTTATCTCCACCGCGTCGTCGGCGATGAGTCTGTGACCTCTCTTTACAAGCTCGATTGCGGTTTCGGACTTACCGACGCCGCTATCTCCGAGCAACAAAAGTCCTTCGCCGTACACCTCAACGAGAACTCCGTGACGTGTGATTCTGGGAGCAAGATAGGTGTTGAGCGAGCCGATAAGCGCCGCCATGATCGTACTTGTCTTTTCCTCGGTGCGAAGCACGGGGATTCCGTGAACCCTTGCCGCCTCTGCCATTTCCTCAAAAACCTCGAGACCTGAGGTGTATATAACTGCATTGGGGCGTGCCTGTATAAAGTCCCAAATTTTCTTTTTCCTGTCATCGGGCTCAAGCTCTGACAGATATTTATGCTCAGCGTTTCCGATCAGGTGGAGACGCTCCTCGTCAAAGATTTCGTAAAAGCCCGTGAGCGCAAGTCCGGGACGCATGACCTCGGGGGTCTGCACGAGAATATTATCAAAATTGTCGGGGACGATCACCTTTTCAAACTTAAATTCCTCCGCAAGCTGCGACAGGGGAATGCTGTATATTTCTTCCATAGCCTTTACTCCTTTGTGTTATTTTCGGAAAAAGTCTTCTCTGAGCTCCATTATAGCATACTTTTGCGGTTTTGCATAGTGTTTTTTCAAAAATATACCTTGAAAAAGCGCGCAAATTCACACCTTTGTCATAATAATGCTGTATAATTATTCTATAACAATGTTTTTTTGGAGAGAAAAATGTCTGAAAATAATAAAAACAAGCCCCTTTCTCGCGAGGAGCTTAAGGAAATAGTCCGGAAGAGAAAGAAGAAGAGGATCATTCTCGTAACCTGCATCACGGTCGCGTCTATAATTGCCGCGACTCTTATCGGCTTGCTTGTCTGGCATCTTGTGCGAGTCAGACCTATAAAGAGGACTGACGAGCAGGCGCAGGTAGTGGGCAAGGTAGGGGATTACGAGGTTTATTACGATGAATTTTCCTACCTCGTCAGTATTCACAAAGCGGATATTGAGTACAAATACGGCACGGTCAATTGGGACGGAAGCTCGGATTTTGCAAACAAATGCAAGGAATTTGTAATGCAGGACGTTCTTGAGGACATAGAAAAGAACTATATCGTGCTTACCCTGTGCGAGCGAAACGGGATAGATACCGACAGCAAGCAGATAAACCGCGAGGTGAACGACAGGATAAAGACTATCATCAAAGAGGATTTTGCGGGGAAGAGGTCCGCGTATAAGGAGTGGCTTTCGGATAATAATCTGTCAGACGCGTATTACAGACTCGTATGGAAGGTGACTCTTCTTGAGGAGGATCTTCTCGAAAAGCTTGTTGAGGACGGAGAGCATATAGAATACAGCGAAAGAAATATTCCTGATTTTGTTGAGTACGCAAAGGAAAATGATGATTTTATGTGTACTACTCACGTATACTATCCCAAGTGGTACACCGACTACAAGCGTGATGAAAGCGGTGAGATAGTCTCCTACATTAAAAACGTAGCGGAAAAGACGTCTTCCCAGGCGCATGCAACCGCGCAGGCTCTGAGCGTGATCACCGACAATGCTCAAAGGTATGCGGCTATAAATGAATACATAGGCAACTGCGCGTATTACATTGAGGATATAACTATGGCGAACACAGACGCGGTGTATTTTACCCGCGGACTTATGGGCGAGGAATATGAGAACGCCGTAGCGGCTCTTGACGAATACGCTGCAAGCGACGTCGTGGAGACGGAGGACGGATTTTTCGTAATAATGAGACTGCCCAAGGACGAGGACTATATAGACAGATATGCCGAGGACCTTTTGAACAAGTACCAGATAGCAAAGCTGCTTTTGCTTGAGGATCAGCTTTCGGAGGAGCTTGAATTTGAGTGCGGCGACGTTTTCTCGCTTGTATCTGCGGAGCTTGGCAAATGAGCAGAAGAAAGAACAGATATTCAAGACGCACGTCTGTGAGTCTGAAGAAAAAGAGGGTAATTACAGCGGTTGTTCTGTCAGTTGTCTCTATAGCGCTGATATTCGGAACGGCGGTTGGAGTGGGCGCGTACCTGCGGCATAAGGCGGAGTCCTACAAGCCGCGCGAGGAGTATGTGTTTGAGGACAACGCGCCGCCGGCAAGTGACGGTGCAAAAGCAGTCTGCGCTCCCTCGTTTGCGTATGGAGATTACCTGTATGGCTTTATCCAAAAGGGATATACCGAGCTCTCACTCTCTCTTGGCACAGCGGAGAGCGTGGCGTTTGACTCGGATGTAGCAAAGCTTATGATAGGCGTGAGCTACGGGGATATAAAGCTTGAGGATTATTCCTCCCTTATACACAAATACGAGGGGAGGGCATGCGCTTACTTTGTATCGAGCTCGTTTGAGTGCGAGGACGAAAGCTTGCGCCGCGTGAAAAAGGCGTATGAGATAGCTCTGCTTTGTGAGGCGGCAGAGGGCGGAATTGACGACATTTTGATACTTGGAATAAACGTGACTGAGGAAAATTCCGACGAGGTTGCAAAATATCTGTCCGAGCTTAACTCTGCGGTGGAGGATTGCTCGGTTGGGATCGCGATAAATACGGGGACTCTGCTTTTGACGGAGGATGAGGTATATATCGCTGCGAAGCTGAAGTCTGCTTGTGATTTCGTGGCTCTTGACCTCAGATATCTTGATTTTTCGGGCGCGGAGGACTCGGAGAGCGGTGCGCCCATAAATCTTGCGCAATATTTGGACGAGCTTAAGTATTATCTTTCGTCATATTCCTTGCGGCTTGTGTTTTCGGATGCAAACGAGGAATTCTTTGACGAGTCAAGAGAGCTTGGTTTTTCAAACGTGCAGGTCGTCGATGATTTTGTAAATTAAAAAATATGGGAGAGCGCGCGCTTCTCCCATTTTTTTGCGAAAAACTTAATTTTCGAGGTGTTTTTTCGAGAAAAAATAAAAAATGTTTGAAATAAAAAAGTATTTTTAAGAAAATATTCGTATATTATATCTTGCTAATGATTTTTTTGATGAAACGGAGGAAAAACAATGAGTGAAGGGCACATGAAAAGCGTTGCGGAGCTGTTCGCCCTGCGTGAGGAAGAGACTCTTTCTGAGTTTGCGTTTCTGACACGAAACACAAAAGGCAGAGAGCATCCCTGCACTCCCTGTGAGAATCGCACGGAATTTCAGCGCGACAGAGACAAGATAATACACTCGCAGTCTTTCCGCCGTCTTATGAACAAGACGCAGGTATTTCTGGCGCCTGCGGGAGACCATTATAGAACAAGACTTACCCACACCCTTGAGGTGACTCAGATCGCCCGCATTATAGCGAGAGCCTTGCGTCTTAACGAGGACCTTACCGAAGCGGCGGCACTTGGGCACGATCTTGGGCACACACCCTTCGGCCATGCGGGAGAGGCGGCACTTCGGGAGAGATATGACCCTGATTTTGCTCACTACAAGCAGAGCCTCAGAGTTGTTGAAAAGCTTGAGAAGAACGGCCGAGGACTTAATCTCACGTGGGAGGTGCGCGATGGTATCGTGAACCATACCGGTGAGCATCTTGCATCCACGCTTGAGGGCATAATCGTAAAGTATGCCGACCGAATAGCCTACATAAACCACGATATTGACGACGCTTGCCGCGCGGGGATACTTTCGCTTGACGATATTCCGAAGGATATACTTGACGTTCTGGGACGCGGACACGGAGAACGTGTAAACAGAATGGTAACGTCGATAATTGACGAGAGCAGGGAAAAGCCTTATATAAAGATGGGTGACGAGATAGGTGAGGCGACCATGAGGCTGCGGGATTTTCTTTTTGAGAGGGTTTATCGAAGTCCGATCGCCAAAGGCGAGGATTCCAAGGCAAAGGAGCTTCTTATAAAGCTATTTGATTATTACGTAAAGAACCCGCAGAAAATGCCCGAGCTTTACTACAAAAACACGGAAAATGAGCCTGTTGAGCGTTGCGTATGCGATTTCGTGTCGGGAATGACCGACAGATATGCGATAGAGACGTACTCCTCCTTGTTCGTTCCAAACGTATGGAGGGGTAAATAATGCTTATACCAAGAGAGATAATTGACGATATAAGAGCAAGGAACGATATAGTCGACGTGATTGGAATGTACGTAAATCTCAAACGTGCAGGCTCTAACTATAACGGACTATGTCCGTATCATAACGAGAAAACGCCGTCGTTCACGGTGTTCCCGGGAACGCAATCCTTTTATTGCTTTGGCTGCGGAGCGGGAGGCGACGTTATAACCTTTACGATGAAATCGGAAAATCTGGACTACGTCGGAGCGATTGAATTTCTCGCAAAGAAAAGCGGAATAACCATTCCCACCTCGCCCACGGAGGAGCGGGGAGGCATGAGCCGTCAGAGAGTTTTTGACATGAATCTTGAGGCGGCAAAATTTTTCAGAAGCTGTTTGTTTGACGAAAAGCTCGGACGCGACGCGCTGGACTATCTCGCAAACAAGCGAAAGCTCCCGCCTGTTATAATAAAGAGATTCGGACTTGGCTTCGCTCCCGATTCGTTTTACGCCTTGACAAATCACATGACGCGCCTCGGATACACAGAGGAAGAGCTTGTCGCGGGATTTCTCGGCGGAAGAAGTAAAAAAACAGGAAAAATATACGATTATTTCAGAAACCGAGTGATGTTCCCGATAATTGACACCTCGGGAAACATAATAGGATTTGGCGGACGAGTTATGGAGGACTCAAAGCCGAAATATCTTAACTCGTCCGACACACCGGGATTCAAAAAGAGTAAAAATCTGTTTGCCCTCAACTATGCAAAAAATCATTGCGCGGAGCGAATGATACTTTGTGAAGGGTATATGGACGTTATAGCTTTGCACGCTGCGGGATTTGAAAATGCGGTGGCAACGCTTGGCACGGCACTGACGCAGGAGCAGGCAAGAATGATGGCGAAATATACAAAGCAGGTAGTTCTTTCCTACGATTCCGATGACGCGGGGCAAAAGGCAACGGCGAGAGCGGTCAGTATGCTTTCGGACGTTGGAGTTGATGTAAAGATCCTCAAAATGAGCGGCGCGAAGGATCCCGATGAATATATAAAGAGCTACGGCGCGGATAGCTTCCGCAGGCTTCTCGGCGAGAGCCGCACGGGATTTGAGTACAAGATCGAAGCGGTTATTGCAAAATACGACGTGACGTTGCCCGAAAACAAAATAAAGGCAGCGGGCGAGCTTTGTGATTACATTTCAAACGTGTCCTCAAGCGTTGAGCGTGACGTATATATAGCGTCTGTCGCGTCAAGGATTTCACTCTCGGTGGCGTCGCTGAGGAATGACGTGGAAAGAATAAGACGCAAAAAGATAAACGATTATAAGGCAAAGACCTTTAACAATGTTAAAATGAATGCCATGGGAATCGGAGATCGAACCAATCCCGATGCCGCCAAGAACATTCGAGCGACGGCGGCTGAGGAAGCCATACTTGGACTTATGCTTATGTTCGAGGAATACAGAAACGGTGTTTCGGCGGGAAAATATCAGCTTGAAGCAGCTGATTTCTTGTCCGAGTTCCACAGGCGGATATTTAATAAAATAATGGAGATACATTCAAGCGAGGGAGGATTTTCGTCCTCGTTACTCGGAGAGTTCTTCACACCTGACGAAATGGGAAGGATTCAGGGGCTTGAGCAAAAAAGACGCGCGCTGACTCAAAACGGCGCGGACGTATTTGTTGAGTGTATCAACAGCTTGAAGGCAGAAGGAAACTCGTCTGACGGCGGTGACAGCATCGACGACATACAAAAGCTGCTCGAGAGCAAGAGACAGAAAATGAAAAAACAGTAAATCATATTTAGGAGAATCAAAATGACGGAAGAAAAGATAACTCGTGAGACTGAGACGGAAAGCACAAAGCCCAATACCGACAAGGTCGTTGAAACATTGATAGAAAAAAGCAAAAAGAACGGTATTTCCGAGGCGGACCTTGACGCCGCGCTTGAGGAGATGGACAATGACGTCGATGAGCTTGACAAGCTCTACGAAACGCTTGAGGACAACGGAATATCCCTTTCCGACGAGCTTTCGAGCGACGAAATGGAGGAGATCCAGAACGAAGTTTCTAAGTTTGGAAACGGCGAAAATATGGAAAAAATGCTTGAGCAGGATGGCTTTGCGGTGGATGACCCCGTTCGTCAGTACCTCAAGGAGATCGGACGCATTCCGCTTCTGACCGTTGAAGAAGAAAAAATGCTTGCGGAAAGAATGCTTGAGGGTGACGAGGACGCAAAAATGCGCCTTGTCGAGTCCAACCTCCGTCTTGTTGTAAGTATTGCAAAGAGATACCTTGGCCGCGGAATGTACTTCCTTGACCTTATACAGGAGGGTAACCTCGGTCTTATGAAGGCGGTCGAAAAGTTTGACCACGCAAAGGGCTTTAAGTTCTCCACGTACGCTACCTGGTGGATAAGACAGGCTATTACCAGAGCCATCGCAGACCAGGCGAGAACCATCAGAATACCCGTTCATATGGTCGAGACTATCCACAAGGTAACAAGATACTCCCGTCAGATGCTTCAGGAGCTTGGACGCGAGCCTACCGCAGATGAAATAGGCGAGAAGATAGGCATGAGCGCAGAAAAGGTAAGAGAGATCCTCAAGATTTCCCAGGACCCTGTATCGCTCGAAACGCCTATTGGCGAGGAGGAGGACAGCCACCTTGGTGACTTTATCCCCGACGAGGACACCCCCGCACCCGCGGACGCGGCGGCATCCACTATCCTGCGCGAGGTAATAGAGAGGGAGCTTAATACACTGACGCACAGAGAGGCACACGTGATCAAGCTTCGCTTCGGCCTTTACGACGGCAGGACCAGAACGCTTGAGGAGGTTGGCAAGGAGTTTAACATCACTCGTGAGAGAATACGTCAGATAGAGGCAAAGGCTCTCCGTAAGCTTCGCCATCCCAGCCGAGCAAGACATCTTAAGGGATTCCTTGACTAATTATCGGCGAATTTGTAAATTTTTTATTTTCGAATAACAAATTTTACATCCCGAAAATGTAAATATTATTATAAAAAATAGTTATTTGCTACAAAAAAATCAATGAAGAGTTGTGTATTGTGACATTCGTCCGACAAAACTTTTCGGAAAAACACAAATTAGTCAAGGAATAAGGGAAAACAGCTGAAAATTATTCGCTTGACAAAGCTTTGTTTTTGTTGTAAAATAGATTAAGTGTTTGATATTGGCGGCGCGGTGCCGCACATAAGGAGGAACCAGATGAAAAAGAAACTGATGGCGCTGGTCTTGTGCCTTGTTATGCTTCTTTCGGTGTTTACTTGCTTTACGGCTTGTTCAAAGGAAGAGGATGATGACGTTGCGTCTGATATATATGCTCAGGATGACAGCGCAAAGACCTTGACTATGTGGGTTGTCACCGAGAACAAAAAACTCAACAGAGACCAGAACGGTGAACTGTGCTTTACCAAGGACGTTCAGAAGGCAATGGACGAGATCGAAGCCGCATTTACCAAGGAAACCAAGAAAAATTACAAAATCAACGTTGATATTGTGTTCCTCACACAAGATGAGTATTACAGCAAGCTTGAAACCGCGATAGCCGCAAATACCGACGTTGAGGAGCTTGTCGGAAAGGCAAAGAGAGCGCTTCAGTTCTACCTTGACCTTATGGATAAGAAGATCAAGAATCAGGAGATCCCTTATAAGACTAAGGAAGAATTGACCACTCAGTTTTACGTTGACTATCCTGAGCACTGGCCCTACAGAGAGGGTGTGATCTGGAACAATGAAGAGGCGGAGGGAGACGCTGAGGAGGAATACATCCTTAACGAGTGGGGCATTCCCGAGCTTAAGTACCCCGAAACCGAGGAAAATCAGGTTGATATCTTCTACTTTGCGGGTCAGGACAGACTTACCGAATATGCGGATAAGGATTGGCTTGCTATTCTGGACGAGGATCTGGCGGGAATTGGAGCGCTTATCGGCGACTACGTAGCTCCTACCTTGCTTGACGGTGTTAAATACAACGGCATGACGTATGCTATTCCCAACAACGTGGCTATTGGTGCTTATACATATATGCTTATAGATAAGCAGATGTATGATGAATTCGGATACGGTCAGAGCTTTGCTCCTGATACCACCCTTGTTGATTGCAAGGATTTCTTGAGCGACGTTGCGGCTAATAGGGATAACGAAAACAGCTATTGTTATGACGTTGCCCCCATAAATTCAACTTTCGAGGAAACTCTCAGACATTTTGCTTATTTCTGGGATATTGGATACGAGGAAACCGAGGATGATCTTGGAAACGTAAAATATGAGTACCCCTACAACACGGAATCTGATTTCTCGATTTTCGGAACGGTTTACGGAGACCCCGCAAAGGTAAACAGAGGACAGATCGGTCTTGCGTTTAACAATTTGCTTGCGGACTCAAAGTTCCAGAACATTCTTAAAACCCTTAAGGGATACGATGCGAGCGGTTATTACTACTCCGACCGTGAGATGATAGCCGGACAGAAGGCTGCTATTTCCTACATTGAGGCTGACTACAGTGTTAAGGCTGAGGCTGCTGAAAATGGCGGTGTTTACACGGATGAGAACGGACGTCAGTATTACGTTACAGTCGTTAAATATCCCGAGGTTGGCGAGCAGGAGCTTTACGGTAATATGTTCGGCGTTTGCTCCGCAACAAAATACCCCTATGCTTGCGTTCAGGTTCTTGCGGCTCTTAATACGGAGTCCACTCTTCGCAATATTCTTCAGTACGGAATTGAGGGAGAGCACTATACAATTGATGAAAATACCGGAGTTCTCAGCCGTATTGCACTCAACAGCAAGGGCGAGACCTACGATATGGATATAAACAAAACCGGAAATAGCTTTGTAGCTCATCCTGAAGAGGGTAAGCCTGCAGATTATTGGGAAATATACAAGGCTCAGAATGGCGAGGCGGTAATTGACCCCTTGCTTGGATTCAGCTTCTCGCAGCACTTGGAAAATACCACGGGCAATAAGATGAGCAAGAGCGAGATAGAGAATATCCGCAAGGCTAATGCTTACGTCAAGTCTGTGCTTGCCGACATAGACAGCGCTGAAAAGGCGAACGTCACAGTTGCGGGATTGGCTTCCTTGTTTAATAAGGAAACTGTTAAGTACACCGATAGCGAAAATAAGGAAAATAGCTTTTCCGTAAACATATCCAAGCTCACCGACCCTGCGTATATGGATGAATCGGGAACAAGTGAATGCCCGTTTGCCGTTTACGTATCATGGCTGAATGCAAACGGATATCTTCCTGTTGGATAATTTATAATAAACACCTAAAGACCTCTGCTGATTGGCAGAGGTCTTTTTTTGCCAATATAGACAACATATAGTTTATAATTAAATCATTAGTTGTGACTTGTAGCCGGCGTGGCTGCCATTATTCTAAAGCGGATCAGGATGATTGATGAAGGGTTGTCGGGATTTGAAAAGATTATGCTTGCATGACCGCGTGCTTGTACTCCACACATGTTTTTGTGGCTTGTTTGATGTCGTGGTTTGTTTGGCACCGCGATTTGTTTGTGGCCCGCAGGATGCTTGATGAGGGGATTATCTTATTGATCAGAAGGGACGCTGATTGATTGGGGGAGCTTATTGATCAGAAATAGCGTAGTTTGTTTTGACGAGAGGGATCGTTTGATGAATGTAGGATGAGCTATTGACCACGCAAATATAATTGAGATGCACATGGGGATGAACAATTGATAGTGTAATCATGATTGAGAAATGCATTTGCCGGCACGATTATGGTTTGAATGATTTTGCTTGCCGCGAAGGCTTGTGCGTTATGGATGGCACGGCAAATCGCAGCCTTTTGCTGAATTATATCAAATGGAAATAAAAGGAATAACTGTAAATATAAGTAATATAGCTCCTTGAGATGCGCAAAAAATCTGCATTTTTGGCAAATAAGAAGGAAAGCTCGCAGAATTAGTCCTTATTTTTGATTTTGTTCGATTTTTTGGAGGTTTTGGAAGTGTAGAAATTTAGGGGGTGATTTTTGTTGGAATTGCACAATTTTTTGAATCCTGATGCATCAGGTTGCCAGAAAGCTTTTGAACTTGCTCGCGGCATACCGGTAAATGCAATTTACCTTTGAAAAATGCGCTTTGTTTTTGCGTAGAAAAAATAGAAAAATGTACAAAATCACATCTCGTTTACAACAAAAAAACAAAATGGGGTAAATGAAATTTACCTTTCAAGACGCTTGGCAATCGTTGGTGTGAGGATTTTACGAAAATGTTAATTTTAAGTAAAAAAGGCCAACCCGAAACAAAGATAAAAGTTGTTGATTTTACAAGTGTTTGCAAGGTTTTCTGAATATTTTTTTCTTGACAAAAAAAGTTGGCTGTGATATGATTATAAGGTAAATTTAGGGCATCTTGCACTTCGTATTGTTATGCTTGGACCTGAATTTTTGCTCGGGTGATGCTTGCGCTCGGGCTCTAAATGTGTCCGCGCTTCGCGGAAGTTTTTATTACACGCGCGAGCGTGCGTGTAATGCACATATGCGTAATAGCTCGGACACGGTCAAAATTGCATAGCGATAATACTGATGCCGCATACCTTCGGCTGATCCCGAAGGCCACAAAACAGTCAATGCCGCTCCGCCTGTTATCCCAAGCCGCTGTGGATGAACGGAAAGAGATGCGAACGGACTGCCTGGCATCCTGCATGCCTTGCAGGCAGAGCAGTTCGTGGCACGCGGTGTTATTGGCGGAGCATTTTTCCCTACGGGCATAAGCCCAAAAAATTCGCAGGAGGAAAGTTAAACCATGAAGAAAACGAATTTTCAAAGACTGACAGCGCTGCTGCTTTGTTTGATATTTGTTCTCGGCTGCTTTACGTTGCCGCTATCGGCCGCGGGGGCAGATTCATCCGATGATTCCGGCAATGGTGCTTCCGGTACCGGACAAACGCTTGCTGACCTGAGAGAATTGTTGAATGCTATCTCGTATAAAGAGTATTCAGCGCTTCACGCAGGTGTTCCCGGCGGTAAGGAAACCATTGTTATTGATGCAGTAAAGGACATCAACACGGAAAAGACAAATCCTAACGATTATGAGATTACCGAATATGACGGACAGACGTGTATTTCTACCGGCAGCACCGGTTCGGTATCCTGGAACGTAACTGTTCCCACTAAGGGAAAGTACGTGATCAAGATCGAATATTACGCTATAGAGGGCAAGGCGGCGTCCATTGAGCGTATACTCGAGATAAACGACAAGGTGCCTTTCTCTGAGGCGCGTTATCTCAAGCTCCACAAGAATTGGAAAAACGAATACGTTGACGCCATTTATACGGGCGACGAGAGCTGGAGCACCGTGAAGACAGAAGCGGCTTCTGTGGGAGTTGAGTGCTACGAGCAGAACGGTCAGCTCAAGCTCAAGTATCCTGAGGTGTGGACACAGACGATATCTGAATTTTGCGATAAGTACTCTATCCGCTTTATGAAGATAGACGTCTATGACAACGAGCTTCGCCCCGAGGCATATCAGGCTCCCGAATGGAAGACGTACACCGTAAAGGATTCCACGGGCTTTGAGTCTGATCCCTTCGAGTTTGTTTTCGAAGCGGGAACGTCCACCATAACTCTTGATAGCGAAAACGAGTCTATGGCGATAAAGAGCATCTCGCTTTGTCCTGCCGAAACTCCTATGAGCTATGCGGATTATATTGCGCAATATGCGGGCGTTGGCGAAGGTAAGGACGTAATAAAGCTTGAGGGCGAGTACACGGCGACCGCGACCGACAAGACGATATACGCGATAGAGGACAGATCCTCCGCTGTAAACTCTCCTTGTGCGGCAGATAAAACCCTTCTCAATACGATGGGCGCTGAAAAATGGCAGACTGCAGGTCAGCGTGTTTCCTACAAGTTCTCGGTAAATTCCTCGGGTATGTATGATATCGTGACCAGATTCAGACAGAACGTGCTTGACGGTATTTTCGTTAACAGAGCGCTTTACATATACAGTGAGGGACTCAGTGAGGGTCAGGACGGATATTACAACGGTCTTCCTTTTGCCGAGGCGGCTGCTCTTACCTACAATTACGGTGACGAGTGGCAGGTAACAAACCTCAAGGCGCAGGACGATATGGGCAATGAGCAGTCCTTCAACATCTATTTTGCAGAGGGTGTTGTTTATACGATCGAGTTTGAGGTCACGCTTGGTGTGCTCGGCGAGATAATCAACGACGTTCAGAACGCGCTTGACTCTATAAACGACGACTACCTTACCATCCTGAGACTGACAGGTACCACCCCCGACCCCAACCGTGACTATAAGTTCTCCTCGGTAATGCCCGACGAGCTTATTGATATGGTGCGTCAGGCGCAGGTGCTTGACAATGCTGACGAGGAAAATCCCGGTGTAGCGCAGAAGCTTACAGCGCTTGCGGGACAGAAGTCCTCTCACGTAGGTACGCTCCAGCTGGTTTCGGAGCTTCTCAAGGAAATGGGAAGAGACGAGGACCAGATCGCGAGAAACCTTGCACGTCTCAAGAGCTATATCGGTACTCTTGGTACGTTCCTTTCGGACGTAAAGACTCAGCCTCTCCAGATCGACTACATGATGATACAGGGCTCATCTCAGGAGCAGCCTGTTGCAAAAGCAGGATTCTGGAAGACCTTGGTCCACGAGGTAAAGAGCTTCTTCTGGAGCTTCTTCCGTGACTACGACGGAATGGGCGTTATGGATGAGGAGACCGTGGGCGAGGGTGTTGAGGTATGGCTTGCTTCGGGTCGTGACCAGTCGCAGGTTATACGTAACCTTGTAAACAACGATTTCACACCTTCCAGCAAAGCAAACGGCGATGAGATCGACGGATGTCCCGTTGACTTGAAGCTCGTTGCTCTTGGAACGTTGCTTCCTTCCATACTTGCAGGCGAGGGACCTGACGTTTACCTTGGTCTCGGCCAGGCAGACGTAATCAACTACGCTATCCGTTCCGCTATACATCCCATAGAGGAAATGGAAGGCTTTGACGAGCATATGACAAACTTTACCGACGCGGCAAAGCTCGTTGTCGGAATTGAAGACGCTGACGGTGTTCAGCATTATTACGGATTGCCCGAAGCACAGGGCTTCCTTATGATGTTCGCACGTATAGACGTTCTTGCGGATCTCGGAATCGAGGTTCCCAAGACCTGGGACGACATCATGGCGGCGATCCCCGTTCTCCAGTCCAAAAACATGGAGATAGGTCTTACGGCAGACTACTCAATATTCCTTTATCAGATGGGCGGTACGCTGTTCGCTGATGACGGAATGAGAATAAATCTTGACTCCAAGCTTGGTCTTTCGTCGTTTGAGAGAACCTGTAATCTCTTTACACAGTACGGATTCCCCTACGTTTATGATGCGGCTAACCGTTTCAGAACGGGTGAGATGCCTATCATACTTGGTGACTATACGGGACTTTACAACCAGCTCAAGGTCTTTGCGACTGAGATCGACGGCTTGTGGCAGTTCTATCCGCTTCCCGGCACAGTCCAGGAGGACGGCACTATAAACAACTGCGCAGTATCCTCCATTACCGCTACCGTTATGGTAAAGGGATGTGATTCGGCACAGGATCAGGCAAGAGCTTGGCAGTTTATGAAGTGGTACACAGGCAAGCAGTGCCAGACGGATTATTCAAACGAAATGGTTGCTATCATGGGTCCCTCTGCTAAGTACAATACAGCAAACAGATCGGCTCTTGCAGAGCTTCCCTGGACGATAGATGAATACACGCAGATCTCCAAGCAGTTTGAAAATCTTGCGGCAGTTCCCAACTACCCCGGCGCATACATTATTGGACGTTATACAAGCTTTGCTTTCCTCTCGGCTTATAACGAAAAGGCTGACCCTGTTGAGAGCTTGATGGGATATATCAACACTATCAACAAGGAGATCACACGTAAGAGAGAGGAATTCGGACTTGAAACTCTTGAGATCGGTCAGACCCTCAAGGAAAAGAGAAGAGATCAGTCAAGAGATGCTATTGAAGCACTTCGTGAAGCAGGACTCACTGAGGCGGCGGAGCTTGCGAATAAGGCTATTCGCAGCGCGGATGACGCAATTATCAAGGCAGCTTCCGAGGAGCTCTTCGCAATGGTCAAGACAGAAGTCGACACAATTAGGGTAAGCGTAAAGAAGGACGTAAATCTTTCCGAGCTTACAAATGACGAGCTTCTTCATTATACTGCCCAGGCGCTTTATGATACCGCAAGGGCACAAGAATAATTAGGGAAGGAGAGAACAAATGTCTACTAAAACAGCAGAAAAGAAGGCTGTGGCGCGCAAGGATATGACGATGCGTCAGTGGATATGGAAGGAAATGAAGCGAAATAAGGTAGCTTACCTTATGGTAGCTCCGTATATGCTTATCTTCTGTATATTTACTGTATTGCCCGTTGTTATCTCTGTGTTCATGAGCTTTACGGATTTTAACATGCTGGAAATGCCTAATATAGTTTGGTTCAAAAACTATATATCATTGTTCTTTGATGATGACATTTTCCTGATAGCAATCAAAAATACATTTATATTTGCGGTGCTTGTAGGACCTGCATCGTACCTGCTCTCCTTCCTGGTAGCTTGGTTTATAAACGAGCTTCCCCCCAGCATCAGAGCAATCGTTACACTTATATTCTATGCCCCCTCGATCTCGGGTCAGGTTTATACTATCTGGGGTGTGCTTTTCTCGGCGGACTCCTACGGTTGGGTAAACGCAACCCTTCTCGAGCTTGAGCTGATAGATAGCGAGATCGCATGGTTCCAGGACGAGAAATACGTTATGATACTTTGCGTTGTCGTATCGCTGTGGACGTCGCTCGGTACATCCTTCCTGTCCTTTATAGCGGGACTTCAGGGTGTTGACCGCTCGCTTTACGAGGCGGGAGCGGTTGACGGCATCAAGAACAGATGGCAGGAGCTTTACTACATAACGCTTCCTTCCATGAAGCCTCAGCTTATGTTCGGTGCGGTAATGACAATTACCGGTTCATTCGGATACGGAGCTATAGTAACCGCGCTTTGCGGATTCCCATCAGTAAACTATGCGGCGCATACCATTGTTCATCACCTGGAGGACTACGGTGGACAAAGATATGAGGTCGGTTATTCCTCGGCGATAGCCGTTGTCCTATTCGTAATAATGGTAGGAGCCAACGCGCTGGTCAAGAGGATGCTTTCGAAGGTAGGTCAGTAATATGGCAAAGTTAAGAACAAGAAGACATAAGGTCGTGCTTGCCCGTTCCGCGGGCGGCGACGCAGGTATTACAATATTGCTCGTCCTCCTTGGAGCATTTATGTTCCTGCCTATGGTATACGTTGTGGCACAGTCTCTCAAGCCTCTTGACGAGCTGTGGATGTATCCTCCTAAATTTATCGTTATGAAACCGGGTCTTCAGAATTACAAGGCTCTGTTCTCACTTATGAATATCTCTTGGGTTCCTTTCTCAAGATATATTTTCAACACAGTATTCACATCTGTTGCGGGAACGTTTGGACATTTGTTCATCGCGTCTCTTGCGGCGTACACAATGGCGAAGATAAAGTTCCCGGGCGGACAGGCAATGTTCTCCTTCGTACAGCTCTCGCTTATGTTTAACGCTACCGTAACGGCTATAACTTCATTTATTATAATGTCTATATTCGGCATGCTGGATACGCAATGGGCGATCATAGTTCCCGCGTGGGGATCAACGCTCGGCCTGTATCTTATGAAGCAGTTTATGGACACAAACGTTCCCGATACCGTCCTTGAATCGGCGAGACTTGACGGTGCGGGCGAGCTTCGCACATATTGGATAATAGCGATGCCTATGGTTAAGCCCGCTTGGCTTACACTTATAGTTTACTCCTTCCAGGCACTCTGGAATCAGGGCGCGTCCAGCTATATCCATTCTGAGCAGCTCAAATCCTTTAACTATGCGATAGGACAGATCACCGCGGGCGGTATCAAGCGTGCGGGCGCATCTGCGGCGGCTCAGGTCGTAATGATGCTGGTTCCTATTCTCGTATTCGTTATCACTCAGTCTAACATTATTGAAACAATGGGCTCGAGTGGAATGAAAGACTAATTTTGGAGGGAAGCATAATGAAAAAAATCACAAAGATTTTGTGTTTAATATTTGCAGTAGTTATGGTTGCCTCCTGCTTGGTCGCTATCGCGGGCGCAGGCTCGGCTTATCAGACGTACACGTATTCCATCTCGGGATACCCGCTTCTGTCCCCCGACGCGTACACGCCCGATACTGTCATTGATTCCGCTTATATGGGTCTTGACATACCGCTCAGCGCGGCAAGCGACCTCGAAACAGACGCAAACAATAACGTCTATATTGCAGATACTAAAAACAACAGAATAGTGTGTCTTGACCGCTATTATAAATTGAAGTTTATAATAAGCACGTTCAAGAACGATCAAGGCGTTCCCGAAACACTCACAGAGCCGCAGGGCGTGTTCATAACTGATAAAAATATCTGGGTATGTGACACAGGTGCGTCGCGTATAGTAGTGTTTGACCTTGAGGGTAATTTTGAGCGCATAGTTCAGGCGCCAAAATCTACGCTTTTTGAATCGGGATCTCTTTACACTCCCGTCGCGGTCGCTGTTGACCAGTACGACCGTATATTCGTGGTATCCTCCACCACTACCGAGGGTATTATAGTTATGACGGAAACCGGCGAATTCACAGGATTCATCGGCGCGCAGGCGGTAAGCGTTTCCAAGTGGGAGGCTCTTTGGAAGAAGTTCCAGACTGACGAGCAGAAGGCTACCGAGGCAGAGGAGGTCGCAAGTGAATTCAATAATATCACTGTCGACGCAAACGGATTTATTTACGTTACCACGTCTGCCATAAACGAAGGCTCAGTCCAGGCAGCGATAAGAAATAAGGCGGTTGACGGCACTTATCTTCCCGTTAAGATGCTTAACACAAACGGCGAGGAAATAATGAAGCGTAACGGCTTCTGGCCTCCCGCGGGTGAGATCAACTTCGCCGCTATGGGATTCAGCGACAAGGATATCGTTGGTACGTCCACAGTCGTTGACGTAGCAATAGGCGAGGAGGGCACGTGGTCCATAATCGACCAGAAGCGTTCCAAGATATATACCTACGATGATAACGGAAGCCTCTTGTTTGCCTTTGGCGACATAGGTAATATGACCGGAAATATAATGAAGAACGGTCTTAAGGCTATCACATATCAGGATTCCAAGATGCTTGTGCTTGATAACCAGGCGTCAAAGATCGTCGTATATAAGAGAACCGAGTACGGAAATATTCTTATAGACGCGCTTGCGGCGGAAAACGCTCAGGAATTTGATATAGCGATCAACTATTGGACTCAGGTGCTCCAGAGAAACTCTAACTTTGACGCCGCATACGTAGGTATCGGTCAGGCAATGCAGAGAAACGGAGAATACGAGGCGTCTCTTGAACAGTTCGAGGCTGCTTACGATACGCAAAACTGGTCAAAATCCTTCCAGGAAATAAGAAAAGAGTGGATGTCCAACTACTTTATCCTTCTTATTCTTATAATAGTTGCGGTTATCGCGGTATTTGTTCTGTTCTTCAAGTTTGTAGGAAAGGTCAATAAGGAGGCAACTCATTCGGGCAAGAAAAAGACCTTTGGTCAGGAGCTTGCTTACGGATTCTACGTTATGTTGCATCCGTTTGACGGATTCTGGGACCTCAAGCACGAAAAGAGAGGATCGCTTCGCGCCTCGCTGGTGTACATTGTAATTACGGTACTTGCGTTCTACTACCAGATAATCGGTTCGGGTTATCTTTCTAACCCCACCGGAGCATACTCGTCCGTATGGATGCAGCTGCTCAGCGTGCTTGTTCCGTTATTGCTGTTCGTAATTGCGAACTGGTGTCTTACGACACTGTTTGAAGGAGAGGGAAGCCTCAAGGACATCTTTATAGCTTGTTCTTACAGCTTGGTACCGTTGCCCCTGCTTCTTATTCCTTCCACTATTTACGCAAACGTGGCAACAGAGCCCGAGCTTGATATAGTAAAGATGTTCTATATCCTGGCGCTGGTATGGGTTGGCTTGCTTCTGTTCTGCGGAACAATGGTCACCCACGATTATAGCTTGGGTAAAAACTTTATCACAGTAATTGGAACCATTGTCGGAATGGTATTCATTATGTTTATCGCGATCCTGTTCTCAACTCTCGTAGGAAAGATGGTAGGTCTGATTACGGATATTATAACAGAGATAAGATTCAGATTGTAAATTACAGATAGGAGATGCACAATGAAAAAATTTAATAAAATAATATCGTTGCTCTTGGCTGTAATGATGCTGATCGGTTCTTTAACTACCGTTTTTGCAATAAACGTATCTGCTGAGGAGGCCGATACGGACACCGATACAGATACGAATATAAAAGAGGACGATTCTGTAAACATTATTGTCACAAAAACCCCCGAGGATTACACCGAAAAGATTTATGCTACCGAAGACGAAAAGCTCGCAACAATGAAGCTCGCATTCCGTAACCACGGATACGAGATTTACGTTGACGATTACAGCGGCGAGGTTGTGATAGTAAATCTTGCTACTGGTGAAAAGCTCTTTACAAACCCCTGGGACGTTGCGGCGGATAAGTCGTCAAACAGCACGACTGACGATTCCACATCGGGTAGTATAAAGGAAAGCCTCCTGTCCCAGATAGAGCTTACGTTCACGGATATTACAGGCCACACATACACGTACACAAGCTTCCGTATGGCATCCCAGAAGAATCAGGTTGTCGTTAAGAATATTAAAAACGGTATCCGTGTGGAGTACACGATCGGACGTGAGCAGGCAAAGCTGCTTGTTCCTCATTCCATAGAGCCCGATCGATTCAATAAGCTCATCAAAGAGGATATTATTGAGGGAATGAAGGTCGTATACGGCGAATGGGGCGAATGGTATGCCAACCAGTTCCTTGTATACTACCAGCCCGTTTCCAGATACGAGATAAACCTCGAGACCGGAGAATTTGTCCTTGATGAAAACGGTGAAAGGACTGAAAAGTCTGATACTGAAAAGAAGAAGCTTTTTGAAGATTTCCCCGCGCTCAAGGAGATAGACGTAATATACGTTCTTGACCAGGAGATCTCCCAGGCTGAGCTTATCAAGCTTGAGCAAAGCATTAAAACCCATTGCCCCGATTACTCGTACGAGGAGCTTGACTACGACCACGAGAGAACAAAATACGAGGCATTGGATGAAAACTCCCCCGTGTTTAAGATGGCTCTTGAATACACCATTGACGAGCAGGGTCTTACTGTAAGACTTCCCGCAAACGGTATGCGTTTCAACGAGTCGCTCTACACTCTTAATTCCCTTGTAGTTCTCCCTTACATGGGAGCGGGAAGCAACTGGTGCGAGGGATATAACTTCATGCCTGACGGTTCAGGCGCGATTTACGAGTTTGACTCGGCAGACGTTTCTACCACACCTGTAAACGTATATAACCAGGTTTACGGTAATGATTTTGCATACCACGAGCTTATGGGAACTTATGAAAAGACCATAAGATACCCCGTATTCGGTACGGTTGAGAACTCCAAGGAATACAAGATCACGACCAAGACTCTTCAGGACGAAGTAGTCACATTTATTGACGGAAGTATATACGATAGAGTCAAGAGTTATGATCCTACTGCGGAAAACTCCAGATATCAGAACCTGTACGAATTGTACGGAAGTCTTCTGAACAGCAACGGCACTATCGAAGTAACTGAGAAGAAGAGCGGATTCCTCGCTATTGTTGAAGAGGGTGACGCGCTTACTATGATAGCGTCCTACCACGGAGGAAACCAGAACGACTACAACTCTGTCAAGATGCAGTTTACCCCCAGACCCTCTGATACCTACAACCTTCAGGAATCCATTTCCGTATCGGGACTTGGTGAACGTACGGTAGTAAGTGACAGAAAATATCTTGGAAGCTATAAGATAAGATATATCATGCTTTCTGATGCAGACAAGGCCGCAGAAAACGGAAAGACCGTTTACGATGCGTCCTGGCTCGGTATGGCAGCCGCTTACCGTGACTATCTTACAAATAACGGAATTATTCAGCCCTTGTCTGAAAATGACGTAGACGATGATATTCCGCTTTACATTGAGTCCTTCGGCGCACTTGAGACTGTAGAGAGAATTCTCTCTATCCCTGTGACAAGAATGACTGCACTTACGACCTTTGAGGACGTTATCACGATGTATGACGATCTCTCAGAGGAAGGAATAACAAATATCAACTTCAAGCTTACGGGATTTGCTAATGGCGGTATGTATTATACCGTTCCCAAGAATCTCAAGTTTGAAAGAGTAGTAGGAAAAAATAAGGGATTCCAGGCTCTACTTGATTACGCGGCAAGAAAAGAAGCTGCGGGCGAGAATTTCGGAGTGTTCCCGGACTTTGATTTTGCTTACATAATCAACGAAACAAGCTTTGACGGTGTATCCCGCAGCAAGCACGCGTCCAAGACCATAGACGACCGTTATGCAAGCAAGAGAGTTTACAGTGCTACTCAGCAGAAGTATATAAATTACTACGATCTTGTTATTTCCCCCGCATATTTCGAGGAATTTTATGAAAAGCTTGTTGATAAGTATCTGAAGTACGAAAATCTTAACGGAATTTCACTTGGTTCGCTCGGTAATGCGCTTAACTCTGACTTTGACGAGGATGAGCCTTACAACCGCGAGGACTCCAAGGAATATACTGTTGAGGCACTTGAATACATCACAGGCAAGCTTGGTGAGGACGTTGAGATGATGACGTCCGGCGGAAACGCATACACATGGAAGTATGCTGACCATATTCTTGACGTAGCTCTTGACTCTTCACGTCAGAGCCGTTCCTCCAACGCGGTTCCCTTTATCGGAGTAGTGCTCCACGGTTCTATTCAGTTTGCGGGTGAGCCCCTCAATATGGAGGGCGATATGCAGTATGCAATGCTCAAGGCAATTGAAAACGGAGCTTCTCCTTACTTTGTTCTTTCTTACAGAAATACCGACTCTCTTAAGGAGGATTCGTATCTTAGCAAGTATTACTCCATCAGATACGACATCTGGAAGGACGATCTTGTTTCCACCTATGAAACTCTTAACGAGGCTCTGAGTGACGTACAGACAAAGTACATCATAGATCACCAGTTTGTAGAGGGTGAGAGAATCCCCGATATCGATGAGATAGAGGCAGATATTCTTGATGCTATCAAGGATTACGTTGATACTAAGAACAATCTTGAGGAAAATGAGCTCAAGGAGCTTGAGCTTTCGTTTATTCGCGCAAGAGAAGAAGGACGTATAGCTGAAGCATACGTAATTGAAAGCGTAATTAAAGCGGCTCAGAAATACATCTCTCTTGAGAACAGCTACATACAGCTTCAGGAAGCGCTTGAGGTTTGGAAGGAATCCCGTGACGAGGATGACTGGGAGGACGTTCATTTCGCGTTTATTTCCCTGTGCGGAGCAACGTACAGAGATCTGAAGAAGATCGTAGCCGATGTTGAGGATTATGTTGAAAGCACAGAGGCTGCTATAAAGGTTATCGAGGATGATGAACGCGGAACTGATTATATACTCAATGAAGCAAAGGATCATCACGCAGTCGTTCGCGGATACTTCGAAAACAATAGACTTGTCCGCAAATCAGTATATAAGATCAATGGAAGAGAAGTAACACTCCTTCCTCAGAGTGAATGGATAGAAAGTAAGCCTACTTATGCTTACGGATTCGTTGAGAGCCCCACTAACGGAATCGAAGGTGGTTATCTGTACGCTGTAGGAAGCGCACACCAGGGATATTCTATCGGTGAGCTTAATGAGTTCGGCGGTCTTAATACTATATCCTACGTCAGCGGTATTGACGAGGTACTCGAAGGCGAAAAAATAGACCTTGATGAGTTTGACGTATATATCGAAGGCGAAATTTCAAAGCAGAAGAACCTTACGGTTTATAAGGCTGTCACTGAAAGCGGTGAAGAGGTTTATTACTCTAAGGTCAGCGGATACAATGTATATTATGAGTATCAGATGTCCTATAAGGATATGCTGGCTTCCTCAACCGAATGGATCGACGAGATTCTTGACTCTATGGCTTCTGAAGAGGAAGCATACGCAAGCCTTAAGGCTTTGTATGATGAGTCTATGAACTACGGCGGAGTTGGCAGCAACGACGACAAGGTTGACGAGGAAGAGACATCCAAGTATATTGTTGAAAACATTGTCGTCGTTACGTACGGTGATGAGAGTGGCGCATACAAGCACCTTATCCTTAACTATAACGATTTTGCTGTAAAGGTTAAGTTTAACGGTGCGGAATACACTATTTCCGGATACGATTTTGTATCAGTAATAGACTGAGAAAGGAGGTATAAATAATTATGACAGGCGAAATTGCAGTAAAGAAGCAAAAAGCTCCTAAAAAAAGAAAGATCGCTTCTCTGGACAAAAGAAAAGCCAGAGTGGGATGGTTATTTGTACTTCCGTTCGTAGTAGGACTTATCTGTATTTACTTTCCTATTATCAAGGACTCTATATGGTACAGCTTTAATCACCTTGAAATAATCCCTACGGGTGGATTTACACTTGAGTTTGTCGGAATTAAAAACTACCATGATGCGCTCTTTAACAGTACGGACTTTATCCGTACGCTTATAACGGGTATAGGAGAGCTTATAATCGATATTCCCGCGATCCTTTTGTTCTCGCTGTTTATGGCAGTTCTTCTTAACCAGAAGATGGTAGGACGAGGAGCGTTCCGTGCAATATTCTTCCTCCCCGTTATTTTGGCAACAGGCTTTATGACCTCGTTGGGTCTTATGGACACTCTTGGCGGCACGATGACCGGCGGTATAGACGACGGATCGGGCGGAAGCGCAACAAACGAGATAGTTTCCGCTTTGGACCTCCAGGTTTTGTTCTCAAACATGAAGGTCGGTACAGATCTTGTTAAGTACGTTGTACAGATGATCAACAAGATATACTCGATAGTTAACCGTTCGGGTGTACAGATGCTTATATTCCTTTCGGGTCTGCAGTCTATTTCCCCCGCGATTTACGAGGCTTGTAAGATAGACGGTGCGAGCGGATGGGAGACCTTCTGGAAGATAACCCTTCCGATGATAAGCCCTATGATCCTTGTTAACGCGGTATACACGGTAATTGACGCGTTTACGATAGAGTCAAACACTGTAATGCTGTACATTCAGTCCAGCAACATGGGTGACGATATACGAGGCGCGATGTCGTGGATATACTTCCTGATAGTAATACTTATGATAGCCATAGTCGCCGGTATTATGTCTATGTTCGTATTCTATCAGAGAAGAGACTAATAGGGAGGAGGTAGAATTATGGATTCCAATAAAAATGTTTCCGGTACTAAAATACTCAAGGAATCAAAGAGAAAGATCAAGGCTGATTTTGAGCGTACTCCCTTAAAGGAAAGACTCAAGGCAAAGTTTTTGAACTACTACTTCCTTCAGAACGTCGTATTTAAGCTGTTCAGATTCGTATTTCTTTTGGGAATTGCATACGTTGTACTTTATCCCTTCTTCACACAGATTGCGGGTTCGTTTATGTCTCCCGAGGACTTTTTGGACGTAACGGTACAGATAATCCCCAAGAACTTTACACTTGATACGTATAAAGCGATCTGGACTGACCTGGGGTATCTGAATGCGTTCAAGAATACGTTTATACTGTCGATAGTATGCGCGATCCTTCAGACACTTTCCTGCTGTCTTATTGCGTACGGACTTGCAAAGTACAAGTTCAAGGGAAACAAGCTCTTGTTCCTTTTGGTCGTACTTACCATGGTAATTCCTCACAAGACCGTTCAGTTCTCGCTTGAAATGGCGTTCAGATATTTCGACATTTTCGGAATATTGAAGTTGCTTAGCGGCGGCGCCAGCATAGGCGTTGAGTCAATAGACCAGGTGCTTGCGAATATTTCGGTATTTAATTCAGAATCGAGCAATGAGATTATTCGTCAGATAGCAAGAGAAGGCTCTATAAACCTTAAGAATACCTTCTGGCCCATGATTATTTTGTCAGTAACGGGACTTGCGTTCAAGAACGGACTTTACATATTTATGCTTCGTCAGTTCTTCCGCGGAATTCCCGACTCGCTTGAGGAATCTGCGTATATTGACGGTTCGGGTGATTTCAGGACCTTCTTCCAGATCATTCTTCCTATGTCGGTCCCCATGCTGATAACAGTATTCTTGTTCTCGTTCTGCTGGCAGTGGACAGACCAATTCTACGTTGGATTGTTCTTCGATCAGGACACCACCCCCATGCTTTCCAAGCTGTATCAGGATATCCCCAACGATATTGTCAGCTTGACGTACGAGTACGAGGGTCAGGCGCTATACGTGCCCGCGATACGAAATACTTGCGGTATCATGGTAATCTTCCCGCTTGTTATTCTTTACGCATTCCTGCAGAGATACCTCGTGGAAGGCATCGAGCGTTCCGGTCTTACAGCCGAATAAAAAAATTTTTTCCAATACTTCGTCTCTCTACGCAAGCGTAGCTTGCTGTCCTCGACAGTGGCTTGACTTGCATAAGTATGTGCTTGGTTGTTTGAGATGCGCCTTGTCTTGAAAAAAATTCACTCCAAATATTGTGCTGCTCACGATGAGAGTTGCACAAAAGCTACGGCGGGGTTGCTTGCAACACCGCCGTTTATTATATTTTTCCTTGAAGCTCTGTTTTTAGCCTTGAGATTATTTTCTTCTCAAGACGCGAGATATAGGATTGAGATATACCAAGAAAGTCTGCGACCTCCTTCTGAGTCATCTCGCGCTTTCCGTAAAGTCCGTACCTTAGCTGGATTATTTGTTTTTCGCGAGGGGAGAGGCTCTCGACAGCCGCATAGATCATTCTTGTTTCTTCCTCACGCTCTATGGCAGCGGAGACGGAGTCCTCGTCGCTTCCGAGTACATCCGATAGCAAAAGCTCGTTTCCGTCCCAATCCACGTTAAGCGGCTCGTCTATGGAAAGCTCTCCTGCGTGACAGGAGTTTTTTCGTATATACATAAGGATCTCGTTTTCGATGCACCGTGACGCATACGTGGCAAGCTTGATGTTTTTATCCGCGCAAAAGGTGTTTACCGCCTTTATAAGTCCGATTGTGCCTATAGAAATAAGGTCCTCTATGTATATACCCGTATTCTCAAACCTTTTGGCAATATAAACCACAAGTCTGAGATTGTGCTCAATCAGTAACGAGCGCGCTCCGTCATCGGTCTTGATGTTGGCAATAGCCTCTGCCTCAGCCTCGGGGGAGAGCGGGGGAGGAAGGAGATCGGGTCCGTTTATGTAAAAGATGCCCTGGTCCTTTAGTGAGAGAAGGAATTTTTTTATTCTGAAAAACAGTTTTTTTATCATAACGTTAACCTCTGAATAGAGAATAGGGAATTATGGCATCGTAACCCTCAGCGTTTTTCCCAATATCGCCAAGCGCAAACATTGCTTCGGGCTGAATGCTCTCCTGCCTTGAACCTCGGTTATAGGTGAGAGTGATTTTATCCGCGCAAAGCAAGACTATAACACTCTTGCCTGACACCGTGGTTATGGGAGCTATGCGCATACCCGAATATGCTTTTGAAGGAGTGGGGATGCCGCTTACAAAGTCCTCTAAAATTTTTGTGTCAACAAATCCGTTTGCGAGCTTGCGGTCAATTATTATAACGGGTCTTCCGCTTATCGGATCTCGGACAAGGTTGCCGCTGTCCGACAAGCCTGTGAATATTTTTTCCTTGCCGTCAAATGAGATGATCAGCCGGCAATCCTTGATTTCCCTTTTTCTGAAAATAAAATTGCCGCCGAATATTGCGAATATGCCTGCAATTATGGCAAGCAAAGCGAAGCCCCATACCGATAGCCCGTCTCCGTCTGCCATATCGAAGGGAAGGTCAAGCTTATTCAGAAGATTAAACAGCGCAGTCATGATACCGCCAACCGTCATAGATACAAGAAAATACAAAAGCGCCGCTACAAGCGTTTTTTTATACTGTCTCCGTTTATGAAAAGCCACAGTGCACATAGAGACACATACAAGCACATCAATCACAAGCGCAAGCCACGGCTTGACCGTCAGGAATACTGATACAACAGAATAGATAGCGCCGAGGAGTGATGCGAGTATCATTCTTTTGGCGCTGACAGAACGCTTCAGGATTTTTGCGGATATGTACAGGCAAAGATAATCCATGCTGAAATTGATAAGGAATAAAATATCGACGTAAACGTAGGTATCCGTGCAAATCACCTCCAAGCCTTGATTTTATTATACATCACGTGATAAGAAAATCTTGTCGTTTCCTGTGTCTGACA
Organism: Eubacteriales bacterium; assembly: GCA_045542075.1. Lineage (GTDB taxonomy): Bacteria > Bacillota > Clostridia > Oscillospirales > CAG-272 > SVTX01. Next base: position 36,620 of record JAZQKI010000024.1, read on the forward strand.
GCAAAAAATAGATGCGACAATATTAAATTTTTTTGAAAAAAAGTATTGACAAGGAATAAAAAAGGTGATATAATAAATCCACTTGTGAAATCACTGTCAAAGAACAGTGAAGAAATTTTGTGAGGTGAAAAATAATGAAACAGAACATCCATCCTAAGTATGAAGAGTGCGTAATCAGATGCGCTTGCGGAGAAACAGTTACAACAAAGTCCACAAAGGGCGGCGAAATGAGAGTTGAAATTTGCTCCAAGTGTCACCCCTTCTTCACCGGTAAGCAGAAGTTTGTTGATGCCGGCGGACGTGTTGACAAGTTCAAGAGAAGACTTGAAATCTCCAAGAAGTAATATCGTTTGGAATTACTGGGTGCATATAAAAAAGGATTGCGCAAACCGCAATCCTTTTTTACGTAATCTTTGAAAAATTTCACAATACGTTGTCGGTCCTCAACAGTAGCTTGGCGTAGGAAACTACGACTGCGCTTTGCTGTCTCCGGTCCGTCTCGTCTTGAAAAATTTTTCTGCGGTTTGTTTTTTATTGAATTTTTCAATATTACATCACATATCGGGCAAAATACTAAAAAGGTGGTGAATTTATGTTGGATCACGAAGAAAATATAAGGTCAAAAGCCATACTTGTTGGCATTATAACAGATAAAAATACCGCTACGGAGGTTGAAAAATCTCTGGCTGAGCTTAAGAGATTGCTTGACACTGCCGGCGGCGAGGTGTTTGCGTACGTGACACAGAGCAAGTCCACTCTTGAGGCGAGAACACTTATCGGCAGCGGAAAGGTTCAGGAAATAGCGGAGCTTTGCAAAAATAACGGAGTTAAGCTTGTAATTTTTGACGAAGAGCTTTCTCCCTCGCAGATAAGAAATCTTGAGGAGGACATTGGTGACGAGGTGAGGGTAATTGACCGTTCAATGCTCATTCTCGACATTTTTGCGCTCCACGCGGTCAGCGGAGAGGGTAAGCTTCAGGTCGAGCTTGCGCAGCTCAAATACACCGCACCCAGACTTACGGGACAGGGTAAGGATCTGTCGCGTCTTGGCGGAGGTATCGGTACTCGCGGTCCCGGTGAATCAAAGCTTGAGTCTGATCGCAGACACATGAAGAGAAGAATTACCGCGCTTGAACAGGAGCTGGAGGTTCTTGATAAAAACAGACGCACTATGCGTGTATCGCGTGACAGGAGCGGTCTGCCTAAGATCGCGATAGTCGGATATACAAACGCGGGAAAATCCACACTGCTCAACAAGCTGACCGACGCGGGAATCCTTGCGGAGGATAAGCTTTTCGCAACTCTTGACCCTACCACGCGTAAATTTGAGCTGCCGGGCGGCGAGCAGGTGCTTCTGACCGACACGGTAGGATTTATCCGAAAGCTTCCGCATCATCTTGTAAACGCATTCAAGTCCACGCTTGATGAAGCGGTGTACTCGGATATAATAATGATACTTTGCGATGCGTCCGACCCCGAATGTATGTCACAGCTTGAATGTACCGAAAGCACACTTGAGGAGCTTGGCGCAGGCGGAAAGCCCAGAATATACGTGTTTAACAAGTGTGACAAGGGTATGTATGACTCGCCCTTGATAAACCGGAATTCTGACCGCAAGCACGTGGTATTTATCTCCGCATTGACAGGTCAGGGCTGCGACGAGCTGGCTGACACTATACAGAGCGTTATTCACGAGGGCAAGACAAGGGTGACATTTAAGATCCCCAATTCCGAGCTTTCGGCTATGAATATACTCTATAAAAATGCCACGGTCGAGGACGTGGAATACGGCGCGGATTGCGTGACGGTCACAGCAACGGTCGACGCAAAAACCCGCGGAATGCTTAAAAGGTATGATGAAAATTATCCCGTAGATAACGAAGAGGATTATTAATTCAAAATGACATTATAAAATAAAGGAAGGAAATTCAGATGGCAGAGCAATCAAGACCTGTGCTGTATACCACGCTTGAGGGTGAAGGGCACGACGAGTTTGAGGAGAGAAGATCTCTCTTTATCGGACACGCCAAGCACGTCACAAGCGAGGAAGAGGCTATGGAGTTTGTAAAGAGTCTGAAAAAAGAATATTCCGATGCCACTCACAACGTCTGGGCGTACGTCCTAAAGGGCGGGATCATTGCGCGCTATTCAGATGACGGTGAGCCGCAGGGAACTGCCGGCGTGCCCACGCTCGACACTATCCGTAAGAGCGGAGTCGAGGACGCGGTTGTAGTAGTCACACGTTATTTCGGCGGGATTTTGCTTGGCGCGGGAGGACTTGTCAGAGCATACTCTCACGGCGCAAAAATTGCGCTGGAGGCGGCGAAGATAATTACATACGAGAAATACTCCGTATATTCGCTTGAATGCTCCTACTCGGACTATCAAAGATATATCGTGCTTTTGCCGCAGTTCAACGCTATTGTTGACGACACGGAGTTTTCGGACAGAGTAAAGGTGACCTTTGCCCTTAAGAACACTGCGACATCGCCCTTGCTTGAAAAGATAAAGGAGATGTCTGCAGGCAAAGATACCCCTGAGCTTTTGGGAGAGAGGTTTGATTACAGATGATAAATAAAGCAAAGCTTTTTGACACACACGCGCACTATTACAGCCGCAAGTTCGACGAGCTTGACGGCGGTTCGGACAGGCTTTTGTCAAGCGCGGAATTTCAAGACTGTGTGGGATGCGTAGTCAATATCGGCGCAGATATTGAGACCTCAAGGGCAGTTATAGAACAAGCAAAGCGTTATGATTTTATGTATTCCGCCGTGGGTATTCATCCCACTGATGCCCAGAACACCTGTGGCGAGGACGTACAGGGCAATATAGCCAAAATTGAGTCTATGCTCGCTGACCCGGAGTTGCGCCGAGAAAATAAAATAGTTGCCATCGGCGAGATAGGATTTGACTACTATTGGCAGCCCGTGAATAAAGAGTTGCAGTATGAATATTTTGAAGCGCAGATGAAACTTGCGGAGAAATACGGTCTTCCCGTGATAATCCACGACCGCGACGCGCACGGCGATACGTTTGATATGATCTGCCGTCATCCAAATGTGCGTGGAGTGCTTCATTCCTGCTCAATGAGTGACGAAATGGTGCGTCAGCTTTGCGAGCGAGGATGGTATATATCATTTTCCGGGACAGTGACGTTCAAAAACGCACATAAGGTCAAGTCCGCTTGCGCCGCAACCCCTCTTGACAGACTTCTCTCGGAGACCGACGCGCCTTATCTTGCGCCTCACCCCTATCGCGGACAGATGAATAATTCAATTCTGATGTCAAATACGGTAAGGGAAATGGCAGAGATACACGGCGTAAGTTATGAGGAGATGGTTAAGACCACAAACAAGAATGCGAGAAGATTTTTTGGAATAGATTAAAATATGAAAATTCAACTATCCGATCATTTTAATTACAGAAAGCTTTTAAGATTCACTCTGCCAAGTATAGTTATGATGGTGTTTTCATCAATATACGGCGTTGTGGATGGCTTTTTTGTCTCGAACTTTGCGGGAGAGACGGAATTTGCTGCTCTGAATTTCATATATCCGTTTATTATGATGCTGGGTGCATTTGGATTTATGTTCGGCACGGGCGGCTCGGCGCTCATATCCAAAACTATGGGCGAGGGGGATATGAAAAAGGCAAAAAGCCTTTTCTCGCTTGTGGTTTACGTGTCCATTGCGCTCGGAGTGGTTTTATCGGCACTTGGTATAATCCTCGTACGCCCTGTGGCGATGCTTATGGGAGCGGAAGGTAAGATGCTTGAGGATTGCGTGATTTACGGGCGCATAATACTGCTCGCGCTCCCCGCATTTATGCTTCAGATGGAGTTCCAGACGTTTTTTGTAATGGCGGAAAAGCCTAAGCTCGGACTTTACGCTACGCTTGCGTCAGGAATTGCAAATATGGCACTTGACGCGTTGCTTGTCGGCGTTCTCCCATGGGGACTCGTCGGCGCGGCCGCTGCGACCGCTATAAGCCAGCTTATCGGCGGTGTAATCCCGATTATTTACTTTTTCAGGCCAAATACGAGTCTGTTGCGACTCGGAAAGGCGAAATTCGACGGCAAGGCGCTGCTTAAAACCTGCACAAACGGCTCTTCAGAGCTTATGAGCAACATTTCAATGTCGCTTGTGGGAATGCTTTATAATATCCAGCTTATGAAATATGCGGGTGAGCCGGGTGTCGCGGCGTACGGAGTGTTGATGTACGTTAATTTTGCATTCATAGCGATATTTATCGGATACATTGTGGGCGTTGCGCCGGTCATAAGTTATCATTACGGGGCGGGGAATACAGACGAGCTGAAAAGCCTTTTGAAAAAAAGTGTTTTGCTCTTGTCGATAAGCTCGGTTGCAATGCTTTTGGCGGGAGAGCTGTTGGCGTTGCCGCTCTCAAAGCTGTTCGTTGGAGACAATCCCTACCTGCTCCAAATGACGCTTCGCGGCTTCCGCATATTCTCGTTTTCCTTCTTGTTTGCGGGATTTGCGATATTTGGCTCGTCCTTTTTTACCGCACTCAACGACGGTCTTACCTCTGCGATAATTTCATTTTTGAGAACTCTCATTTTCCAGACCGCCGCAGTATTACTGCTGCCACTGATATGGCAGCTTGACGGTATCTGGGTGTCTATTATTGTGGCAGAGCTTATGGCGGTTGTAGTGACGGTAATATTCCTTATTGCCAAAAGAAAAAAATACAGATACTAAAAAGGTGAACGCATGCGTTCACCTTTTTCTTTATTCCTTTTCCTTTCGTATCTTGCTGTCGCTCATACGCTTGCTTTTATATATGTCGGCGTACTCGTGAAGCGCGTTTTCGTCAATGTTCAGCTTTGAGGATTCGGCGCGGGTATAGGCTGAGGATTCTGCGGAGTTTCCGTTTGAGGTTGACAGCTCTGTGTGTGCGCGATTTGGCACGGGAGGGTCGGGAACTCCAAGCTCCTTTTCTATGTCGATCCTTCGTCTGCGCTGCTCCTCGGTCATTTTTTCTTTCTCGGTTTTTTTGTGGTCCATTTTGATCTCCATTTCTCCGCCACAGGCGGCATAAATATTCCTTCGGTGAATTTGTTTTTAGTATGCTCAGCTTGCGAAAATTTATACAAATAAAGGTTTTTTGCGTGTTAAATTGTTAGAAATATACAAAATTAAGAGGACAAGTTCTACAAATCCAATCAAAAAAAGTCAACAAAAATTGTTGATTTTTTATGCGAAATACTGTATAATTTATATATACCGTTTGTATTTTAGGTATTCAAATTTATTTATTATAGAAAGGTAATCACGGCATCGCGTGATAAAGGAAAACTCCTATGGCAACCTACAACACAAAACAAATTCGTAATATCGCTCTGGCGGGACACGGCGACTCGGGTAAGACATCTCTTGCTGAGGCTATGCTTTTCGTTTCGGGCGGTACTGACAGACTCGGAAGCGTTCCTAACGGTAATACCGTATGTGACTACGATTCCGAGGAGCAGACAAGAAAGTTCTCGCTTTCCGCGTCTCTCGCGCATGTTTTTTGGAAGGACGTTAAGATAAATATTATAGACACTCCCGGCTATCTCGACTTTGAGGGTGAGGTAAAGCAGGGTGTTCGCGTTGCGGACAGCGTAGTTATCTGCGTTGACGGTAAGGCGGGTATGGAAGTTGGTACAGAGCTTGCATGGGACAAGGCTACCGAAGCAGGCGTTCCCAAGGCGTTCTTTATCAACAAGTGCGACCTTCTCGACGCTCACTTTAACGCAACCTTTGACCAGCTCCGTGAAAAATTCGGTAAGTCTCTTTGTCCCGTATTTATCCCCGTTGGTAAGAACGGTAAGGATATCACAATGATAGACCTGCTTGATATGCAGTCCTACATATACGATGACTCCGGAAAGAGAATTCCCACAGATACCACTCCTGAGCTTGAGGCAGCAGCTGAGAGATATAAGGAAGTTCTTTGGGAGGCGGTTGCAGGTACAAGCGAGGAGCTTATGATGAAGTTCTTTGACGGCGAGCCCTTCACAAAGGAAGAGTGTGTTGACGGTCTCCACCAGGGTATTATCGACGGCTCTATCACTCCCGTTTACTGTGGCGCGGCTACAAGACTTTGGGGTGTTGTTGCAATGATGGATTCCATCGCGGCTTCCTTCCCCAGACATACAGCTAAGAAGAATGAAAAGACTACTGACGGCGACGTTGAGATCAAGGTTGACGGCGAGCCCGCGCTCTTCGTATTCAAGACCGTTGCTGACCCGTTCGTAGGAAAGATGTCCTTCTTCAAGGTAATGAGCGGTTCTGTAAAGAAGGACGCGGTCCTTAAGAATTCCAGAAGCGGCTCTGAGGAAAGACTCGCTCATATCTACATAATGAAGGGTAATAAGCAGGTAGAGGTTGACGAGCTTGCTTGCGGTGATATCGGTATGATATCCAAGCTTTCGGACACCAATACAAACGATACGCTTTCCGCATCCGGCAGCGTTTCCTACGAGGCAGTCAAGTATTCAACTCCTTACTACTGCAGAGCTATGTATCCTCTTACAGCCAAGGACGAGAGCAAGATCTCTCAGGCTATCGCTCGTATGACCGAGGAGGATATGACACTCAGATACGAAAACAACCCCGAAACAAAGCAGCAGCTTATTTACGCTATGGGTGATATGCACCTGACTATTCTTGCGGCTAACCTCAAGAACCGTTTTGGTGTTAATATCAGATACGACATTCCCGCAATTCCTTACAGAGAAAAGATAACAAAGACTGTTGACGTTGAAGGCAAGCATAAGAAGCAGAACGGCGGTTCCGGTCAGTACGGTCATGTTTGGATCAAGTTCTCACCCTCTGAGGAGGAAGGACTTACCTTTACGGTATCCGTTGTCGGCGGCGCGGTTCCCAAGAACTTCAACCCCGCAGTTGAAAAGGGTCTTCAGGACGCAATGCTCAAGGGTGCTTACGGCTATCCTATGACAAGACTTGCGGCTGACCTCCACGACGGCTCTTACCACGACGTTGACTCTGACGAGCTTTCGTTTAAGACCGCGGCTTCTCTTGCATACAAGAAGTGTCTTGAGCAGGCAGGTCCCGTGCTTCTCGAGCCCGTTGGAAATCTTGACGTTACAGTTCCCGATTCTCTCGTTGGTGACGTAATGGGCGACCTTAACAAGCGTCGCGGCGCAGTTATGGGTATGGACGCAGTAGAGGATAAGATGGGCTACACTGTAGTTCACGCTATGGCTCCCAAGGCAGAGCTTGCGGATTATCCTACCGTTCTCCGCGCTATGACTCAGGGCAGAGGATACTTTGACTACGAGGTAACGGGATATGAGACCGTTCCTATGAACGTAGCACAGAAGATCATCGCAAAATAATTTTTACACGTACATAAGGGGAGACTTTTGTCTCCCCTTTCTTTTATAGAAAACGCAGAGCCATTATAACGGCTCTGCGTTTTTTATTTATTGTTTTTGATTTTTATAGAGGTAAGACCGCTTTTCATAACAAGCCTTCGCAACAGCTTATTATACATAAACGGGCGCTTTACACAGCGCAACATGATTTTAGTTCTCAGCTTGAAGGTTTTTTTATTGTAAAAACGGTGAATTGCCGCGGATCTGTCAAGCGAATATTTATTAAATGCATCCGCCAGGGCATCTCCGCTGTTAAGCGCGTAGCTTATACCCTCAAAAGAGCTGGGGCTGATGAAGCCTGCTGCTTCACCGAGCAGGAAAGCACCATTCTCACCTGTGAAGATTCCTTTGAATATCTTTGGACAGGATACAAGACAAGCTTCTGTTTTTTGAGGATGATCGAAAGCGCCATTCTCCACAAAGCCTTGTTCCTGAAGCTTTTGCTTTTGTTTTTCAAAGGCGGCACGGCAGCTTTTTGCATCAAATGCGCCGCCGAATATCATTTTGTCGTCCTTAAAGAATATCCACGAGCAAGCGGGAGAGGTGTAGTTATCAAATATACAGGAGTAGAATGGGTTGGTATTTCCCGCGGGAAACTGTTGCTGTATTGCGATATATTTGTCAAGCTTTTTCTGCTTGAATATATCTGCACGTACCTTACTTGAAGCCCCATCTGCGCCTATTATGTAGCGGCAGGAGTATTTTTCTCCATTTATAAGCTCGATCTCGTATTCCTTGTTGAAATGTGAGATATGCTTGCATCTGCCTGATATTTTATCTACGGTGTGGGGAATAAGACTTCTGAAAAGGTCATCCAGCTTTTTTCTGTCTATATTCAGATAGCTTCGTCTGTAGTGCTTGACTATGTTGTTTGTAAGGTCGATTGTACGCACGGAGAATAGCTGAGGGGAGACCAGAATATCCTTTGGCAGACAGATATCGTAACCTGCGAGGATGTCCTGAGCATCAGGTGATATTAGACCGCCACAAACCTTGTCCTTGCCCTCTGAACCGTCTATTATCAGGACCTTGTATTTTTCAGAATCAACCAACCGCGCAAAATTCGCGCCTGCCGGTCCCGCGCCTACTATAATTATGTCATATCTTTTCATTGTCGCATACCTCTCATCCTTATGTATAAATTATACAATGCACTTGAAAAAAAGTCAAGCAAGCCTTGAGGATAGGCAAGCAAAATTATGAAATATAAATTTTATTCGACAACGGATAGCGACAAATTTTTCAGATCCCGTGTGTTAGAATGGTATAAAAGCAAAAAATATCTCATATCAAGAGAGGAGAGCATAAAAATGAGTGCGGCAAAGGACAGAAAGCCGGGATATGACAGCGAATATATGGGCTGTTACTTGAAAATAAAGCTGCGCGGAGAGATAGACCACCACAGCGCGAGCTCCATTCGCGCAGCGATAGATAACGAAATATACGCGAAAAAGCCGAGGGGACTGATTATGGATATGTCGGCGGTTAATTTTATGGATTCGTCGGGATTGGGACTTATTATGGGCAGATATTCGGTAATGAATCAGCTTGGCGGAGAGGTCATAGTGTCCGATCCCAACCCCGCTATTGAGCGAATACTGTCGCTTGCGGGGATGGAAAGAGTGATAAGGATACAGCACACAAGAAGCGTGCCCGCGCGCACCGCACCTAAGGTCAGGGGCAGACGTGTCAGCTCGCAAAAATCACAGATCACGCAAAGCAAACAGGAAAATAAGTAATCATCAAGGAAGGAAGATCAGAAAATGAAGAAGAAAAAATTTTCGGGGTCAGTGATAAATAAAATGCAGATAAAGCTCCCCGCAATTTCTATAAACGAGGGAATGGCAAGAGCCGCTGTTTCGGCTTTTTGCGCCTCGCTTGATCCCGCCGCGCTGGAGATAGCGGACATAAAATGCGCCGTCTCCGAGGCGGTAACAAACTGCATAGTCCACGCATACAAAAACACCTCGGGGATAATATACATAAACGTCAGTCTGCTCGAGGGACGAGCTGTCAAAATTGAGATACGAGACAGAGGATGCGGTATTCCCGACGTAAAGCAGGCGCGTCAGCCGCTTTTCACGACTGACAGAGAGGACGAGCGCAGCGGTATGGGCTTTACCGTAATGGAGAGCTTTTGCGACAAGGTGCTTGTGCGATCTAAGGTAGGCGAGGGCACGACAGTCACACTTTTCAAGCAATTTGTTGACAGAGAGAGTACATAACAACAAATTGCGAGGTTTTTATGGAGCTTAATTCCACTAATACAGAATGCAAAAATTTGGAGCTGACGTCAGAGGAGAGATTTCTGCGCAACAGAGAGCTTGTTACCCGCGCCAATTCGGGAGACGAGGCAGCCCTTGAAATGCTTGTAAAAGAAAACATGCCGCTTGTAAGAAGCATTGCTCATAAATTCAAGGACAGAGGGTGCGAATTCGAGGACCTTATTCAGATAGGCATTATGGGTATGATAAAAGCAGTGAGGAGCTTTGAGGCTGACAGAGGCACGGCCTTTTCAACCTACGCGGTACCGCTTATCGTAGGTGAGATAAGGCGGCATCTGCGCGACGACGGACTTATCAAGGTCAGTCGAAGCTATAAGAGAGTAGGTATTATCATAATGCGCGAGAAAACCCGCATCATGACCGAGGAGGGCAGAGATGCGGGAATAGGGGAGCTCGCAAAATTGGCAGGCGTGAGCATCGAGGAGGCGGCGATGGCGATCGACGCGGTAAGCCCCGTCGCCTCGCTTTCGGAATGCGCTTATGGCGAGGACTCACAGACATTCGGAGAGATCATCCCCGACAGAACGGATGCAGACGAATTTGAGCAGCTTAACGACAAAATTGCGCTCACACAGGCTATAGCTAAAATGCCGCCCGAGTGGCGCAAGATAGTGCTTTTGCGATATTATAGAAATATGACACAGATGCAGGTAGCGTCCATCCTTGGCATGACACAGGTCAAGGTGTCACGCGAGGAAAAAAAGATAATGAATTTTCTCCGCGAGGAAATGCTGGGATAAAAAACAGGAGGGCTTGCCCCTCCTGTTTTCGCATCAAATTATACCCTCGAACATATTGTCCATGTTATACATTCCCGCGCTTTTGCCGACTATAAACTCAGCTGCACGGAGCGCGCCCGTGGCGAAAAGCTCGCGTGAGGACGCGGAATGGGATATGGTCAGGACTTCGTCCTTGCCGGCGAAAAGTACCTCGTGCTCGCCTATAATACTGCCGCCGCGGATCGCGGAAATTCCTATTTCGCGGGGCTCTCTTTTTTTGCGGACGTCGTGTCTGTCGTAAATATACTCGCTCTCATCTCTCGTCTCCGCAATAGCATCTGCGATCATCAATGCAGTGCCGCTGGGAGCGTCAAGCTTGTTGTGATGATGCTTTTCTATAATTTCCACATCGTAGTCCATGCCGAGCGCGGCGGATGCCTTTTTGCAAAGCGCGATAAGCAGGTTTACACCGAGCGACATATTGCGCGAGAAAAATACGGGGACAGACTCCGCCGCCTTTTTCATTATCTCGTATTCCTCGTCTGTATGGCCCGTCGTGCAGATTACGCAGGGCACGTTGTTTTTGACCGCATATTCCATAATGGCGGGCAGGGCGGTGTGGTGAGAAAAGTCTATTATTACGTCAGGGGTTTCTGCCGCCTCGGAAATGCTTGAATAGACGGGAAAATTGCTTTGTCCCGCGTTTATATCCACTCCCGAAATGACGCAGAGATCAGTGCCTTTCGTTGCGTCAAGCACCGCGTGGCCCATTCTGCCAAAGCAGCCCGACAAAAGAATTTTTATCATTTTTATACCTATCCTTGATTTTTATTATTTGAGAAGTCCGTATTCCTTCAGTATTGCTTCAAGCTTTGCCTTGTTAGCGTCCTCCATCTCGCAAAGAGGAAGCCTCATTTCGTCCGAGCAGAGTCCAAGCATTCCGCAAGCCGTCTTTACGGGTACGGGGTTGACCTCCATAAACAGCGAATTCATAAGCTTCAGGTAATCGAGCTGGAAGCGCAGTGCCTTCTGCACGTCGCCTTCAAACCATGCCGCACAAAGCTCGTGAGTCTGGCGGGGGAGGATATTAGAAAATACCGAAATAACACCCTTACCGCCGAGAGAGAGAATGGGAAGTATCTGGTCGTCGTTGCCTGAGTAGATGTCAAGATAATCACCGCACTCGTCGGCTATCTGCGCGATAGCGGAAAGGTTGCCCGAGGCTTCCTTGGTTGCGACTATATTTTCGTGCTTCATAAGCTCTTTGTAAACGGGCAGGGAAATATTGCAGCCCGTACGAGAGGGGACGTTGTAAAGAATTATGGGTTTGTTGACGGCGTCGGCGGTCGCAATAAAGTTCTTAATAAGGCCCTTGGGAGTTGCCTTGTTGTAGTAGGGGGTGACTACGAGCAATGCGTCAGCACCCACAGCGCAAGCCTCACGCGAGAGGTCTATGCCGTATGCGGTGTCGTTAGAGCCAGTGCCCGCGATAACGGGTACGCGTCCGTTTACTCTTTCAACAGCATATTTGATAACACCGATATGCTCGTCGTCGGTCAGTGTGCTTGCCTCGCCCGTTGTGCCTGCAACAACGAGAGCGTCAATACCTTCGTCTATCTGAAAATCTATAAGAGAGCCAAATGTGTCGTAGTCTACCTTGCCGTTTTTGAAGGGAGTTACTATCGCAGTTGCGGCGCCTGTGAAAATTGTGCTTTTTAATTTACTCATATCGAATATCCTTTCGTATGTATAAAATTTTACAAGAAAAAAACCGGTACGAGCCGGCTGAAATTGCGTTTTTATTCTCGGGGGTATTGCAAAAGCATACTCCTTGTGATATAATAAAACAAATCAGATAGCTCTCCATCGACTATTGTACGATGACAGTCGCACGGCTATGAACCGAGTGACCGATGTCGCCCCTGCCGAGAAGGCGGCACCTCGGCGTTTCACCCTCGCGTGCCACTCTCAAACGGTCAACGGCGACCTTGAGCGGTGGCGGTTGTGATACGCACCTCTACCAAAAGTATATGCAAAACAGTTTTTTCTGTATGCAACTTTATAATATCACATAAGAGAGCATTTGTCAAATACTTTTTTATATTTTATCAAAAAACTTCAAAAGGAAGGATCATTCCTCAAATGACTGGTGAAAACAAAGTTATAATAAATGAAAAAGCTCCGACAGACCTGCTCCGCTCGGACTTTTATTACGATCTGCCCGAGTCTCTTATAGCGCAGCACCCGATGGAGCAGAGGGACCATAGCAGACTTATGGTGCTTGACAGAAAAAGCGGGACTATCGAGCATAAGCATTTTTACGATATAATCGATTATCTCTGCGAGGGTGATACCCTTGTTATTAACGACTCAAAGGTTATCCCCGCGAGAATTTACGGTCACGTGGAGGGAAGAGACGAGGCGGCAATAGAGCTGCTTTTGCTCCGTCAGCGCGATCTTGACACGTGGGAATGTCTCGTCAAGCCCGGTAAGCGCGCGAGGATTGGTATGCGCTCGGTGTTTGGTGACGGTCAGCTTGTCGGCGAGGTAATTGATATTACCGACGAGGGAAACCGCATTATCAAGTTTGAATACGACCGCGAAAAGTACGAAAATATATATAATATTTTGCATGTTATCGGTCTTATGCCCCTGCCTCCGTACATAACCGAGAGGCTGACGGATAACTCGCGCTACCAGACGGTTTACGCAAACCGCGAGGGCTCTGCGGCAGCGCCCACGGCGGGACTGCATTTTACCCCCGAGCTTATGGAGAAAATCAGAGCAAAGGGAATTGAGATAGTGCCCGTAATGCTCCACGTGGGACTTGGCACGTTCCGTCCCGTCAAGGAGGACAGAATTGATGCGCACGTAATGCACACCGAGTATTTTTCGGTGTCCGAGGAGAGCGCGAGAATAATCAACGAGCGACGCGCCAAGGGTGGCAGAGTTGTTTGCGTCGGCACTACGTCAAGCCGCACGCTTGAGAGCGTGACGGACGAGCAGGGAATTGTCCACGCGATGTCGGGAGACACGGGAATTTTCATTTATCCCGGATATAAATTCAAGGCGGTTGACGCGCTTATCACCAATTTCCACCTGCCCGAGTCCACATTGATAATGCTCGTCTCGGCTTTCTACGATAAGGAAAAGGTGATGGAGGCGTACAAGTGCGCGGTTGAAGAAAAATACAGATTTTTCTCCTTCGGCGACGCAATGCTGATAGAATAAAGGATTTTCAATCTCGTAGGGCGGGGGCTTGCTCCCGCCGAAAAGAATGTGAAATTGTTGATGAACGGCGGCACCAAGGCACCGCCCTACAACGATTTCTTATATCCCATACATCTCGAAGATGAAATGTTTTTTTACTAAAAATCTTCTGATTTGGCGCGTTGCAAATGCAACGCGCCAAACTTTTTTGCCCTTAGTTTATTGATTTTTATATAATATTATGTTATAATATAAAATGGTGAGGTATTTGTATTCAAATACGCCGTTATATATGTAAATATTCAGTCAAGGAGGGCGTGCGAGCAAATGGAAAACGCAGATAAAAAAATAAGAATCGGCGCGGTGGTCGGTTGTACCGCAAGCGGAAAAACGGCTATTGCCATCGAGCTTGCAAAGGAACTTGACGGCGAGATAATAATATGCGACTCCATGCAGATATACAGAGGTATGGACATAGGTACGGCAAAGCCTACGGCGGACGAGCTTGCCGCCGTACCGCATCATCTTGTGGATATATGCTCGCCAAAGGACGAGTATTCCTGTGCGGATTTCGTGCGGGATGCGACTGCGGCGGTTGAGGATATATCAAGCCGCGGTAAGCTCCCGATATTCTGCGGCGGCACGGGGCTTTATCTTGACAGATTTCTCAAGGGCGGAAACTCCGACGACGCTCAAAGTGACGAAGATCTCCGCCGCGAGCTTGAGGTGTTTGCTTTGGAGCAGGGTGTTGACGCGCTTCACAACAGACTGCGCGAGCTTGATCCCGAGAGCGCTGACTCGATACATAAAAACAACGTAAAAAGAGTTATAAGAGCTATTGAGATATGCGTGACGTCGGGTAGAAAAAAGAGCGAGATAGACCGCGAAAACTCAAGTATTACCGACAAATATGACTACACGGTGATATACCCGTTTTACAACGACAGAGAGCTTTTGTACGATCGTATAAACCGCAGAGTCGATATGATGATAGACGGGGGGCTTGTCGAGGAGACAAGACGGCTTTTGGAGGACGGAGTTTTCGAGGTGTCACGCACCGCGTCCCAGGCGATAGGATACAAGGAAATAATTCCGTATATCAAGGGAGAGGCGAGTCTTTCTGAATGTGTTGAGCTGCTCAAAACTGCAACTCGCAAATACGCAAAAAGACAGCTTACGTGGTTTAATTCAAAGCCTTACGCCCAAAAGATATATATGGATGAGGGCGGAGAGCTGAAAACATTTGAAAATATTGTAAATATTTCGAAAAAACTCTTTTAATAATTAATAATATGTGATATAATAAACTGTTAAGCGGCATAGTTCATTTGATAAAGGATGTTTGAATGATAAATTTTAAGAAAATGCTGTTGCGGATAAAGACGCGGATCGGAAATATCAGGCTCAAGCAGACTGCGATAAACACTGCTGTCGTGGCGGTTGTGATACTTTTGGCGCTTTATCTGGCGGTACAGGTATCGCGGAATATCTCCGGCTCGGTATCCACTCTGCGTGCGCAACGGATAACCGATACTGAAAGCCTGACCGTCAAGGGATATATTTTCCGGGACGAAAAGATATATTATTCGAATGGCGGAGTTGCGGATTTTTTGGTGGATAACGGCGAGCGTGTCGGAGTCGGCAAGCAGGTGGCGGATATTTACTCGGTGTCATCGGGTGCCGACGCACAGAAATTACAGGCCGAGCTTGATTCTCTCGCGCAGAGAATAAGAATGCTTGAGAGCGGAATATCCGAGGCGAAGAAGCTCTCGCAGGCATCACAAATATTTGACGAAATTGACGATTCATATTACGCGATGCTGTCCGCGATAGAAAACGGAAGTCTATCAACGGCAGATAAGCAGGCACAGACGTTTCTTGACGCGGTCAACTCTTATATGATCGCAACGGGAAGGACCGAAGAGGCTCAAAGCGTATTGAACTCCCTTAAGGAACAAAAGGCGGAGCTGATAGCTCGCAATCTCTCGCTCAATACTCGGGTCGAGATGCAGGAAAGCTGTTATTTCTATACTCAGTGTGACGGGTACGAGGGCTTGTTTGATTATACGGCGCTTGATGGGCTTACCCCTGCGTCCTTTGCAGGACTGATGTCCTCGCAAAAGCAGGAATATACGGGAGCTATCGGTAAGCAGGTGTTCAGTCCCGTATGGTATATCTGCTTTCCTGTGTCGGACGAGTACTGCGACATGTTTGAGAACAATGCGGCGAACGCCAAAACCGAGTATGAAGCAAGCTTTCTCTCAAACGACGGGGAGAAGGTCATGCTGACCTTTGAGAGCGCATCGTATTCTGATGCGGACGGGAATAGCGGATTTGTGAAATTTTCCTGCAAGCAGATGCCGGAGGACTTTGAATTCCTTCGCGCGCAGAACGTGCAGATAGATCTTGATTCCACCACGGGATACAGAGTTCCCGCAGAGGCGGTGCATACCGAGGATCAGAGCAATTACGTATATATACTCAACGGAAATATGGTTGAGAAGAGAAGGATCACCGTCATAGGCAAGGGTGAAGGATACTATATCGTCAACACCTATGAGGCTGATTATAACGAGACAGGCGCGGTAAATCCCGTACCGTATCTGGCTGAAAACGAGCTTATTATCACGTCGGGCAGAGATCTGTACGACGGAAAGCTTTTGCATTGATTTTAGCGAAAGGAAGTGTGGATTTGGACTATTCCTATCTCGATAAAAATCTTGAGCATATAAAAAACAGAATAAAGACTGTGGCGCAGGAATGCGGCAGGGATGCGGGAGAGATCCTATTGATGCCTGCTGTAAAGTATGCGGACGCGGAACAGATAAATTATCTTCATACACAGCTTGGTGTCAACGATATTGGCGAGAACAGAGTACAACAGCTGCTTGAGCGCTGGGATAAGCTTGATAGAAATGGACTGAATGTCCACTTCATAGGCTCGCTGCAGACCAACAAGGTAAAGTACATAATAGACAAGGTGTGCCTTATACACTCGCTTGACTCGGAAAGACTTGCCTCTGAGATAGACCGCCAGGCGAAAAAGCACGGGCTTATTATGGACGTTCTTGTTGAGATAAACTCGGGACACGAGGAGAGCAAGGGCGGAATCGAGCCGCAGGAAGCGGAAGAATTTTGCAATATAATTTCAAAGCACGAGGGAATAAGGCTGCGCGGATTTATGACCATGGCACCCAAGTGTGAGGATAAGAATATGTATCATAAGTATTTTTCACAAACTCGAGAGCTTTGCGAGGATATATGGTACAATAAGCTGAAAAGAACCGATGCCCCAATACTTTCAATGGGAATGTCGGATAGCTTTGAACAAGCCGTGGCAGAGGGCTCGACTCTTGTCAGAGTCGGAAGTAGTCTGTTCCGGAAATAATAAAAGTAAAAAATACACACAAATAAACGGAGGATTAAAAAATGGCAAAGTTTTGGATGAATGACAAGAAGGCAACCCCCGCGGAGAATTTCGGCATAGACGTCGATAACGATTACTACAGCAATATCGGAGGTAACGAAAGCTCTTCCTTTGAGGCGAGCGATCTTTATGGCGACGAATTCGGCGGATATGATTCCGACGTTAAGGTAGTAGCTCCTGTTGACGATACGGTTTACAAGGTCCTTTACGCTCCCGAGGATTGCGAGTGCCGCGGAGACGTGGTTGATTCTCTTATGAATGGCAGAGTAGTAGTTATGAACGTGGCTGACCTTGACAGAGAGCAGCTTTTGCGTATGTTTGATTACGTAATGGGCGCACTTCAGGCGCTTGGCGGCGATATGAAGAGATACGGCAAGAAGGTCGTGGCGCTTTTCCCTGAGGGCGTTGATCCTGAGACTCCTTTGACGGAATTTGAGGATGAGCCTTACGAGGAGACCGAGGACGAGCTTTACGAGGAAACAGTAGAAGATACTTACGAGGAAGAGCTTGAGGACTGATGTCCTTTGGTGATTTGGAGGTGTTATTTTGCCGGAGCCTATATATGTGTTAGTTATATTTGCGCTGCGCTTCATAGAAATTCTCTCCTTGGCAATGTTTGTTCGCGCGATCCTCAGCTGGTTTATTATGGACGGAGAAGGTAAGTTTATGAGGTTTCTCTATGTCCTTACCGAGCCCGTAGTATATCCGTTCCGCAAGCTTTTCTATAAGCTGAACTGGTTTCAGGGCACTCCCGTTGACGTATCGTTTATATGCGGAATACTGTCCCTGTCGCTGATGGAGCTTGTTATCAATCTGTTGTGTTGATATGCAGACTCGTAATAGTGACTTCAACATACTGACCGCGCGTATATCCGATTTTGCGAGACGCTCGTTGGCGGGTGAGCTGTCGGTTTCAAGCTTTTTGTCGCCGTCGGAGGCGGCAGTGGTAAAGGCTGTGCTGTTTGAAAAGAAAATTGCTCACAGAGCAGTATTTTTCGGGGGATATCCCGAGGCGGAAAGGCAGAGGATGTTTTTGCTGCCGTCCTATACGGATGATTTTGAAGGAGATGCGGAGACTAGGCTCAGCACGTATTTTTCAGACGAGCAAAAGGATGGAGTCTGCTCTGTGCTTGTCCGCGGTAGCGGGTACAGGCAGCTGTCTCACAGAGATTATCTTGGCTCGGTGCTGTCATTAGGCCTTGAGCGGGATGCGCTTGGCGACATAGTTTTGCTTGACAAGACCTGCGCGGTGATTTTCTGTCCGTCTAAAATCTGTGAGTTTTTGAAGGTGTCTCTTGAAAGGATTTCAAACGACGCCGTAACCGTTTCGGATTTTGCCGTGACGGATAGCTTTTCAGCTCACAAAGAGCTTAAGCGGATAAACGATACGGTAGCATCAAACAGACTTGATTGCGTTGTGGGCGCGCTCACGGGACTTTCCCGGGAAAAAGCCCAGGAGTTGATAAAAAAAGAGCAGTGTCAGCTCAATTATATTACGGAGTGCAGAAGCGATCGAGCGCTTGAGACTCCGTGTGTGTTGACCTTGCGTGGATACGGAAAATTTGTTCTGCGCGAGCTTGACGGATTTACGAAAAAAGGCAGACTTAAAATGTCTGCGGATAAATATATTTGATCTTATCCCGCGCAGAATGGCGGGATAGGCATTGGAGGTTATACAATTATGGCAAAGGACTATACAAGTTCGCTGAACTTACCTAAAACGGAATTTTCGATGAAGGCAAATCTTCCCACAAGAGAGCCTGAGACAATGGCATATTGGCAGAGCATTGATCTGTATCAGAGCATGATCGACGCACGCGCCGACAAGCCCACTTTCACTCTTCACGATGGCCCTCCCTTCTCAAACGGAAATATCCATATGGGACACGCTCTCAATAAGATACTTAAGGACTTTATCAACAAGCATAAGGCAATGACGGGCTACAGAATTGCATGCATTCCCGGTTGGGACAACCACGGTATGCCTATCGAGTCTGCGATCATCAAGAAGAACAAGCTTGACCGCAAGAAGATGTCGATATCCGAGTTCCGTTCCGCATGCGAACGCTTTGCTCAGGGCTTCATTGATATACAGAGAGAGCAGTTCAAGCGTCTCGGAGTTGTTGCGGATTGGGACAATCCCTACTGTACGATGACTCCCGAATTTGAGGCGGCAGAGGTCGAGATATTCGGCGAGATGTATAAGAGAGGATATATATATAAGGGACTTAAGCCCGTTTATTGGTGTCCTAAGGATGAGACTGCTCTTGCGGAGGCGGAGATCGAATACGCAACAGATAAGTGTACGTCTATATACGTGAAGTTCAGAGTGAATAATGACAAGGGACTTTTCGAGGGCATCTGCGATAAGTCGAACACATACTTCATTATCTGGACGACAACCACCTGGACGCTTCCCGGCAACCTTGCGATAGCGCTCAATCCTGTTGAGAACTACGTTGTCGCAAAGGCGGAGTGCGGCGAGTGCTACGTTGTAGCCGAGGCTCTTTGCGAGAAGACCATGAAGGAGGGCGGAGTAGAGAACTACGAGATCCTCGCTACCTTCAAGGGCTCGGAGCTTGAGTTTATAAAGACACAGCATCCCTTCCTTGACAGAGAGAGCGTTGTTGTAAACGCAGATTACGTCACTATGGATAGCGGTACAGGCTGCGTTCACACAGCTCCCGGCTTCGGTGCTGACGACTACCAGACCTGCCGCAGATATAACATTGATATTATCGTTCCCGTTGACGACCGCGGTTATCAGACCGAGGAGGCAGGAAAGTATGCGGGAATGTACTACGCGGTATCCAACGACGCGATACTTGCGGATATGAAGGAGAGCGGAGCGCTCTTTGCATCTGAAGAGATAGAGCACGAATATCCTCACTGCTGGAGATGTAAGTCTCCCATAATCTTCCGCGCGACACCTCAGTGGTTCTGCTCTGTTGACGCTTTCAAGGACGAGGCGGCAAAGTCCTGCGAGGGACTTACCTGGCTTCCCGCTTGGGGCGAGGACAGAATGGTGCAGATGATCCGTGAGAGAGCAGACTGGTGTATCTCGCGTCAGCGTCATTGGGGACTTCCTATTCCCGTATTCTACTGTGATGACTGTAAGGCTCCCGTTTGTAACGACGAGACTATCGCGGTAGTTTCAAAGCTCTTTGGCGAGCGTGGCTCTAACGCTTGGTTTGATCTTGATGCATCCGAGATACTTCCCGAGGGCTTTACGTGTCCTTGCTGCGGCAAGGGTAAGACCTTCACAAAGGAAGGCAATACTCTTGACGGTTGGTTTGACTCGGGCTCGTCGCATTATGCAGTGCTCAAAAAGCACGAGGACAGACAGTGGCCCGCAGATATTTATCTTGAGGGCGGCGACCAGTACAGAGGTTGGTTCCAGGCATCGCTTCTGACGGCTGTCGGTGCATCGGGCGAGGTTGGCGCACCCTTCCGCGCAGTGCTTACACACGGCTGGGTAGTTGACGGTGAGGGCAAGGCAATGCACAAGTCCCTCGGCAACTCCATAAGCCCTGATGACATAGTAAAGAAGTATGGAGCAGACCTTGTTCGTCTTTGGGCTGCAGCAGCGGATTATCACGTTGACGTACGTTGCTCTGATAACATCTTCAAGCAGCTCTCCGAGACCTACAGAAAGATAAGAAATACCGCTCGTATTATGATGGCAAACCTTGGCGACTTCAATCCCGATACGGATATGGTCGCATTCGACGATATGCTTGAGATCGACCGTTGGATCGTAGCCGAGACAAACAACCTTGTAAAGCTTTGTCTTGAGGGATACGACACATACGAGTTCCACATCGCATACCACGCTATCAACAAGTTCTGCACCATTGAGCTTTCCAAGCTTTATATTGATATAACAAAGGACCGTCTCTACGTTGAAAGAGCGGACTCCGCGGCAAGACGCAGTGGACAGAGCGCACTTTATACTGTGCTTTCGAGTCTTGTCAGACTCCTCGCTCCCATGATTTCCTACACAGCAGAGGAAATGTGGAAGCATATGCCTCACGCATCCGAAGATAATCTCAAGAGCGTATTCCTTAACGATATGCCCAAATTTGACGCAGCACTCGCGGAAAAGACGTCCGAGCTTTGTCAGAGATGGGAGCAGATGCTCACATACCGTGATGATGTTATGAAGGCGCTTGAGATTGCAAGAGCTAACAAGATGATAGGTAAGGCTCTCGACGCGAAGGTGACGGTTTATACAAACGACAACAGTGTTTATGAGTCCATAAGCGCATTTGGCGATCAGCTTGCGACGGTTTACACCACGTCGGGCGCGCACGTAGTTCTCGGTAATGCTCCCGAGGGCGCATTTACAGAGACACAGACGGGAATCGCGGTTCTCGTTGAGGCTGCGGACGGATGCAAGTGCGGACGCTGCTGGTCTTACTCCGCAAAGGGTATCACCGACGATGAGGGTGGCTTCCTTTGTGAGCGTTGTAAGAACATTTTGGCACTGTAATTTCAAACCCTTAAGGGGAGGGACTTTCAGATAAAGCTTCCTCCCCTGAATGATATTTTAGGAGAAATAAATGTATATTTGGATAATCCTTATGCTTATCGGAGTATTTCTTGACCAGATAAGCAAATATCTTATCGTGCTCGATCTTGATCTTTATGAGTCGGTTGAGATAATTCCCGGAGTTTTCAGATTCACGTATATTCGCAATGAGGGAGCGGCTTTTGGCTCTATGTCGGATTCGAGATGGCTGTTTATGATCATGTCGGTCGTGATGATAGTGGGAATACTCGTGTTTATATTCTGGAAAAAGCCTAAGAGTAAGCTTTTGATGTCTGCGTTAACTATGATAGTTGCGGGCGGCATAGGTAATATGATCGACCGTATACGTCTTGGATACGTTATAGATTTTCTTGATTTCTGCGCTTTCCCGAACGTGTGGAAATGGACGTTCAACGTAGCGGACTCCTTTGTGGTTATCGGTGCGGGAATTATAATTCTTTGGATGATACTTGACGCAGTTAAGGAATATAAGGCGGAAAAGGCAAGGAAGGCTGAGGAGCTTGCTCCTGCTGCCGAGGCTGATGAGACGGTTGAGGAAATTGAGACGGAGCAGGCAACGGAGATAGCCGACACGGGAGCAATTGATTCCGACGGCGAGGTTGAAAATAAAAATGACAATCAATGATAATAAGCTTGATCTTGAGCTTGATGTGAGTGATGCGTCCGAGAACGCTGTATGCTTTACGCTTTCCGAGAGCGATAGAGCTGACAAGCTTATCTCTGCCCACGAAAATATTTCCCGCAGTCTTGCGGTAAAGCTTATTGAGAGCGGCGACGTGAAGGTCAACGGAAAGCCTTGCGACAAAAAGGATAAGCTCAAGGCGGGAGACGTAGTGGAGATAAATTATCCCGAGCCCACGCCCGACCGTGCCGAGCCTGAGGATATACCGCTCGACGTTATCTATGAGGACAGCGACATTATAGTTATCAACAAGCCCGAGGGAATGGTAGTTCACCCCGCGACGAACATCTATACGGGAACGCTTGTAAACGCACTGCTTTATCACTGCAAGGACAGTCTTTCAGGCATTGGCGGTGTGGCAAGGCCGGGTATCGTGCATAGAATAGATAAGGATACGTCGGGGCTTCTCGTAGTCGCTAAAAACGACGATTCGCATATCTCACTTGCGGAGCAGATGAAGGTTCACGGCGTGAGCAGAATTTATCACGCGCTTGTTATAGGAAATATAAAAGAAGACAGCGGCACGATAAATAAGCCAATTGGCAGACATCCCGCAGATCGCAAAAAAATGGCGGTCATTAGCAATCCCGATATAAAATCCCGAGAGGCGATAACCCATTTTACCGTCAAGGAGAGATTTTGTGTTGGCGGCCAGAGGTTTACCTATATCGAATGCCGACTTGAGACGGGAAGAACTCATCAGATAAGAGTTCATATGTCCAGCACGGGTCATCCGCTTGTGGGGGATATTGTTTACGGCGGAGGCAATACCAAATTTGAATCGCAGAATAAGAGCCTTATTCACGGACAGTGCCTGCACGCAAAGCACCTTGAGCTAACTCATCCGAGAACAGGCAAGAGAATGGGCTTTGAGAGTGAATTGCCCGAGAATTTCAGTGCGCTGCTTGAGAAGCTCAGGTCTTATTGACGAATAGAATTTAGTAATTTATCAAATAGTGCTTGACAAGTACGGGCGCATGTGATAAAATATATTTGTGAAAATATTGTCGGCGAATGCCGATACAATCTTGATTATTTTAGGAGGGTCTTCTGATGAACAGAATTAAGACTATCGAAACAAAGGATATCGTAAAAACAGTTAAGAACGGCGGCTGCGGCGAGTGCCAGACATCCTGCCAGTCTGCTTGCAAGACATCCTGCGGCGTTGCTAACCAGCAGTGCGAGAATAAGTAATTAGAGTCACAGCACTCTATGATGAAAACGCTGCCTAAATGAGGCAGCGTTTTCATTTGTTGACCGTCGAAAAAACGAGCATAACTGCGTTGTCACTTGCAAAGCGGCTTGGCTATCGTAAGATAGTCTGCGCCTTGCTTTGTAAGCTTACGCCTTGTTCTGCACATTTTTTCTCGGTCATCACATTTTGGACAAATAATTATTTGCATATAGATAAATAATATTTCGGAGTGAAAAATGGTACATCAGTATAAACTTAACGGATATAATATAGTTCTTGACACCTGCTCAGGCTCAGTACATACGGTTGACGAGGTCGCATATGATATAATTTCAATGTATAAGGGATCAAGCCGCGAGAAAATAATCACGGCCATTCTTGAAAAATACGGACATATGCCCGACGTTACTGCGGAGGAGATAGACCTTTGTATTGACGATATTGCATCTCTTGAGGAGGCAGGCAAGCTGTTCTCGGAGGACAAGTTTGAAAAGCTTGCCTATACCTACAAAAACAACTCAAACGTAATAAAGGCACTGTGCCTGCACGTGGCGCATACCTGCAACCTCAACTGTTCTTATTGCTTTGCGTCTCAGGGAAAGTACCAGGGAGACAGAGC
>JAZQKI010000025.1:0-49758 GCA_045542075.1 Eubacteriales bacterium
GTCGGGTGCTCGCAGAGCAAATTTCACGGGAGTGAAATTACGACGCATTCCCCTCTTAAACGGTGTTTTGGTTACTTTGTCACTGTTGACAAAGTAACGGTTAACACTTGCGGTATAGCGACTTTTTTAGCCGGCGACAAAAAAGTCAGATATATTTTTCGTTCTCACATTCGTCGGCGTACAAGGGTACGCCAGAGTGTGAGAACGGAAAAAGCAAGCAACCGCCGAGGGCACTCGATGTGCTCTCGGCGGTTAGTTTTATGTCTTGTGATTATAAACAGTCAAGATAAATGTTGTTTTTTCATTTACTTGCTTGCGATATAGTGGCTTTTTTTAGCCGTGTGAGGAATAGTTTGGTGCTTCCTTTGTTATATTGATGTCGTGAGGATGCGACTCTCGAAGTCCCGCGCCCGTAATCTTTACAAACTGTCCCTTTTCTCTGAGGGCGTCAACATTAGGCGCACCGCAATAACCCATACCTGCGCGGAGACCGCCCATAAGCTGATATACTGTATCTGCAAGAGGTCCCTTGTAAGGAACACGTCCTTCAACGCCTTCGGGAACGAGCTTCTTGTTGCTCTCCTGGAAGTATCTGTCCTTAGATCCCTTTTCCATAGCGGCGATAGATCCCATGCCTCTGTAAACCTTGAAGCTTCTTCCCTGATAAAGCTCCTCTTCTCCGGGGCTCTCCTTACATCCCGCAAAGAGCGAGCCAAGCATTACAACAGACGCACCCGCAGCGATAGCCTTTGTAATATCACCGCTGTACTTGATACCACCGTCCGCAATTACGGGAATATTATACTTGTCGGCAACCTCCGCAGCATCGCAGATAGCCGTGATCTGAGGAACACCGATACCCGCAACTATTCGGGTAGTACAGATGGAGCCGGGGCCGATACCTACCTTAATTGCATCCGCGCCTGCCTTTATAAGATCCTCTGCCGCCTCTCCTGTCGCGATATTGCCTGCTATAAGCTGGCAGTCGGGATATCTTTCCTTAACCTTAGCTACGCTTCTGAGGATTCCCTCGGAGTGACCGTGAGCCGAGTCAAGAACGAGGAAGTCCGCACCCGCGTCAAGCAGAATACCTGCTCTGTCAAGCACGTCCTTGGTAGCGCCGATAGCCGCGCCGCAGATAAGTCTTCCGCGAGAGTCCTTTGCGGAGTTAGGATATTTCTTTACCTTCTCAATGTCCTTGATAGTAATAAGACCGCGAAGCTCCATATTTTCGTTAACAATAGGAAGCTTTTCAATCTTATTCTTACAAAGGATCTCCTTTGCCTGCTCGAGAGTGGTTCCCTCGGGAGCTACGACAAGATTATCCTTTGTCATGACATCGTCTATCTTCATGTCAAAGTTGAGGAGGAACTTCATATCACGGTTTGTGATAATACCGATAAGCTTTCCGTGTTCGTCACAGATCGGGACACCTGAGATCTTGAACTTGTGCATAAGATCTTCCGCTTCGCGAACAAGGTTGTCCTTGCCAAGATAGATAGGGTTGGTAATAACGCCGTTCTCACTTCTCTTTACGCGATCAACGTGGTCTGCCTGGCGCTCAATAGGCATATTCTTGTGAATAGTGCCCGCTCCGCCTTCACGCGCAATAGCGATTGCGAGGTCTGCCTCGGTTACGGTGTCCATCGCCGCGCTCATGAGCGGAATGTTAAGCTTGATCTTGTTGGTAAGACGAGTTGTAAGGTTGATGTCCGCGGGAAGAATATCACTCTTTGCGGGAACGAGCAGCACGTCGTCAAACGTAAGACCCTCTTTTGCAAACTTATCAGTATAAGACATTTTTCGCTTCCTCACTTTCTTATCCTGTAAAAAAATTTTTAATTGCTATAATTATAACAAAAATAAAATTGCTTGTCAATTACTTTTTTAAGATAATATATCATATATTTTTTCGCTATTTTATCAATTTTGCATAAATTTTTTTAGTAGATCATAGGATTATCAAAAAGAACTCGGAGAAAAATCATGAAAAAAACTGTTCTTATATATGTCATAACAGTCATTATAGCAAGCATTTGTCTTATCGCCGCGGCTATTGGCTTTGGTATCCTCTCTCCACCGAAGGCGTTGAACACGTCCGCTGACGGATACAAATATTCAACCGTTATTATAGATGCGGGGCACGGCGGCGAGGACGGCGGTACGTCATCAAAAAGCGGGCTTGTCGAGAAGGACATAAATCTTGAGCTTGCCTTTATCCTCAAGGAAAAGCTTGAGGCGGAGGGGGTCAAGGTAATTCTTACGCGCGACACCGACACACTTCTCTACGATAGGAGTGCCGATTATCAAGGGCGCAAGAAAAAGCTTGATATGGCAGCTCGACTTGAAATAATAAACAACACTGCGGACTGTGTTTTTATCAGTCTGCACATGAACGCATTTTCTGACTCACGTTACTCGGGGCTCCAGGTGTGGTATTCCGACCAAAATCCTGATTCTCACAGCCTTGCCGATATCATACAAGGTAACGTAAAGGCTAATCTCCAGCCAAGCAACAACAGAAAAACAAAATCCGCAGGCACAAGCATTTACCTATTGAGCAATTCAAGCTGCCCCGCGGTACTTGTGGAATGCGGATTTTTGTCTAACGCCGCCGAATCCGAGCTTTTTGAAAGCGCCGAATATAAGGACGCGCTCACCACCCAGCTTTGCGACTCAGTTATTCAGTTTTTGAAAAGCTCCTGACCGTCACTCAAGGCAGAAAACATATTCCATGGGTATGCTTCGGGGGGATTACTTTTCACACATATATGCTCCCTCGTTTTCGGATGTATAAGCTCCGCCTTATAAGACCAGAGCGCACAGCTGCAGTTGTGCTTTGAGCCGTATTTGCCGTCACCCAAAAGCGGCATTTTGCGGGAGGCAAACTGCACTCGTATCTGATGCGTGCGACCTGTTAAAAGCTCGATCTCCACAAGACTTACCTGCTCGCCCGATGGGAGAATTACGCTCTCAAGTGTTTTGTATTTCAGCGCGGCGGGTTTTACACCGCGGCGTTCCTTGCTTACTACGTATGTCTTGTTCTTCTGCTTGTCATGGAAAAGCAGGTCTGTCATTTCACCGCTGTCTGACTCCGGTATTGATGTCACGACCGCGAGGTACGTCTTTTTATATTCCTTTGTTGAAACAAGCTCGGAGAGCTTGCCCGTCAGATCTCTGTTTTTTGAGTACAGAATAACTCCGCCCGTCACCACGTCAAGTCGGTGAACAAGTCCTATGTAGCTATCCTCGCCCTTGCCCCTGCGATATTCCATAAGCTTTTCAGGGAGGTTTTTGCTCACCCCGTCAGTTGAGAACTGAGAGTTTTCACCAACTGCCTTTTCGCAAAGTATCAGATATTTATCTTCGTAAAGAATTTTCACACAAACCTCTCAAATCTAATTTTATTTATACAGTAATTATATCACTTAAACACAAGAAAATCAAGACCTTTCAATTTTGTCGTAGGCAAGGCGCACCACAGCTGGCAAAGCGACGGCTTACTTACGTAAGTCGAGCTGCCAGCGAGGAGCAACGCCGCATACGGCAAAATTCAAAGGTCGCAAGCAAATAGATAAGGGGTGCGAGATCGCACCCCTTATCTATATACATCAGAAAGATCAGTCAGCGTATACGCTTACCTGCTTCTTTCCTCCTGCCTTATGCTCAAATTTAACTCTGCCGTCGATAAGAGCAAAGAGTGTGTCGTCGCTACCGATACCAACGTTGTTACCGGGATGGATAGCTGTTCCTCTCTGTCTTACGAGAATGTTGCCGGCAAGAACTGCCTGACCGTCAGCTCTCTTTACGCCGAGACGCTTGGATTCGCTATCACGGCCGTTCTTTGTAGAACCAACACCCTTCTTATGAGCAAAAAACTGTAAACTAAGCTTTACCATTATCTTTTCCTCCTAATAATTTTTTCGGCTATGCCGAGTAGTGTTCTGTTTTGTTAATCTTCATACGGTCTGTCTACCACCGCAACGTCGAGATACTCGTAATATTCTTCCATCATATCCTCGATCTGCTTGTAGTACGCCAGAAAAAGTCCCGATACTGCGTATCTTTTAAGCTCGTCCTCCTCGTACTCGGGAAGAGCCGCCTTTGACTTTACACGTATGTTTGTGGTCTTTTCATCGATTTCAAAATCAACACGGGAAGCATACGCTATCTCTACTGTGTTGATGATAAGCATGGTCATTGCGGAAAGCGCCGCGCAGAGTACGTCACCGCCCTCTTCGCCGTATCCCGTGTGTCCCTGCTCTTCAAAACCGTAAAAATTACCACCGCTTCGGTAAAATACAAGCTTTGTCATAATTCAGAATTAACCAACGATAGCTGTGATCTGAACCTTTGTGTAAGGCTGTCTGTGACCGATCTTCTTCTTCTCGTTCTTCTTAGCCTTATACTTCATAACATAAATCTTCTTACCCTTGCCGTTCTTCTGAACAACGCCCTTAACAACAGCACCTTCTACTGTAGGAGTTCCTGCCTTAAAGCCTGCGTCTGTGGACAAAGCTACAACCTTGTCAAATGTGATTTCCTCACCTTCATTGCAGTCAAGCTTCTCAACAAAGATAATATCCTGTTCTGTTACTTTGTACTGCTTTCCGCCGGTTTCGATTATTGCAAACACGAAAAGCACCTCTCTTTCATATAAGTCTCGCTAAACAATGGCGGCTGAATCTTCAAGGATGTTACCTAAGAAATTCCGCACTTAAAAAAGCCAATTTTACGCGGCAAGAGATATTATAGCATTAAATTCTTTGTTTGTCAAGACTTTTTTCAATATTATCAAAGTTTTTTTGAATTTTTTTATCATATAATTGACACATCGCAAAAAGTGATTTATAATTAACATATTAACATCAAAAGGACTTAAAATGATTACTCGAAAAGCTCACAAAAAATGTATAATACGGGTAGGCAGAGATGCCACCTCTTCAATTCTGAACTCAATACTTGAGAGTGACAGCCCCACAAGAAAAAGCGTGGCAGACCGCACAGGATACAGTGAGGTCACTGTCGGCAAGGTCATGCAGGCAATATATTCGCTCTCACTTGCGAAAAAGCAGATAAGAAAGCCCGATGGTAACGGACGCGTGTGCGCGCACCTGATGCATTCAGACAGTCTGCGTTTTCTCATAATTGACGTATCCACGCGCCGATTCGCAATATCAATTATATCCTCTGCCCTGACCTATGATTTTTATTATTCTTATTCGTATTCAGACGCATTAAGATATGAGGAAAATCTCTTGTCATTTCTTAATATCGGCGCGCAAAGGCTTTCGGAATCAGGTCTTGACTATTCAGCCTCCGTGCTTATTGCCGATAACCTCGGCGGCAGACAGTGTATAGGATACGTATCCGAGATCGCTCCGCCCAAGGCTTGCGATGTCTCGACCATCAAAAGCAGGATATCATCAATATTCGGCTCAGCTCCCGACCTCACGATCCCGCCCGACGTAGCGATAAAGCAGTATCTTGTCTTGAAAACAGAGTCGGATTCCGCATACATACTTTTAGGTCAGACTCTTTCCGCATACTATCTGTCAAAGTCGGGAAATATTACTGTCTGCAAGCCATGGAATATTATTGCCAACAATATGTCGCTTTGTGACTATCTTTGCTCCTCGGGAGATATTTCGGTTATCTTTTCATCTGCCGCAAGGCTTATAAATTCTCTTGACTCCACCTTTTCCCCAAAGCAAATAACCGTCCAGTCAGATTCCCTTGCGCTTGGACGTGATTTTGGCAACGAGGTGAGCGAGTTTTTATCAAGCCTGTATGATTCGGGCAGAAGCATAAAGGTTTTGGATTCCCCACATCTCGCTCAAATTCTCGGCGGCGCGCTCGTCGCAAGAAAATGGCTGTTCAAAAAGCTTATAGTCAGCGCGGAACACAATAAAACGTAAAAAACCGAGGCGTTCAGCCTCGGTTTTTTCTTACATAAGAAATCAGTTCTTTGCAGAAATATCTTCCTTAACCTTGGAAGCCTTACCAACTCTGCCACGGAGGTAGTAGAGTTTAGCACGTCTGACTTTACCATGACGGATAACATCCACCTTAACTACGTTAGGAGAATGAAGGGGGAAAGTCTTTTCGACGCCGCAACCGTAGGTAATGCGTCTTACTGTGAAGGTTGAAGAAATGCCGCCCTCGTGCTTTGCGATAACGGTACCCTCGTACATCTGAATTCTTTCTCTTGTACCCTCAACGATCTTGTTGTGAACACGTACTGTGTCACCAATGTTAAACTGGGGTACTTCCTCTTTGAGCTGCTCGTTTGTAAAAGCCTTAATAAGATCCATAAAGCCCTCCTTAATATTACGGATGTTCATGCGAGCATTGCAGCGGACCACCCTATTTTATGTGTTTTTCACACGCCCGATTATTATATCATAAGCGTGATTTTTTGTCAATATTTATCCTCAAAAAAATGTGAAGAAATTGTAAATATTTATGCTTTTTTCTTTCTTATCGATCTCAATATCTCTTTGCAGGCTAAAACTATGTCCCGTCCGTTGTAAACAAGGCATACAAGGAGAATTGCTATTGATACGAGCAAGCCCCACAGATCGTCACCCCACGCAGTCATTATCACCGTGATAGCGACAAGCATTGCCGTGTTGAGAATAAGCTTTACGGGGTAAAGCTTGAACGGGATAAATCTCTTCATAGTAACAGCACGTATCACAAACACGATAAAATAGCTTAACAGTGTTGCTATCGACGCGCCCATCGCTCCCCATCCGAGTCCCCAATCGGGTATCATAATAAGGTTGAGCCCGAGATTCAAGACGGCTCCCACAAGAGCTGTCCAGAATGACATTCCCGTTTTTTTGACTGTAAAATACGCGCTTCCCATAAACGTGTCCAGTGCGGTAAATACCGTCGCCGCCGAAAGAGTGGGAATAAATATCCACGCCGCCTCATATGACGAGGCAAAAAGTATTTTCGAGGAAAGCCCTGCCGTGACGGCAAGCCCGGCTCCTCCCATAAACATTATAGCTATATAATACTTGAACGCCTTGGAGTAGAAATTAGTTTTTTCCGTGAGATCCTCACCCTCAGAGACTGCCGAAAGCTTCCATGCGTCGTTGAAGATCGTGACAACGTAAGTCAGAAGCGTCGGTATCTTGTACGCGGCGGTATATAGACCGTTCTCCGCATCCGAGCGCATAGCCGAGACCATATATCTGTCCGACACACTTGTTATCCACCAGAATATCGTGGACGGTACAAGCGGCAAACAGAATTTGAGCATATCCCCCATAAGCGCGCCGCTTATTTTTTTGGAGTCAAAGGCTTTGTAGAGCCTTGCAAAGAAAAACAAAAATACGGTGGTCAGAGTATCCGCAAGTACAATTGATAGTACGTAACCCGTAATACCCATATCAAATCCCGCAAGGAACAGAATGTTGAGCCCCACGGTAAGCGCCGTGTTGAGTATTCCCTGTCCCGCAAAAAGCTTTGTCCTGCCTATGGCGCAGATATACTGTGAGCATACTGAATGCACGTTTGAGGCAAGCACGTAGGCAATTATTAGCCAGACGTATGCGGAAAAATATTTGATAGTAAATAATAAGGGTGACAGGACGAGAAAGCCTGCGCCGCCTATAAGCATCAGTATTATGCCGTTGGTGAAAAAGCTTTCCTTGTCCTGATTTTTCTCCGCGGCACCCCTGAATATACCCTCGCTTACTCCAAGTCCCGCAAGCGGGATCAAGAGGTTGCAGAGGTTGGTAATAAGGTCAGCTGTGCTATACTCCGCGCTTGATAAGCACGAGGTATAAAAAGGAAGCATAAAGATGACTATAAGCTTGGATATAAATTTACCCACGGTAAATATCGCGGTGTTCTCAAACAGCCGTGTGTATTTATTTTTTGCCATTTTGTGCCTCCTTTCCAAATTATTATTAGATATAGCCCTCCTAACGTGATTCATAGGAAGGCTATATTTCTACTGACTAAGAAAAATTTCGTAAGACAAGGCGAACCGGAAAAAGCAAGGCGAAGGCTTACTGCCGTAAGTCAAGCCGCTTTTGAGGATCAACGCAGTATTACGGACTTTTTAGGAGTGTCAATCACAGTTCTCCCAGTTATGATATACTTCCATAACGTCATCATCTTCCTCGAGCTTTTCGATAAGAAGATTCATAAACTTGATATCGTCCTCGTTATCAAGAGTGACGCTCGTTGTGGGAACCTTGGTCTTTTCTGCGGACTCAAAGGTATATCCCGCATCCTTGAGGGACTCCGCAACGGCGTAAACGTCATCAGGCTCGGTATAGATCTCATAGATTCCGTCCTCGCCCGAGAAATCAGACGCGCCTGACTCAAGAGCAGTCTCCATAAGCTGATCCTCGTCAATCACGCCGTCCTCGTCCGCAATAACGATTACACCCTTCTCCTCAAACATAAAGCTTACGCAGCCCGACTGTCCCATATTTCCGTGGTACTTGGAGAAATAAGAACGCACGTTGCCTGCGGTTCTGTTTCTGTTGTCGGTCGTAGCCTCAACTATAACCGCAACGCCGGCGGGACCGTAGCCCTCGTAAACTACCTCCTCGTAGTTTTCGCCAGTGCCGCCGAGAGCCTTCTTTATGGTTCTCTCAATGTTATCGTTAGGCACGTTGTTGGACTTTGCCTTTGCGATAAGGTCGCGGAGCTTCGCGTTGGAGTTGGGGTCTCCGCCGCCTTCCTTAACAGCAATAGTAATTTCCTTACCTATCTTTGTAAACACCTTCGCTCTCTGCGCGTCGGTCTTTTCCTTCTTATGCTTGATGTTAGCCCATTTGCTATGTCCTGACATATCTAAAATCCTCTCTGACTTAAATTAAATTCTTTCTGTTTTCTTCATACACACGAGTGAGAACGCGCTTCCAAGAACGTTTTTGGTGGCTTCTGTGAGCAGTATTCTCGTTCCTCTTACATTTGCATCCTCTGCTCCAAGTATCTTACACTCGTGATAGAACTTGTTGTATGCGGTTGCAACGTCAAGAATAAATCTTGTGATAACCGAAGGCTCGTAATCTCTGATCGCGATATTGACCTTCTCTTCAAACTGACAAAGCGTTTTGAGAAGCGCAGCTTCCTCGGGAGCAGTTATCTGAACGCAGTCGCATTTAACCTCGCTCGCCTTCTCGAGCACCGAGCAGGTGCGCGCGTATGTGTACTGAACGTAGGGACCCGT
This sequence comes from Eubacteriales bacterium, assembly GCA_045542075.1. Taxonomy (GTDB): domain Bacteria; phylum Bacillota; class Clostridia; order Oscillospirales; family CAG-272; genus SVTX01. The sequence continues at coordinate 9,200 of JAZQKI010000025.1, forward strand.
GTTGCCGTCAAAGCTCAAGGCTTCCTCAAGGTTGAAGTTTATATCCTTTATTCTGTTGTTGTAGAGATAGTAGAACACTATCGCGCCAACACCGACTGCCTCGGCTATGTCCTCTCTACCCTTGAGGTCGGGGTTCTTTTCCTCCATAATAGCGGTAACCTTCTCTATCGCAAGCGCGAAAAGGTCACGGAGAAGAACTACGTTTCCTGTACGTGTCGCAAGCTTAGCACCGTTGAGGGATACCGTACCGTAGGGTACGTGAACAAGCTGATCGTACCAATCGTATCCCATAAGCTCAACAACCTTGAACCACTGCTTGAAGTGGAGATTCTGCTGATTACTTGTGACGTATATAGCCTTATCAAAGTTGTATGTCTGCTTCCTGTAATATGCCGCCGCGATATCACGTGTGGGATAGAGTGTCGAGCCGTCTCTCTTAAGTATAAGGCAAGGAGGCATTCCGTACTCATCAAGATCCACTATGGACGCGCCGTCGTCTATCTTCATAAGCCCCATATCGCGAAGCTTTTGAACCTGCGCGGGCATCTTGTCAGTATAGAAGCTCTCGCCCTTGTAGCTGTCAAACTCAATGTCAAGCTGCTTATATGTCTTGCTGTATTCCTCAAGGCTGATCTGAACAAACCATTTCCAGAGCGCAATGTTCTCGGGATCGCCCTCCTCCATCTTGCGGAACTCGTCTCTTGCCTGCTGAGCCAAGTCATCGCGCGCGGGAATTCCGTTTTCCTCGTCGCCCTTAATGGTGTTGTTGATGCGGACGTAAAGCTCAACGAGCTTGTCAATTCCACCCTCCTCTATCTGCTGCTTGTCGCCCCAAAGTCTGTAAGCAACTATCAGCTTGCCGAACTGAGTTCCCCAGTCACCGAGATAGTTTATACCGATACAGTTATATCCCGCAAACTCATGAAGCTTTTTGAGCGAGTGTCCAATAACCGTTGTGCCGAGGTGTCCTATATGGAAGGGCTTTGCTACGTTTGGCGAGGAATAGTCAAGCACTACCGTCTTGCCGCAGCCAAAGGTAGGTCTGCCGTAATTTTCTTTCTGTTCAAGTATTTCGGCAAGGACCTTCTCTCCAAGATACTCGTCCGAAATTTTAATATTGAGGTATCCGTTTACCGCCTCGGCGCTCTTTATACAATCAAGCTTCAGGGACTCGGCGATCTGCGCCGCTATCTGCACGGGCGAGCGGCGGAGAGCCTTTGAAAGCTTGAAGCAAGGAAACGCAAGGTCTCCCATACTCGAGTCGGGGGGATATTCGAGCATACCTATAATATCCGTAGCGCTTATCTCCGCTGCGGGATTTATCTGCAATACGCTCTCGTATATTTTCTCCGCTATCGCGGATTTGATCTTAAGCATTTTTTCTACTGCCTTTCTGTAAAATTCACAACTTTATGATTATATCACATATACCTTCAGAATTCAATACACTTTGGATAATTTTTCAAAAAAATGATGCGCTATATGTAATTATATATTATGCGCGCGCGAGGAGATCCTTCATTCTGCTGCCAATATCGTAAGCTGCCTCTGTGTCGGTTGCGACTACGATTATTGTGTCATCGCCCGATACACATCCAAGCAGACGGGGCTCTGAAAAACCATCTATTGCTACCGCGACAGCGCTGGACATTCCGGGAATAGTCTTTATAACTATGATGTTCTGCGCAAAGTTTACCGACTGAACCGAGTCTACAAGCGCATTTGCAAAGGGCGCTGCGCTGGGTTTTGGCTGCGTGTGTGCCGCTGTGTATTTATACGTTCCTCGCTTTGTTGTCACCTTTACTATGTTCAGCTCTCTTATATCTCTTGACACAGTTGCCTGAGTGACGTCAAAGCCCTCTGCCCTGAGATAGTCGATAAGCTCGTCCTGTGTTTCTATCTCGTGCTTTGAAATAAGCTCGTAAATTTTTATATGTCTGTTCTTTTTCACGGCAAAACCTCTTATTTTTCGTTCATTTTCTGGCGGAGCTTCATATAAAATCCGCTCTTGTTAAGTCTGATAAAGCGAGTTGTCAGGGGGGATCTCGTTATTCTAACGGACTCTCCTCTGAAAAGCTCAAAATTAGCGCGTCCGTCGACTGTAAGATAAAGCATCTTTTCTCTCTGACATACGTTCTTTATTGACAGCACCGCGCTGTCGGGGAAAATCAAAGGACGAGCCGAGAGCGAATGTGGACATATAGGTGTGACGCACAGACAGAAAAGTCTGGGGTCGACCACCGCTCCGCCTGCCGACATAGAATAAGCTGTCGAGCCCGTAGGTGTGGCAATTATCATACCGTCGGAACGGTAAGACGAGATAAGTACTCCGCCCTCGTAAAGCTCAAGGTCAACAACTCTTGATATAGAGCCGTTTGACAGCACGGCGTCATTGAGCGCATAGTTGCTTGAACGCACACGTCCGTCGCCCGTGATTATTTCTACGGATATCATGGATCTTTCCTCTATGTCGTAATCACCGTTCACAACACGCTCAAGCTTGTCTATTTCAGATGTCTCAAGCTCTGCCATATATCCGAGCCTTCCGAGATTGATACCTATTACGGGTATCTCAAGCTGTGCTACGCGGCGCGCGGACTCAAGCAGAGTTCCATCTCCTCCAAGCACTATGACCGCCTCACAAGAGCGGTAAACCTTGTCGTTTGATACGTAGGTTATCTTTACCTCCGAGTCCAGCTTTTCTATTTTGTCCTTGTTATAATAGGACGTTATAACCTCACAGCCAAGGCTCGTAAGCTTTCTTGCTACCTCTATAGCCTTCCACGCCTTTTCATATATATTGAAATTGGTTATCAGCGCTGCTTTTTGTATTTTCTTAGGCATAATATCCTCATTCCCGGCAAAGCCGATTTATTCTTTTTATGTTTTCCTGAGATACCCCACACGCTTTGTTTGTTTTTACAAAGTACGCAAGATACTCAATATTTCCGTCGCCTCCTGTGATAGGAGATCTGATTACGTCTATAAGCTCAAGTCCAAGCTGACCTGCGCATTCCGCAACGCGTATCAGGGAGTATTCCCTGTCGGAGGCCTTCTTTACTATTCCGTTTTTTCCTATCGCCTGTCTGCCTGCTTCAAATTGCGGCTTGATCAGACTTATAAGCGCCCCGCCGCCGCATATAAGCTGTGACAGAGCGGGAATTATTAGTGTCTGGGATATAAACGACACGTCCATTACCCCAAGATCGAACATTCCAAATTCAGATACGTTCAGATTTCGCGCATTGTATCCCTCAACGGATTTTACACGAGGGTCATCAAGCAAGCTTTTATGAAGCTGTCCTCTGCCAGAGTCCACCGCAACAACGCTCTGCGCTCCGCGCATAAGAAGGCATTGGGTAAATCCGCCCGTGGATGCACCGACGTCGATACATCTTTTGTCGCGCACGTCAAACGAAAACCGACTTATCGCCGCATCAAGCTTAAGCCCGCCCCTGCCAACAAAATCATTGTCCTTTTGTATTTCGACTCTATGCTCCGCACCCTCGTCAATCTCCTCGGATGACTTCAGAACAGTTCTTCCATCAACCGACACAAGTCCTGCATCGATCAGTCGCGACGCTTTGTTTCTGCTCTCGCAAAAGCCTTTTTGTGAAAGATATAAATCAATTCTCATTACGTCAAGCTAAACCAACCGGTAAAGTACAGTCCTATCGGTATTACAAGGCCCAAAAGCGCGCCCATAATCACCTGGAAAGGGGTATGTCCCACAAATTCCATGAACGCCTCCTCAGGCTTATCGCTCTCAAGATCCTTGAGTATTTTATTAAGCACCACCGCGTGCTTGCCTACCTCCTGTCTTACTCCAAGCGCATCACGGATAACTATCATAGACAACAGTCCCGCCATACCAAACTGGAAAGAGTTAAGACCGTAATATATTGCCGTAGCGCTTACCATCGAGCAGACAGCAGCCGAGTGAGACGAAGGCATGCCGCCCGTTCCGAACAAGAACTCTGTAATTGTGAACTTCTTTTTCTTGAAAATTCCCGTGCATCCCTTGAGTATTTGCGCGACTATCCAGCTGACCGCCGCAGAAATAATCACGTAGTTAGTAAAAAAATCCTTTATTGCGTCTAACATCTTATTTTCCCTTTGCTGTTATTTTATTTGTCTCTTGCGCACAAGTATTTTGCTAATTCGATCAATCTGTCGCTGTTTTCATACTTCTGTATTCCGCTTATTGCAGACTGTGTACACTGCTCTGCGTATGCAAGCGCCTGCTCTACGGTAAAGAAGCTCATAAATGTGGTCTTATTCTGCTGCGCATCCGATCCTATGGGCTTGCCGAGTGTCTCAGAGCTTGAGGTCACGTCAAGCACATCGTCTATTATCTGGAAGGCAAGACCTATCTGAGTTGCAAACTCCGCAACATCCTGCATTCTTGGATCATCGGGAGTAACACCCGCCGCCAGAGCGCCCAGCTGGGCAGACGCACAGATAAGCGCGCCCGTCTTACCGACGTGAAGCTCAATAAGCTGCTCAACTGTGAGCGGATGCTGCTCGCCGTACAGATCTATTGCCTGACCCCGTACCATTCCGCGACTTCCCGCAGCAGCGGACAGGACAGATACCGCCGCAGCGGCGCAGTCTCCCGAAACATACGGATTCATCGCGCATTCAAGAAACGCATCCGTCAGAAGCCCGTCGCCTGCGAGAATCGCCATAGCCTCGCCGTAGACCTTGTGGGTAGTTGGCTTACCGCGGCGAAAATCATCGTTATCCATACACGGAAGGTCGTCGTGTATCAGCGAGTAGTTATGTACCATCTCTACCGCTACGGCAAACTGCAACGCCGCCTCGACACTTCCGCCAAGCATTTTGCAGGTCTCTATACATATACATGGGCGTATCCGCTTGCCTCCGCGGAGCAGACTGTACCTTACCGACTGTTCAAGTCCTCCGATAATCTCGCTCTCGTCCGAGTATTTTGAGTCAAGAACCGACTCGATAAACGCCGCGTTCTCCTCAATTATTTTTTTTGCGTAAATGTGCTCCATAAATTCTCCTATCAAGCGAGGTCTTCTTCCGAGATGGGGGTTTCAACTATCTCTCCGTCACCCGTTCTCTGAAGTATTTTTATCTTACGTTCTGCCGCCTCAAGCTCAAGCGTACATTTTCCCGCGAGCTTGACGCCCTCCTCGTATAGCTTTATAGATTTTTCAAGTGTGAGGCCCTCGTCCTCGAATTCCTCAACTATCTGTTCAAGGCGCGAAAGATTTTCCTCAAAGGTTTTCTTCTTTTCTGCCATTGTTTCATTCTCCTTTTTTTGTTTTTTCGACTCTTGCGGATACCTCGCCGTCAGCAAATGCCACAGTGATACCGTCACCCGCAGAGAGCTTCTCCGCTCTCGTGACGACTCCACCGTCCTTTTGCACCACCGCATATCCCCGTGACATAAGGGAAAGCGGATTTGATGCGTCAAGACGGGCTATCAACAGATCCAGCTTGTTTTTCGACCTTGCAAAAGCTCCCTGACTCAAGCTCTCAAGCCTTTCGCTGAGTCTGGCAACATGCATCATTCTCTGATTGAGCACATGCTCGGGGGATCTTACCTCTATCTTCTTTTCAAGAAGTGAGGCTTGTGTTTTGAGAGATGTCAGCTTTCGTGAAATTTTCACGTCGCAAAGTCCGCGAAGCTGCTTGACACGCTGTAATACCCCAAGCATATCGGGAAATGCGATCTCTGCCGCCGCACTTGGTGTTGGCGCTCGCAGATCAGCTACAAAATCACAGATGGTAAAATCCGTCTCATGTCCTACCGCCGATATGACGGGTATGCGCGAGTCATATATTATTCTTGCCAGATTTTCGTCGTTAAACGCCCACAGATCCTCAATAGAACCGCCGCCGCGACCAATTATTATAATATCCACGGGGCTTTTTTCGTTGAAATATTTAATGCCTCCGCAAAGGCTCCTTGCGGCAGTATCTCCCTGCACCTGAGCAGGATAGATGACTATCTCCGCGCCCGGACACCGTCTGCCCGAGACGTTTAGAATATCATGTATAGCCGCTCCCGAGGCGGATGTGATAACTCCCACCCTTTTGGGCATATGCGGTATTGGTTTTTTGTGCGATTGATCAAAAAGCCCCTCGGCGCCAAGTCTCACCTTGAGCTGTTCAAACGCTCGCGCGAGCGCGCCTATCCCGTCGGGTTGCATATCGTCGGCGTATATCTGATATTCTCCACGAGGGGCGTAGCTTGATATTTTGCCGTGAAGCAACACCTTCATGCCGTCCTCGGGCACAAATCTAAGCTTTTGCGCGCTGCCTCGGAACATCACGCACTTGATTATGCTTCCTTCGTCCTTGAGAGAAAAATAGAGATGCCCCGTTGCGTAATGGCTCTTGAAATTTGATATTTCACCCATTACCCAGATATTGCTTATAACGTCGGAGGACTCAAGGAGCATTTTTATATATTCATTTACCTGGGATACGCTGAAAGCGCTGCGTCCGCTCATATGAGCCTCCTTTCACAGTTTATCCTAAATGCTGCTTTCTGCACAAAAGTGATATTCCCGCGGCATTATCCGAGGAAAATTCGGGCTGTGCAAAATATGTCTTCTGATTTTGTGAGAGCATTTTCTTGATTCTGGAGTTGCTCATAACTCCGCCCGCGTAAAGTACGGGTATATCGGGATAGAGAGTCCTCAGATTTTCGGTCATCTTAAGGAGCGTCTTGCCTACAAAGTCAAATACAAACTCGCAGACCTCGCCCTTGCTCTCCCCTTGCGTGTAAATAGCCCTGGCTTGATTTTCAAGTCCGGAAAGGTTGCAGAACAGTCCGTCAACACATATCTTTATCTGCTTTTTATAGGATGCTCCATTGCCGCAAAGACCTTCCATCTCCCTGCCGCAGGGGAAATTCATCCCCATCATAACACCCGCGCGGTCAATCGCCTGACCGGCGTTTATATCCTTTGTGCCGCCTATCTGCTCTATGGACATTTTTCCGTCGGCAAGCGTCACGAGCAAAAGCTCGGTCGTGCCTCCCGATACGTGAAACGCCGCAAATCTGCCGCCGCAAGCCGCAGCCTGCGAAACAATATCCTCATTTGCGCCCGACGAATAAAGCGCCGCCGCAATATGTCCTGCCTGGTGCGAGAATTTATATATGGGACATCCTATGGGCGCGGCAAAAGAATGTGCCGCTGCCTTGCCCGCCAAAAAGCAAGGCATATACGAGCCCTCACAGTCGCGCGGGTATGCGGAATATCCAACCGCGCATATCTCGCTCCGGGGATACTTATCTTTAATAACGTCGGACAGCTTGCCCATAAGCTCGGGGAGATTTTTTGTATGCAGAAAAAGCGCGTCGCTCTGCCGCAATCCCCTCTCGCCGCTCTCAACGGCAAGCAGCTTTTTTATGTTAGCAACAACCTCTCCCTCATACGTGCAAAGCGCAAGCGAGGTGGTATAGTTGCTTGTGTCTATACCGACAAAAAGCTTGTCACTCATTTTATTCAGCGTCTGGCGTGCCAAGGGAAATAAGCGCGTCCTTGCCCTTCGCCTCAACGTCTCTTACGATACTCGCAAGCACGCCGTTTACAAACGCGCGAGCCTTATCCTCGCCGTATTTCTTGGCGATATCGACCGCCTCGCTGACGGATACGTTTGCGGGAATGTCAGCGTAAAGTATCTCGTAAACAGACAGACGAATAACACTTCTTGACACCTTGGAAAGCCTGTCCGCTCTCCATCCCTTTGCGTAATTGCTGATTATTGTGTCAAGCTCAGCGCTTTTCTCACAAATGCCGAAAAATATGTTTTTTATATACTCATCCTCGGGAATATGTCTGTCCTCAAGCGCAGAGTAATATATCTGCTCCGGGGTCTCCTCCGTCTTGAATTCAGTCTCAAACAAAAGCGCAAACAACGTTCTTCTCGCTTCTTTTCTTGATATCTCGGGCATCTTTATGTCTCCTTATATGAAAAAATTAAAATTATTGCCTGTCGGCAATACATACCTATTTTAATTATATAACATTAGCCCCGCATTGTCAAGAAACTTTGCATATTTTTGTGAATTTTTATACATTTATTTTGCCAAAAAATATAAAATGCTTATTGAAAAATTTCTCTTTGTGTGTTAAAATAAAATGAGGGTGTGTTCGCACCAATAAATATGAAAGGTTATTTCAATGCTTAAAAGAATTATAAATCTCGGAGCAGTTTACTATACCGTAATAAGTGCAGTATTTTTGTTGTTTGCTAAGTTGTTTGGCAACGAAAACACAGGCCTTGACCCCGCTAAATTTTTGTTCTTGCTTTTGTTCTCATTTGTTATGTCAACGGGCACGGCGATAAAGGAAGGCAATATAATGGGCAAGATCGCCACACTGTGCTGTCACGCGGTATGCTATATAGGCGGATTTTTCTTCTGCATTATCCTCCCGTATCACAAGGGCTTTACGTTCGCGGTCATTTCAACGGTGATATTTGCCGTATTGTACGCGGCAGCTTGTCTTATTAAGTCCGCTGTTATCAAGCGCAGCGGTGAGAGAAAAGCCGACGTCAAGACAAATAAAGTTGCAAGCGGCAAGGGATCTCCAAAGGCGAAGGAAAAGCAGACCGAATATAAAAGTCTTTTTTCAAACGACAAATAAGGTTAAAATAAAATGAAAAAGGTCTCAAAGGTAATTATTTTTTCTCTGCTTGCCGCTTTGATCCTGGCAATAATCGCCGCGGTGAGCCTATATGCCCTTATAAAAAAGGACAAGGAATTTGATATTTCAAGCAGCGAGGCAACGCTTGGATCCACTCCCGACTACGGTCAGAATTATCTAAATAATCTGATATTTCTCGGGGATTTTACAAGTCAGAATATGGTAAGCAGCGGAGCTTTGGCAGACGGTGTCGACACAAATCAGGTCTGGACGGGCAAGGACGGTACGCTCAGCCTTGACTACAACATAGACAAGGCAACCATAATACTTCCCGAAACGGACGAGGAGATGCTTCTCTCCCATGCTCTTAAAACAAAAAAGCCAAGGTATCTTGTGATAACCCTTGGACTTGAAAACGGTGTTCCCTATTGCGACAAGGAAGCGTTTTGTGAATATTACAAAAAGCTCATTAACACTGTAACGGAAAGCTCGCCGAGTACAAAAATTATAATTCAGTCGATTTTGCCCGTGTCGGCAAAATATCAGCGCAAAAACAGCGAGATATCCAATGAAAAGATAGATGAATGCAACAAGTGGCTGTGCGAGCTTGCAAATGATATGCACGTGCGGTATCTTAACACAGCGCAAGCCCTTAAGGACTCCTCAGGCAAGCTCCCAAGAAAATACGCGAGTGAGGACGGCGGCTCGCCAAACGCTGAGGGATACAGAATAATGCTCGAATACATAAGGACACACGGATATAAAGAATACCCGGGGACAAGCAAGCCAACGGAGGCTCCCACGGAGATTCCAACAGAGATCAACTCTTAATTTAACAAAAAAAGTCGGAGGATGCCGAAGCATCCTCCGATTTTTGTTTATTTGTTAAACTAATCAGAAATTAGTCCTTTTTCTTCAAGCTTACTGCGCCTGCAAGAGCAACGGTTGCGATAACTGCGAATGCGCCGAGTCCGATAACGGATCCGCATCCCTTCTTTTCGCCGTCGTCACCGCTGTTGTCGTCGCCGCCCTCAGAAGGAGTATTGGTTGCGGGAGGCTGAGTGTTGATAGTTCTCTTAGCGCCGCAAACGTTACAGTCGGTATCTGTATCGTTGTCGTATGTATGAGCTGCTACAGGAGTTTCTGTCTGCTCAACTGTTACAGTATCACATACTGTACACTTCTTACCTGCTGTAAGACCTGTCTCTGTACATGTAGCATCTACTGCGGGAATTTCTTCCTCAGTATGTCCCTTTGCGGGAACTACAGTCTGAGTAACTGTTACAGTATTACATACAGAGCACTTCTTACCCTCTGTTCTACCTGCTTCTTCACAGGTGGGCTCAACTGCGGGAAGTACCTCTTCGGTATGACCAAGAGCCGCGATAACCTCGGAGTTAACTGTAGCGCCACACTCGTTACAGGTCTCGCTCTTCAAGCCGGGAGTCGAGCAGGTTGCTACTGTGGTAGTGTTCCATGTTGTGTCGGTGTGAGGACAACCGTGTCCGCAAACTGTACAAACGTCGTTATCACCGATGTTGTGTGCCTCGGGAGTTTCAGCATAATCACAGTTCTGACAGCCGATCCAGTGGTTTTCTTCATCGGACTTGTATATCTCAACGTGGCCGAGAGCCTCAATTACCTTGGACTCGTTAGCGCCGCAGCGAGCACATGCTCTGCCTGCTTCTCTACCGTCCTCTGTACATGTAGGAGCGATGTATTCAGAAGACTGCCAATCGTGGTTAAGAGCGGGGATTACCTTGGGTGCCTTACCCTTTGTGTACTCGTAACAGTCAGCGCACTGCTCTGTTTCTCTCTTACCTGCGCTGGTACATGTTGCGGGGATTTCAGGTGTAACTATCTTTTCACCCTCGTGAGGACAGGGCTCATAGTCGTTAACGTACTTTTCAGCGTAAGCCTTTGCTGCCTCTGCAGTCTGGAAGTATGCCATGTAGCAGAGATCGAAATGGTTGGTGTCTTCATCGCTCAGCATCTTATCTGTGTAGCGAACGTCAAGTCTGAACGTGTTGATTCTGCCGGACCAGTCCTCTCCAAAGTCGGAGAAGTCAAACATAAAGAGCTGATACTTATTTCCGTAGAAGTCCTCATATTCTTCTTCCTGAGGCCATTCTTCCAATCTGTAGTTTCCGTCAGGGCTGGAGTTCTTACCTGCGCAGTAGTATACGCTCTTAACGGTATGTCCTGCTCTGCCCTCACACTCAAAGTCTTCGTCTCCCTCAACAATACAGTTACAGTAGTTTCTGAAGAGAGCAACTGCGTAAGGATAATCGGAAGCCTCGTATGTCCAATCGTTGTCGGGAGACATAGAGAAATATGTATCGTGGTCGCTGTCCTTAGGATAGATTCTGAAGGAACCGTCGTACTTGTTAGCAATGTTGGTACCGTCGGAAATGGGCAAATAACCTGTTCTTTCGAACTCACCTTTTGCATTGTGAGCGTCAAAGAGAAGAACGGGAGCCTCGGGATCAAGAGTGGATGTATCGATCATGGGACCGAGAGGCTCTGCGTTGTAGAGCTGGTCAGCCTTATCTGTACCTGTGGGCTTCTCACCGTTGAATTCGGTAATTACAGCTGTTGTTGTGCAGTTGGATACTGCGTTGAACAAACCAAAGCCTACGTATCCGTAGCCATCGGGGAACTGGATCTGGAAGAACTCGTTAACAGTCTGTGCGGGTCCAACCTGCTTATCCTGAATGTAAAGGCTGTAGAAGTTAGTGCCCTCGTCATATACAAGATCCATTGTAAGGGTATATACACCTTCAACGGAAGTAGTGTTATGTGCTACACCAACAGGCTCACCTGTAGGTCCGTATACGTCTGCATCAAGCATGTTCCAGGTACAGGGATTTGTCTCGGAACCGGGCTGAGCCATGAGGTTATAGCCGTCATAGAATCCCTGAGAGGAGATGAAGTTCTGGATAATAGTGAATCTGTTAAGGCAAGCGTAACCGTTACCGTACTTACCTGTGTTATTACCCTGAGCGGGGTTGGGCTGATCCCAGATATAGAAGCTGACCCATCTGTCGTGGCTACCTTCAGCATAACCGTCAAGCTCAATTGTCAAGGAAACGCCCTTCTTAAGGTTCTGCTTTTCCTTGGTTGTGATCTGGAAACGGGGCTTTGTGTCAGCAGGCTCGGTTGCGTAGGTACCGGATACCTTAAAGCCCTTGTCGGTGTACTCATAAGAAGGAATATCCATCTCAGATGTAGTAGGATCGTCAAAAACGTAAAGAGGTTCTTTACCCTCATCCTTGTATGCGCCGGGATCAGCGTAAACTGCCCAGTCGCCTGTGTCCTTGTCCTCAGCTGCCGTTGCGGGAACGATAGCGAGAGTAGCAAGGATAGAGAGAATCATTACAGTTGCAAGAACTGTAGCAATAATCTTTTTCATTTTCTTTTTCTCCTTTTAGAAAATATTTGCGCGGAGTTTGCACACTCCGCTCCTTAATGTAATTATAGCATAATACGGAAAAAATGTAAATTATCAAAAAGACCAAATTTGACAAGCATAAATTGTGGATATTGACTTTTTTAATATCGAATATTCCACGTGTTTTTCACGAAATCGTCAAAATTGGTCTTTCTCTTTATTCAATTATCGATTGTTCTTTCCCTGCCATAGATTTTCCGCATACATTTTCTTGTCTATGCCGTTTATCACAACGGTCTTTTTTCTGCTCCAATCGGGAGCTAAAAGCTCGGACTGCATACCGTCTCCCGTCAGTCTTCCCACAACAGTGTTCTCGGGAAGATAGGTCAGAGCTTTTGCCACTACGTCAATATATTCCTCCATACTCATGGGCTGATATTCTCCCGAAAGGTACATATCGGCAAGGCGGGTATTTTTGAGCACATGAAGCAGGTGAAATTTTATCTGGTCGGGTCTTAGCGCGGATACCGCCCTTACTGATTCAAGCATATCCTCCCTGCTCTCCTCGGGCAGACCAAATATGAGATGAACACAGATATTTATCTTGTCCGACGCGGCTCGGAGCTTATTATAGCCATCGACAAAATCCATATAGGTATGTCCCCTGTTTATAAGCATTGCCGTTTTGTCGTGTATCGTCTGAAGCCCAAGCTCGACTGTCAGAACAGTTCTCTCTGCAAGCTCGCAGAGATAATCCACAACGTCATCCTCAAGGCAGTCGGCGCGGGTGGCTATATTCAGCCCCACAACGCCGTCAAGACTCATCACAGGCTCAATCTTTTCCTTTATTTTTTCAAGCGGCGCGTAGGTATTGGTGTGCGCCTGGAAATACGGTATATATTTGTCGGTTTTCCACTTTGACGCAAGCTGCTCTCTCGTTCTTTCAAGCTGCTCTGTAATCGGCATATCCGCCGCCTGAGCAAAGTCTCCGCTTCCCCTCTGCGAGCAGTATATACATCCGCCAACCGAGCATTTTCCGTCAATATTCGGGCAGGTAAAGCCCGCGTCTATCGGTATCTTCATACACTTGCCGCCAAAGGTGCGCTTGAGCCAATGATCGTAGGTGTAATAACGCTTATTTGTGTCGCTGTTTTTGTAGGGGTTGGTGGATGATTGGGTAGGTTTATTTTTCATAATATTCCTTATTCAAACAGGGCGGTCTTACCGCCCTGTGCATTAATTTTCAAGTAATTTTTCAACCGCGGCAAGTCTTACGCAGAGCGTGAGAACGTCCATAGCGGAATTGAGGCTTTCCATCGTGGCATAGGTGGGGGCTATACGGATATTGCTGTCACATTCGTCCTTGCCGTAGGGGTAGGTCGCGCCGACAGTGGTGAGTGTGACTCCCGCCGTGCGGCAAAGCTCAAAGGTTCTCTTTGCGCAACCGTTTGGTGTAAATAGACTTACAAAATATCCGCCGCGGGGATTTGTCCATCTGCCGATTCCCACGGGGGTCAGATCGCTCTCAAGCTTCTTTCGTACAAGGTCAAACTTGGGGGCAAGTATTTTCGCATGCTTTTTCATATGCGCGCGTACACCGTCGGCGTTGCCGAAGAATTTTACGTGGCGCAGCTGATTTATCTTGTCAAAGCTTATCGTCTGAGCCGTCATGACGGATTTTATCTGCTTGAGATTGTTCTCGTTTGCGGCTATTATCGCCACTCCCGAGCCCGAATGGGTTATTTTAGACGTGGAGGCAAAATAGAAAACTCTGTCCTCACTGCCCACTTCTCTGCACGCCTCGAAAATATCAAGCAGAACATCTCCCTGCTCGTACAGGTCGTGTACCGCATAGGCATTATCCCACATGATCCTGAAATCGGGCGCGGCGGTCTTCATGGAAGCAAGGCGTCTTACAGTTTCGTCGGAATAGGTTACTCCGTCCGGGTTGGAGTACTTGGGACAGCACCATATTCCCTTAACGGACGGGTCGCAGACAAGCTTCTCTACTGCGTCCATATCGGGACCTGTGGGTGTCATATCAACGTTTATCATCTGAATTCCCAGAGATTCGCAGATCTTGAAATGTCTGTCGTATCCGGGCACAGGGCAGATAAATTTCACCTTTTCCTCACGGCACCAGGGCTTCTCACTGCCGTAAACGCCATAGAGCATAGCGCGGGCAACCGCGTCGTACATAAGATTAAGCGATGAGCTTCCTCCCACGAAAATATAGTTCTGCGGTATGCCGAGAAGGTCCGAAAAAAGAGCCTTTGCCTCGGGGATCCCGTCGAAAAGTCCGTAATTTCTGCAGTCAAAGCCTGCCTCGGTCGTATATCCGTCTGCGGCTGATACGCAGGTAAGCATTTCGTTTGACAGGTCAAGCTGCTCGCTATCGGGCTTGCCACGTGACAAGTCGAGCGAGAGCTTTTGCTCGCAGATCTTTTTGTATTCAGCCTCAAGCCTTGCTCTCTCGCAAACAAGCTGTTCCCGGGTCATTTGAGTGTAATTCATTGGCGCTCTCCAAATAGAAAAAATATACTTTTGTATTATACCACAAGCAAACAAAAAAAGCAAGGGTAAATTCAAAATTTTGCAAAAAATCTTAATTTACCCTTGTTTTTCCCAAAATCTTCGCGCAATTTCTGCAAGAGACGAAGAATTTCCTGCATATTTTATGTGTTTCCACTCACTTGGGAACAGTTCTCTGTACCGTGGCTCGGCATAGCGGTCATCAATAAGCACAGCTACACCTCGGTCGCTTTCCCGACGGATGACTCTGCCCACCGCCTGAAGCACGCTGTTCATACCCGGGAAGGTATAGGCATAGTCATATCCTTGTGAGCATTTTTCCTCATAATAGTCCCGCATTATGTTGCGCTCGTTTGAAAGCCCCGGCAGACCGACTCCGACTACTATAACGCCTATAAGTCTGTTTCCGGGAAGGTCTATTCCCTCCGAAAACTGTCCTCCCATAACACAAAAGCCTATACGGAGCTTGTTGTCGTCGCAAAAGAAGTCAAGGAACTCCTCTCGGTCGCGGTAGGACATTCCCTTTTTTTGCAGTATAGTCTTGACCTTAGGATATTTTGCTGAGAATTTTTCCGCAACCTTTTCCATATAACTGTACGACGGCAGAAAAACTATATAATTCCCCGCACGAGCGGATGCGGTCGCCGCAACGCATGAGGCGATTCTTGCGTACGATCTTTCCCTGTCCTCGTATCTTGTACTGACTGAATCGACCACCGCCACGCATAAATTCTCGGGTGGGAACGGTGACGGGAAGCTGACCGACACTCCCCTTTTTCCGCCGCCGAGAATATCCGCAAAATACTCGGTTGGCGTGAGAGTCGCTGAAAACAGCACCGACGCGCATGCGCGGTTTAGCGCCGCGTCCAAAAGACTTGACGGATCAAGGCAGTAGAGCAATATCTCCACCTCGTGATTATTGGTATTTATAAACACCAGATAGTTGTCTCCAAAGCATTCCTCCGAGACTCTATACTCACGTATTTTTGTGTGTAGCTCCTCAATTTTCTGATATGCGGGGCTATCCGAGTTATATTTGAGCCATCTCTCGCACGCCTTTTGGCAGGATGAAAGCTTTTCGGACAAATGCTCGGGCAGCTGCTTTCCTATATAATACCCTATTTTGTTTTGGTTTTGGTCGTATCGGGTGTTATCCTCACAAAGCAGCTCAAGCTTTTCAAGCTCACGGATAACTCCGTCTATTTCGGGCAGGAGAGTCGAGCTCTCGCCAAGGCACTCGCACGCGGACTCCAGCTCACCGCTGCATAGCTTTGCGGAGAACAGGTCTTTTGCCCTGTCGGGCAGATTATGCGCCTCATCGATAAGGAAAATATATTTTTCGCCGCGGCTATTGTCCGCAAAATATCTTTTGAGATATACCGTGGGCGAAAAAATATAGTTATAGTCGCAGATTATGATGTCACAAAGCTCGGATAGATCAAGCGACAGCTCGTGAGGACAAACGCGGTGCTTTCTTGCCACGCGCAGAATATCCGCGCGGTCAAACTCAAACCCGCCCTCTATAAGCTCAAATATCGCGCCCTCGGCTCTGTCGTAATATCCCTTTGCGTAAGGGCATATATCGCCCCTGCAATATGATGACACCCTGCCGCCTGCCTTTGCCTGCTCACAGATACAGCTCTGCTCCTTCGACGAAAGCACGCAGGTATAGATATTAGCTCCGTGTGAACGCATATTCTGAGCCGCCGCAAGTGCCTCGCGGCGTATGCTCGCCTTTGACGTCAGATAAAATATCTTATCCGCCACCCTCTCTCCGATGCATTTGACAGAGGGGTAAAGCGTTGAGATCGTCTTTCCTATTCCCGTTGGTGCCTGGCAGAAAAGTCTGTTTCCGTGCTTGATGTCTCGATAGCACTCCTTTATCATCTCCGCCTGACTCTCACGAAGCTCTCTGTACGGGAATACCGCGTCGGATAGCGCGGGTATCCTTTCCCTTTTGGAATAAGACAAAAATTTTCCTCTTTGGTGTATTTTGGAGATCGTTTTGACATAAAGATCACGAAGCTCGTCCAATGATGCGTAGGAATAGCTCGGATCGACCTCACCTGTTTCGGTGTTGTATGACGCCATGCATAGCTCTACCCCACGCACATCCTTTTGTCTGCACAAAAAATACGCCAGAGTATAAAGTCTTGCCCTGTAATAGTCCTCACTTATGAGGGGCGCACCGTATTTGTTTACTATACGGATCTCAATAACGGTGTATCCTTCAGGCTTTTTGATAACGCCGTCACACTCTCCGCTTACAAAATAGTATACGTCATCAAGACGCAATGTGTTCGTAAGCGATACGTTCAGATAATATTCCCCGCCCATAGCTGACGCGAGTCTGGGAGAGACTGCGCGCTTGAGCTTTGTCGCCGAGGTGTATTCCCTCGCCGCGTAGCCGTCAAGATCATGCCTTCCGAATATGTTAAAGCAGAGCTGATCTGCGGATATTTCTATATGATCGTACTCAAGACTGTATTTCACACCGACGCCCTGCCTTTCATAGAATAATACAAGATTATTATAACAAAAGTGCGGGATTATGTCAACAAAATTACCAATATTTTAGGACTTACAATCCTCGCCGAAATGTATTATAATATTAGTGTGGATACAAGCCTATAGAATAGGCTGGAAAGGATTTTTATGGAACTCATTGTAATAAGTGACGACAAGCTTAAAATAATGCTCTCCGAGGAGGATATGCAACGCTATCATATCTCGGGCGACGAGCTTGACTATTCCAAGCTCTCCACAAGGACAGTGCTTAAAAGCATTTTGACCGATGCCAAAAATCTTACGGGATTTGACACCGAGGGCGAAAGATTCTTTGTTCAGCTTTTCACGTCTGCCCATGGTGGCTGCGAGCTTTTTATCACCAAGGGTGAGCAAGACGACTATACTGTCGATACACCAAAGGAAAAAGCTCCTCTCTCTCCCCGCCGTACATATCAAAGTCTGTATTCCTTTGATTCATTCTATAATCTTATATCATCCTGCAGACGGCTTACTCCGTTTAAGGAGGATATTGACAGCACCGCCTACTCGGATATTTCGGGAAGATATTTTCTTTCCCTCAAGCATGCAAATCTCTCTCCCTACACGCGGCTTGACAAATTTACGTTTTTGCTTGAATACGGCAAGCGTGAAAATCTCGAGAGCTTTGAGCGATACATTCAGGAATACGGAAGCTGGATATGCAAGGACGCAGTATCAGTCCTTGGCTTGCTCTAAAATTTCATTTTCCTATTGAAATCACGGATATTTTTTGATATAATAATGTCAGATTATATCCTTTGGAGGTTTTGATATGACTTGGGATGAGCTGAGAGCTGCCTGTGAGAGCTGTGAAAAATGCGAGCTGTGTAAGACTCGCACAAATTGCGTTTTCGGCGTGGGCAACACAAACGCAGATATTATGTTCGTTGGCGAAGCACCCGGACAGCAGGAGGATCTTTCGGGCACTCCCTTCGTTGGCCGCGCGGGTCAGCTGCTTGACAAATATCTTTACGCTATTGATATAAAGCGCGAGGACGTTTATATCGCAAACATTCTCAAATGCCGTCCTCCCCAGAACCGCGATCCCCGTCCCGACGAGGAGGAGGCTTGCATAGACTATCTCCGCGAGCAGGTAAAGCTTATTAACCCAAAGGTTATCGTCTGTCTCGGACGAATTTCGGCTATGAAGCTTATAAAGCCTGATTTCAAGATAACACAGGAGCACGGTATGTGGTTCAAAAAGGGCAACTATCTTATGACCGCGGTCTACCACCCCGCCGCCCTTCTCCGCGATCCTCGCAAAAAAGAGGATATGCTCCGCGATATGCAGAAGATAAAGGAAAAGATACAGGAAATCTGAAATAAATTTCCGTGTATCTTGCAACAAAAAAAGGAAACCTTTTCAGGTTTCCTTTTTTAATCGTTCAGATCACTGTAATATACTATCTCGTCAGGCAGAAAAAGTCCAAGCTTTTCCTTTGCGATGCGAATTATATAGTCCTTATCGGTAAGCGGAATACCAAGCAGATATTCCGTTTCCTCAATGTTTTCCTCGGTTTCTTTTATCTGCTCGCTCAAAGCTCTCTTTTGATTCTGCAGCTCGGAGTATCTTATAAAGCCAGCTATAAAAATAATTACCGCTGAAATAAGCAGTCCTATCAAAAGAAGCTTCAATGAGGTGGAAACAAGAGGTCTCCTCGCCGCTACGCTGACCGCCTCCGCTACAGGGGATTTCTCGTCGGGTAGCTCGTATTCTATATCTTCGGTATTATTTTCAAGGTCAGAATCTGATTCTTCCGCTTCGTTTATATCCCACGCCTTTTCCGACATTCACAAAATCCTCCTCTTGTATTTCGGGCGTATTCTGAGCCGCTGTCTGTAATGCACGAAGCCTTCTTGCTTCTCTTGCGGTCTTAACCCGTAATACTATTTTAGCAAGAATTTTGCCTATTGTCAAGTGATAGAGCAAAATCAATTTGGATTTGATAAATTTCAGCGGAACAAGCAGAATTTTAATAAGCTTGAGAATAATGCCGTATATAAACCTCAAAAATCTGCGAAAAAGTATTCCGAGAGATATTCTGAAGCAAATAAATCCCAAAAACATAACAGGCAATACTATCGCTCTGAAAAAGCCCCTGTTTGAATAATACATAAGAAGCAACGCCGTCACGCCGCATGACAGGCAAAACAAAAAGTCAAAAACAAAAAGCAGGCAGGAAAATATTATTTTTATAAATCTTTTTGCGTCCTCGGAAGGTCCCTTAAGCGCGGTGGCAAACACGTCGTATATCGCTCCAAGTATAGCTCCCGACAGAAACGACCGCAGTATTAAGATCAGAGTCTCCCCCTGAAAATTGAATATCATATTTCAGATAATTCCTTTCCGAGTCGTCAGCTTATCTTTTCCCGAAAAGCTTTTTCTTTTGAACTGTATTGTCGAAGTAGTAAACTCCGTCTATTCTGCCGTCCACCTCAACTACTCCCTGCTCCACGTTCAAAACACCGATATGTAGTCCATCACCCTCAACGGTCATACCTCCGCAGCCTGTTTGTAGCACTACCTCGCCCTCGTCAAAGCTTATAACGTCCTCAACTCCGTTTATTTTTATATTCTGTCTTGATTCTGACACAAATGAATGTACTCTTTCCGGCATAAAAAACCTCCGCATAATAATGTTTGTACATTATATGCGGAGATTTTTTCAATTATTCAATACCTCGTAAAGCGACGATGCATCTGCCTTGGCGGTATAATCCTTAATATCCAAAACTCTGACCTTGAGATTTCTCTGGCCAAAGCTTATCTCGATAATATCGCCTGTTTTGACCTCATACGAGGCCTTGGCCTGTCTTCCGTTCACGGTCACGTGCTCGGCGTCGCAAGCCTCGTTGGCGACTGTTCTGCGCTTTATGATTCTTGAAACCTTGAGATATTTATCAAGTCTCATCCATTAACCTTTTCCTTAAGAGTGCTGCCTGCACTGAAGGATACGTACTTGGAAGCTGCGATCTGAACTGTCTCACCTGTCTTGGGGTTTCTTCCTTCTCTTGCTGCACGATCCTTAACCTCGAAGGAACCGAAGCCTGTGAGCTTGATATCCTCGCCTGCTGCGAGAGTCTCGGAGATAACGTCAAGAACTGCGCCAACAGCCTCTGCTGCTGCCTTCTTGGAGATGCCAGCCTTAGCTGCAACTGCTTCTGTAAGCTGTAACTTATTCATGGTAAAATACCTTCCTTTTTTATTTTTTATGCATTTTGATTATAACACACTTTTTATTATTTTTCAATAGTTTTTAGAGAAATTTTAGCCAAAAAGTCACATTTTTTACAAAAAAATCATCAAGAAAAGCAAATTTTTAGTGTTTTATGCTATCCCAAACCTCATCAAGCTCTGTCATGCTCAGATCTTCAACACT
Organism: Eubacteriales bacterium; assembly: GCA_045542075.1. GTDB lineage: Bacteria > Bacillota > Clostridia > Oscillospirales > CAG-272 > SVTX01. Next base: position 29,683 of record JAZQKI010000025.1, read on the forward strand.
TTTTCCTTGCGCTATAACAGCTTTTTCAACCCTTGAAAAACGGTCGATAAACTTGTTTGTTGCGCCGAAAAGAGCCTCCTCGGAGTTAACTCCGAGCTTGCGCGCAAGACTTGTGACGGTCAAAAGCAGGTCTCCAAGCTCCTCCTGAATATCCTCTTTATTCCCCGTTTTCGCGGCAGCTTTTACCTCGTCTATCTCCTCGTACAGCTTTGAATACACATCATCAATATTTTCAAAATCGAAAAAGCTTGCTTTCTTGCCAACCTTCTGCGCTCTGATAAGCGCGGGAAGCATAGGAGGAATTGCGGTCAGCTTGTCAGTCAGAGTCAGCCTGCTCTTTTCCTGCACCTTTATCTGCTCCCAATTACTCAGCACTTCTGTGCTGTCCTTGACCTGAACCGTGCCAAAAACGTGAGGATGACGGTGTATGAGCTTTGCGCAGATGTCGTTTGCCACGTCGTCAATATCAAATCTTTGCTCCTCAGTCTCAATTCTTGCGTGGAATACCACCTGCAAAAGCACGTCGCCAAGCTCCTCACGCAAAAGCACGGGGTCCTCGGTGTCTATTGCCTCGATTACCTCGTAGGTCTCCTCGATAAAGTCGTTTCGGATGCTCTTGTGAGTCTGCTCGATATCCCATGGACATCCGCCCTCGCTGCGCAAAAGCTCAACTATAAGCACCAGGTCATCAAAGGAGTATCTGTCCTTTTCCAAAAGCTCTCTCTTTTTTGAAATTATTTGTTCGGTGTTCATTTTTTATTCCTTTACTTTATGTATTTATTTACGTATTATTTCTCAAAAGTAATATGTTTATTTCCTTTTTGTTAAGTGTACGTGTAACAAGCAACAGCAGCACGTAAATTATTGCCGCCGCAACTATTCCGCAAAGAGTCCTCAGCCTATCGCTGTCGCAGAGCCTTTGCAACGTATCGTAGATCATAAACGCCCCCGCGCAGGATATTATCGCACACAAATAGGGCTTGACAAGAATATCCGAAAATTTGAGCTCAAGCGGAGAATGCTTGGATAAAAAATAGAAGTTTATTGCGCTTATACAAAAGTCACACACAAACGTTCCAACGGGTATTCCGTACATATTGATATCAGGATCCCCTACCGCAATATAGCAAACCGCAATTTTAAGCGCAGAGCCTACAAGCATTGAGACAAGCGGAAGACTCGGCTTTCCGTATGCCTGAAGCAGTGAATTCTGCACTGTAATAAAACAGGACAGAAGCACAGAGAGGCCAAGTATGGAAAGCAGTGGAGATGAATAGGCTATCGCCTGTGTCTCACCCGAAAATATAAGCTCCAAGATGGGAGTTGAAAAGAGTGTAAGACCCGCTCCCATTGGGGCGGCTATCAGTGAGGTCAGCTTGAACGCCCTTTTTGCGATCTGATTCTGAGCGCCCAGATCCCCCTCTGCGCGAGCCGAGGAAATAGTCGGCACGAGCGGTAGAGCTATCGCACTCACGAGTGCGGGAGTAAGGCTGAAAAGCGGTATGGCGAGTGTTGTATAGCTTCCGTAAATGGAGTTTACAAGCTCGCTTCCGTATCCAAGGCTTCCAAGTCTGCGGAATATCATTGTCATATCTATCAGCTTTGTCACGCTCAGTACCGACGCCGAAAGAGTTATCGGGAGTGTTGTTTTCATAAGAGATGAAAATATTTTGCGCCCCTCACCCGCATCCTCGTCCCTGACAATAGTTTTTCCCTTTGCCATGAACAAATAGAGCGCGGATAGCGCCTCCGCCAATGTTAAGCCAAGCACCGCCGCGCCCGCGATCCGAGGCGCGTCAAGACCGAGTCTTATACCAACCTCTGCAAATATCAGTCCGAAAATCAGCTTTCCCGCCGCCTCTATGACCTGCGAGATCGCTGTTTGCTTCATCTGTCCGAGCCCCTGAAAATATCCCCTCGCCGCGCTCGACAGGCATATAAAGAATATCGCGGGGGATATGCAGAGCAATGAAAAATACGTCTTCGGCGTGCCTAAAAAATGCGAAAGCGGATATGCAAGTCCAATTATGAGCGTCATACAAGCAACACCGAGTATCAGGAAGGTAAGCAGTGCCACTCTGAATATCCTTCGTCTGCGTCGCTCGTCCTCCTTGGACGAGATAAGCAACGACATAGCCACGGGTATTCCCGACGTGGAGATAACGCAGAATGCCGCGTATATCTCATAAGCTGAATTAAAGTATCCCATGCCTGTGCTGCCGAGAAGCTTCAGCATGGGAACCTTGTAAATAAGACCTATTATTTTAACGATGACCGTGGAGAGCGTCAGAACGTAAACTCCAGAAATAAATTTTTTCCCTTTTTCCGTCCTTTTAGTCTCAACGGTATTTTTCAAGAATTACACCCCTCAATCGAAATAGTGCGCAAAGACCTCTTTAGCTTCTGCCGTAAGCCTTTCTATATCAATTGAAGTATATTCACCGTTTTCGTAAAGTATGCGTCCGTCGCACATGGTCATAAGCACGTCGGACTCGCACGCGCTGTAGGTCAGCGCGGAGTCATAGCTGAACACGGGAATATTGTTTATGGAATTCATATTTACGAGTATTAAGTCCGCACGGTATCCAACCTCTATTCTGCCGCAGTCGCTTCTTCCCTGTGCCCTTGCGCCGTTTACCGTTGCACATTTTATCATGTCGGTTGCGCAAGTCTCCGCCGCGTTTCGGGTATTGCCCTTGTGTATCAAAGCCGCGTACTGCATCTCACGAAGCACGCTGAGCTTGTTGTTTGAAGCCACTCCATCCGTTCCGAGAGCCACGTTCACGCCCGCCGTTTTCATTGCGCCGTAACGCATTATACCGCTTCCAAGCTTCAAGTTGCTTACAGGATTATGTGCCACGCTGACACCCTTCTCTGCGAGTATCTCTATGTCGCTGTCCGTCACATATACACAGTGCGCCGCAGTCACGGGCACGTCAAGTATTCCGGTGCTTGCAAAAAATTCCGTGGGAGTCATACCACGCTGTTGCACGCACTTGTCATGCTCGCTCTGTGTCTCGGACAGATGGAGCTGAATACCCGTACCAAGGTCCTTTGCCAGCTCACCGACGTATCTGCAGCACTTTTCCACGTTGGAATATTCCGCGTGCACTGACATGTCCACCTTTAGTCTTCCCTCGTATGAATTATGCCATTTTTTGTATGCGTCAACTCCCTCGGCGATTCTCGTATCCGTCCTGACATCAAGATCGGGATCGAAAGAGACTACCGAGCGGGAAATATTAGCCTTTATTCCGCTCTCGCCAACCGCGCGCGCGGTGGAGTCAAGGAAAAAGTACATATCAGAGAAGGAGACTACACCGTTCTTTATCATCTCGGCAATAGCCATCATTGAGCCGTAATATACTCGCTCCTCGTTCAGAAGCTCCTCTGCGGGAAGGATCTTTGTGTCAAGCCACTCACGGAGCGGCAGATCGTCACCGTAGCCGCGGAAGAGAGTCATCGCGCTGTGACAGTGCGCATTATAAAATGCGGGAGCTAAAAGGTTTCCCTTTCCCTCAATAATTCTGTCCGCCTGAGCCTGGGGCTCGTCCTTGCCGATATAGGATATTGTCTTGCCGTCTACAAGCAGATTGACCGTGTCGAGTCCGTATCCGTACTCGTCGGGCAGGTGCACGTTTCTAAAAAGTATTTTCATTTTTCGTCCTTTTTTATAAATTATTATACAAATTCGTTGTAAAGTGAAGTCTCGCTGAGAGTATCTCTTGAAATGCTCTCTATACCTGAAACGGCAGAAAGCATGCCTTCAATCAGCTCGTAATGCTCCGATTCACTCTCAACACGTGGTAATATTTTTTCAAGATAGGGCTTTAAGATATTAAGCTCGTACCTCTGCGTGGTATCAATTCGCACGTCGCATTTGTGCGCGTGCGGAAATATGTTTGCATCCTCGTTTCTGCGCACGCTTGCCCATAAATCAAGAGTGAACAGCGGGTCTGCCGCGCGGAAATTACAGTCTCGCACAAGTCTGCGCATAAGTCGGAGAGTTTCCTTTGTCACACACACGTCGCCTATCTGTATTCCGCTTTCGGGACAAATATAAATACTTCTTCCGTGCATTTTGTGAAGTATAGCCTCCACCTGCGGATAAAGCAGCTGTATGCCCTCAAAAAGCAGAACGTCGCCCTCGCCCAGGACTATTTTCTCGCCGACCTCTCTGTCACCCGTCTGGAAATTAAATATAGGCTTTTGCGCTGCGCCCTTTTGGAAAAGATCTGTGACAAACGAGTAAAACAAATCTGTATCGAACGTATCGGGTGAGTCAAAATCCACGTTCTTGGGATCAATGAAATCGTCCTTGGAAAACTGATCCTTGAAGAAATCGTCAAGCGAAATGACGTGTAGCTTTATTCCGTGTGACTCATAGTAGCCTATTACCTTTTTTGCGGTGGTAGTCTTTCCCGAGCACGTGGGTCCGGTGATACCGATTATCTTGACGCTGTTGTCATGGCACACCGTCTCAACTGTCCTGTTGAGTATATCGTCAAATTCCCTGTCGCATTTTTTCACAAACGCTCCGTCTATCGACGCGTACCCATTTTTGTATTTTATATCCATCAATAAATCCTCCTCTGCGGAATGCTATAATTATATTATTCCACAGAATACCCATTGCTACAATCAGACAAGACCGCGTCTTATATAAAATTCCTCTGCGGCAGCGATCTTTTCGTCAATTTTATCGTTTGAGAGATATTCATAAGGATATTTTGCGTTGAAAAATCTCTCGATAACTCTCTTTTCTCCGTTTGCGGGGGCATAGTCAACAAACTTTGAGACAGCGCCAGCGCCCGCCGCAAATATGGAATGTACCTCCTCCATCATATAGATGTTGTAAAGTCCCTCCGTGCCCTCAAGGGCAAAGCCTACGTTCTCGTAGTTGCCGACGGTGTTCTTCTGTCTGTACATATAATAGGGTATGTAGCCCGCAAATTTAGTCTTTATCTGTGAATAGTCCACGCATTTTCCAACGTCGCCGCCGCGCATGGAATATATGTTGCTATCGTGCTTTAAGGCATCGCATGCCTTCTTTACGCTGAAGGTATGCACAGTGATATTCTCGGGGCGCAGAGGCAGAAGCTTGTCAAATGACGCCGAGAACGTGGAAAACCTATCTCCCGGAAGTCCCGCGATAATATCGGTATTTATTATCGGTATGCCCGAATTTCTCGCCATATCGTACGCGCGCAAGAACTCCTCGGTATTATGCGCCCTGCCTATCTTCTTGAGCACGTCGTCATTGAGTATCTGCGGGTTTACGCTGACTCTGTTGACTCCGTATGCCTTGGCGATCCTGAACTTTTCGTCTGTCACGGTATCGGGTCTGCCCGCTTCAAGGGTATATTCCTCAAGCTTTGATACGTCGATATTCTCTGACACTGTACTCAAAAGTCTCTCAAGCTGCACCTCATCAAGTATTGTGGGCGTGCCGCCGCCGATATACACTGTCTTTATGTTAAGACCAAGCTTTTTTATAAGATCAAACGTCTTTACGACTTCAATATTAAGTCTGTCAAGATACTCGGGGATGGTTGCAAGAAGCTTTGGAGACGTATAAGACACAAATGAGCAGTACGCGCATCTTGTGGGACAAAAAGGCACGGAGATATATACGCTGCAGTCCTTTTTGTCAGGAGTGCCGATAATTTTTGCTTCATTGAGCGCAACGTCGGTAGCAAGCGCCGCCTTTTTCGGAATTACGAAATACTCGCTTGAAAGAGTCTTTTTAACTCTTGTCTTGGGCATTCCGCCCTGAAGCATCTCAGTTGCGACCTTTGAAGGACGCACTCCGATAAGCATACCCCACGAAGGACGGTAGCCCAGCAGCTCGCCGCCCGCCTTGATTATAGCTTCGCCTATAGTTATCTTTTTGAGGCGATCAAGCGTGACGCCCTCCTTATATTCTCCAAATCTTTCGCATTCCGCGCTCTTTCCTTCATTTGAAAGCTTGACGTATACTCTTACACCCGCATCCTCCTCGGTCAGGGTAAGCTCCAGAGAGGGCTTGTCATCCCTCTCCTGCTCGCTCTCCGAAAAATGCTCTCCGGGGAAAAATATCATGCAAAGCATCTGAACATAATATTGATTTACGTTTCCTGTGATATGGACCTTCATGATAAAGTAAAATTCCTTTCTTTTGGACAGTTTAGTTTGCTTTTTTCTTCAAGACCTCACTGTCCATAACGATTGTAACGGGTCCGTTATTTGTGAGCGACACCCTCATGTGCGCTCCGAACACTCCGCTTCCCACGTGTCTTAGTTCCTTTGCCATAAGGAATTTGAAGTATTCATAAAGTCTGTTTGCCTCGTCGGGAGGCGCAGACTCCATATAGTCGGGGCGATTTCCGTGCCTGTAATTTGCCATAAGCGTGAACTGCGATATTACAAGCGCCTCTCCGTCTATATCCTTGACGGACAGATTCATTTTGTCATTTTTGTCGGTGAAAATGCGCAGATTGCATATTTTTCTCGCGAGCAGGTCGGCATCCGTCTCCGTGTCACCCTTGGCAACGCCGAGAAGTATCATAAGACCTTCCCCGCACTGACCTGTGACTACTCCGTCAACCTCGACTCTCGCGTCTGTCACTCTTTGAATTACCGCTTTCATTTTGTCTTCCTGCCAATATTTAAGTTTTATCAGGTATATCCGCGGGCAACGCTATCCACACCGTCAAGTCCGCGAAGTCTGGACACGATAGAATTATAGTGCTCAATATTCTTACAGCTTATCTTGAGGTTTATTATACATCTGCCGCCATTTCTCTTTTGAGAGTTGACGTGGAGTATAGCGACCTTCATATCCGCAAGCGCCACGGCAATATCCGCAAGCATACCCACTCTGTCCTCTGTAAAGAGCTGCAGGTGAGCTTCATAAACGTTCTTTGCGGAGCTTGTCACCTCGGGCTCTTCCCAATAGGCTTCCTTCCATCTGTCCTTGTTATCCGCATTCTTCTGTCCCTCGATAACGTTGGGACAGTCCTTTTTGTGTATGGATATTCCGTAGCCCTTGGTCACAAATCCCACGACCTCGTCACCCGGGAGCGGGTTGCAGCATTTTGCGAACTTCACCTGACATCCGTATTCTCCGTCGACGACGATGCCGCTGTTTGACTTAAGATGCTTGGGCTTGGAGACCGTCCTTACTACGTCTATTTCTTCCTGTACGGGCTCGGACTCGGGCTCAATATATTTGGATACCTCGTCCTTGAGCTTTGCGGAGAATTTATGCATAGAAACTCCGCTGTATCCCAACGCGTTGTACAGATCATCCGCCGACATAAAGCCAAGCTTTTGTGCAACAGCGGTCATGCAATCAAGCTTCTTTTGCTCGGAAAGTCTTACGGGGAACTTTTTGAACTCCGCATCAGCAACTCCGCGTCCGACCAAAATATTCTCTGCCTTAGTCTCTTTCTTAAACCACTGTCTTATCTTGGATCTTGCCTCGCTGGTCTTGACTATATTTATCCAGTCACGTCCCGGGCCTCTCATAGTCGAGGATGTGATTATCTCAATTATCTCTCCGTTGTGTACCACTCTGTCGATAGGAACTATAGCTCCGTTTATCTTCGCTCCCATCATTCTGTTTCCTACCGCGGAATGTATTGCGTACGCAAAGTCAATGACCGTTGCCCCCTGCGGCAGCGAGATAACGTCTCCCTTGGGGGTGAAAACAAACACCTCGTCATGGAATATATCCGTTTTGAGCGCGTTCATAAACTCGTCGGGGTCACGGGTTTCATCCTCTGCCTCGATAAGTCTGGATATCCACTCAAGCTTCTTGTCCATATCCTCCTTTGAGGATGCGCCCGACTTGTATTTCCAATGCGCCGCCACACCGTATTCTGCTATGTGGTGCATCTCGTGAGTTCTGATCTGTACCTCAAACGGAATTCCGTCGCGTCCTATGACCGTGGTATGAAGTGAACGGTACATATTGGGCTTTGGCGTTGAGATATAATCCTTAAATCTGCCGGGTATGGAATTGAACATCTCGTGGATTATACCGAGAGACGCATAGCACTCAAGCTCGGTATCAACTATTATTCTCAGAGCGTAAAAGTCATATATCTCGTCAAAGCTCTTGTTCTGGTTATACATCTTTTTGTAGATGCTGTACGGAGTCTTTATTCTGCCCTCAAGCATGAAATGAATACCGTTTTCGGTGAGCTTTTCGGATATCGAGCTTCTTATGTTCTCTATAAAGTCAAGGCTTGCTCCGTATCGGCTCTCCATATGCTCCATTACCTCGGCATATCCTATGGGATCAAGATAACGGAGTCCAAGATTTTCAAGCTCCTGCTTTATCTTCTGGATACCGAGTCTGTGAGCCAGGGGCGCATACACCTGCATAGTCTCAAGCGCGGTAAGTCTGCGCTTTTCCTCTTTTTTCGCGTCAAGCGTGCGCATATTGTGCAAACGGTCGCAGAGCTTGATAAATATTACTCTTACGTCCTTGGACATAGCGAGAAGCATCTTTCGAAGGTTTTCGATATGCTCCTCCTCCTTGTCGTCAAGATCAAGAGCGACGAGCTTGGTAAGGCCGTCAACAAGGATCGCTACATCCTTGCCAAAAAGCTTTTCTATTTCCTTGAGGTCAGTTTTTTCCGAGCAGTCCTCCACAGTATCGTGAAGCAGCGCCGCACATATTGAGTCGGTGTCAAGCCCCAGGCTTGCAACTATTTCCGCAACCGTTACGGGATGCGAAATATAAGGCTCTCCGCTCGCTCTGAACTGTCCCTCGTGCAAGGCATTTGCGTAATCAAATGCCCTTTGTATTTTTTCCGTATCGTATTTTTTGCCCGTTGCTTCAAGCATTTCAAGCAACGCGGTTATGTTTATATGAGGCGTGGTCTCTATCATTTTGCCCCTCCCATGTAAAATTCAGGGGCAATATTTCACCCCTTACAGTTAGCTACAAGCATTTTGAAGGTCCGCGAGCTCTCAATGCTTGTTTTCTGAGCGTTTTCACAAATTTGAATTTCAAATATTTCTCCTGATATTTCGGTCACGCTCACGACCTTGATATCTGCCAGTACGTCAAGAATAAATCTCAGCTTTACATAGTTTATTCCCGTATCTATACACGTGTCAACACGGGACTTAAGCGTTCTGTATGAGAACACAGAATGTCCAAGCCCTATTTCATAACGCAAAAACCTGTATACCGCCGCGATCTCGTCTCTTGTGGGAACAATATTCTCACTAAGGGAAAATTCCTCCCCACCCGATATTTTTGTATATTTATCCTTCTCTATGATCCTTTGACTCTCAAATCTTTCGGACATTCTTATATCCTGAAGGATAAACTGAAGCGACTTTACTCCGCGGAACTCGTTTATGCCGAGTCGGCACAAAATATCCACCTTCTCGCCGCGCAAAAAATCAAGCTTTGAGGCTGAAACGCCAAAATACACCGCGCTTATCTTACTTCCCTCGCCCATAAAGAATATCTTACTGTGATTTCCCGCGCCGAGAGATATAATTTTGTCTATCTCAAGATCGCGCACCAGAAACAGAGGAGCTGGGTTTGAAATGCCAAACGGCTCAAGCATATCTATCTGCTGAACAAGAGACATGTCAACCTCCGAGGGAGCTATCTCACAATCCGCCTCATATCTGATCTTTATATCCTCATCGTTAAGGCACTGTGCGGCATACTCGTTTATTTTTCTTCTGAACATGTCCACGTTTCCGCGTCTTACCGAAAGTCCCGCGGCAAGCTCGTGTCCGCCGAACTTTTCAAGAATATCCTCACAGTGACTGAGCGCTCCGACAAGGTTAAGTCCCTTGATGCTTCTTCCCGAGCCCTTGCCTATATCGTCATCACTTGGAAATCCGCGTGTTGCGCCCTCGTAAGAGATAAGTATAGACGGAAGCCCGTACTTTTCGGTTATTCTCGACGAAACTATACCGATTATTCCCTGCTGCCAGGAGTCGTCATCAAGAATAATGACTCTGTCACGTTCAAAGTCGTGAGTCTGCTCTATCATTTTATATGCCTGCTCCGCTATTCTGTTCTCCTCTACCTGACGGCAATGATTTATCTCGCAAAGCTCCTTCGCCTTATCAAGAGCCTTACTGTAATCCTCGCACAACAGAAGCTCGACCGCCTTTTCAGCGGAGCTGATTCGCCCTGCCGCATTGATCCTTGGAGCTAAGGTAAAACCGATAAAGCCGGTATTTACCTTTCTCTTTTTAGGCTTTTGCGCATTTCCCACTGCGGGGTGAGAATTTGAATCACTTGAACTCGCCGTCTCAATAAGAGCGGCAAGTCCGCATCTGTCGGTCACGGATATTTTCTTAATACCCATGTCCACTATAAATCTGTTTTCATCGCAAACGGGCATAACGTCCGCTACCGTGCCTATCGCAACGAGGTCAACGTATTCCTCGCATATATTTTGCCAGCATTCAACAGCCGAAAGCTCGGGGTGTAAATACTGCTCAAACGCACAGACCAGCTTAAACACAACACCAACTCCCGCAAGCTCCTTGAATGGGTACTCGCAGTCAGGTCTGTGGGGATTTACCACTGCTGTGGCACACGGGATCGTTGCGTGACACTCGTGGTGGTCCGTAACGACTGTGTCTATTCCAAGCTCCTTTGCGTATTCAACCTCGCTGTTTGCGGTAATTCCCGTATCGACCGTAATAATAAGGCTGGTTCCACGTTCACAAAGCTTGTCTATTCCAAGCCTTGACACTCCGTATCCCTCCTTATTTCTTGAGGGAATATAGTAATCTATTTTTGCGCCCTGCGCCTTGAAATAAAGGTATGCAAGGCTTACCGAGGTTACGCCGTCAACGTCATAATCTCCGTAAACGGTTATGCGCTCGCCCGCCTCTATAGCCTTCGCTATTCTATCTACGGCAGGGCGCATATCCTTCATATAAAAGGGGTTATGCAAGCTTTTAATGTCCGTATATATGAAGCCCTTTGCCTCCTCGGACGACGTATATCCTCGTGTGTATATCAGCTTTGCGGTTATGGGAGAGATTTCAAGCTCCGCAGCCAAGCGCAAAACAGCCTCTCTTGACTCCGCGCTCTCCACATAGCGCAATGACCATATCTTTTCTTTATCCGTGTAATTCATTTCTACTCCAAAAGCTAAAACGTATCAAAGCATGTATCCATCGGCATACATACCCGACATGAGCTTCGTAAATCATCCTGTACTCTTATATTTTCTTGTATTTTTTTATTATAGCAAGAGCTGTCTTTATTCCGTCAACCGCGGCGCTTGTAATTCCTCCCGCGTAGCCAGCTCCCTCTCCGCAGGGGTAAATTTTTTCGTGTCCTATGGCACTCATGTTCTCTGTCCTTAATATTCGGACGGGGGCTGATGTCCTTGTCTCCGCACCCGTAAGTATCGCGCTTTCATCCGCAAAGCCGCAAAATCTTCTGTCAAAGGACTGTATTCCGTATCTTAAATGCCGAGTCACAAATTCGGGTAACACGTCACCCATATCCGCAACGGTACATTTACCGCCCATATAGGTTGGTGTGACCTTCGAGGGCATACTGCCACGCGCACCCGAAAGAAAATCCCCTACCGTTTGTATAGGGGCATTGTAATTTCTTCCGCCCGCAATATATGCCGCTCTCTCTATTTTTCTCTGAAATTCTATCGCTCCGAGTGCTAAGCTTCCGTCCACCGCCTCAAAATCATCGGGGCGAACAGATACCGCTATCGCGGAGTTTGAGTTTATACCGTCACGCGCGTATTTGCTCATACCGTTAACCACTACAGTCTCAAGCTCGGACGCCGCGCCCACGACCTCGCCTCCCGGACACATGCAGAAGGTATATACACCTCTCTCGCTTTTCGTGTCAGATAAAGCATATTCAGCCGCGCCGAGCGCGGGATGTCCCGCAAAGTCGCCGTAAAGCATATTCTCTATATCCTCTCGGAGATGCTCGATCCTTACTCCTACCGAGATTGGCTTTGGCGATATCGCAAAACCGCCCTCAATGAGCATTTTATAGGTATCTCGAGCGCTGTGTCCGAGAGCCAGGACTACGTCGCCGCAAACGAACTCGCCCTTGGTCGTAGCCACCCTTATATTGCCGTTTGGGAGCTCCTCAATACCGTTCATTCTGCAACGGTATATTACCTCTCCACCGAGCTGCGCAATATACTCCAGGATATTGTCAACGACAACGCGCAAAATATCCGTTCCTATATGCGGCTTCGCCTTGAGCGTTATATCCTCAGGCGCGCCGAATTTCTTGAAGGTGTCAAGCACGTACGCGCACTTTTCGTCATTTATTCTTGTGAGCAGCTTTCCGTCCGAAAATGTTCCCGCGCCACCCGCGCCAAACTGAATATTCGAGTCTGTGTCAAGCTTGCCGTCAGAATAAAATCTATCCACTGCCAAAGCTCTGTCAGATACACGATCTCCTCGGTCAATAATTATTGGACGGTATCCCTGCTCTGCCAGAACAAGCGCGCAAAACATACCCGCAGGTCCCATTCCCACTACCATGGGACGCATGGACATTTCCCCGTCTCCGTATTCAAACTCAATTTCAGAATTGCGGATTTTTCGGGCTCCGAGTCTGTCAAAAACCCTTTGGGGAATTTTTTTGCCGGCAGACGCCGTCACGGCTACGGAATACACGAGGCGCACGTCCTGTCGCTTTCTCGCGTCAACCGATTTTTTGAATATATTCAGTTCGTAATCCCGATTTGGAACACCAAGCTTATCAAGCTTTTTCTGGACTATACTCAACGCCTCAGTCTCGCCGCCATCGGGCGAGACTGAGACAGCGTCAATTAAATATTTATCTTTATTCATTACGTTGTTGGAGTTATAGTAGCGGCCTCGGTTATATGCACAACGACCGTGATCTCGTGTTCTTCAAGCTTCACACCCTCGGGGTATGCAAGCATATCGGCAGTAATAACGATCTTATGATCTCCTAAGCCCGCGCCACCCATATCAATTATGTAATCCGAAAGCGCATTGAGCATTTCCGGATCACCTATAACGTTGGCTGTAACGGGATCTACGGTGTAAATGTAATTCGGGGTGCTTCCCGTAGCCTTTATCTTGAGCACCACGGGCGCTGTAACAGCTACGTTTATCTTCATCTTGCTCGTGTCGTAGCTTATTGCGCCGGGCGAGAGCTCGCCTGTGTTATTCGCGCTTATGATCTCGCCGTTCTTGTTGTAGAAATTAAGTGAGAAGCCCGAGATAAGCTTACTCTTATTGAACTCACCCTCAAGCAGATATTCCGCTCTTGAAATTTCATCGATCATGGTCTTGGGGCCCTTTACGGTTATCTCGTTTACTCCGTCCTCAAGATTGTAAGAGATCTTATAGTTGACAGGATGCGTGATGCTTCCCTCTTTTATTTCAAGCGGCACGGTCGTCTCAGCCGCAACGTCCGCGTAAACGGATATTGCGTCGATATCCGTGCTCAGTATGGTAAGGCTCGAGCTTTCGGGGGCGGAGGTCACTATCTTTACTGTAGACCAGCCCACTGAGTTTATCTGGCTTACGTCAATATACGCGGAGTAATCCGACGCGCTGTATTTGTTTATATCCCTGTTAGTACCCTGTACGGTTATCTTTACCTCGGACACGTTGATGGTTGAATACAGTGACATACCGTTCTCCATGCTTTCCGCGCCTACAACGTTAAGCTTTACGGAAAACGTTGCGGTGACGTCGCTCTCGTTCATATTCACACAGTATATCCATATAGTTATTGCAAAGAGCAGGCACAAGAGTCTGGGGATCAGGTCAATGCGTCTCTTGCTCTGGCTTCCGATCACTACAGTCTCGCGTCCTTTTTCATCGCGTTCCTTCTGGAAATCCATTTGCTTCATACAGAATCGCCGCCCTCACTTTCCACAGAATTTTCGGTATTGATATCCTCGGTATTTATTATTTCCATATCCTTGTCATCAGCATACTTTACCTTGTCAAAATTCACGGACATATATACGTCCTCGTTTACCGAGCTACCCGTCATTAGCTTATAAAGATCGTCACGCAGGTCATTGGATTTGTGCTTTCCGTTCTTGCCTATATCCTGATAGCCTCTCTTGAGAATTTTATTGTTTGCGATAGAAATAATGCCCGTCTCCTCGGATACCACGACCACAACGGCATCGCTGACCTCGGTTATACGAAGCGCGGCTCTGTGTCTTGTTCCAAGACGTCTCATCTGAGGGTCATCGCTTTCCGATATACTTTTGGACTTGGTAGATGCGGCGACTATCTTGTTATCGCGAATTATCACCGCGCCGTCATGCAGAGGTGACTTGTTAAAGAAAATGTTGCTCAGAAGCTGTCTTGATACCTTTGCGTCAAGAGAAACACCCTCGGTTATCTGCGAACGGAGGCGGCTGGAACGCTCAATGACGATAAGCGCGCCGTCACCCCTCGCGGAAAGCTCAAACGCCGCCGCGGATATCTCCTCCAACGTTTTTAGCGTTTCAGAGCTTTGGTCCGCCTTTTTCCCTCTTATCCTTCTGATGTTGAGAGATGTGGAGCCCACCTCCTCAAGCACCGCGCGAAGCTCGGGCTGGAATATGATACATACGACCATAATACCAACCACGTAGAAGTTTTTAAGTATAGAGCCTATGGCAACCATGTGGAATATATCGCTTATCACGTATATGATCACGACCGCTCCGAGTCCGAGCGCAATTCTGCCGACGTGTCTGTCTCTTATGAACTTAAACACCATATAAAGAAGGCTGGCGAGCAGGAGTATATCTATGATATCAATAATTCCAATATTGATTATGGGGAAGATCACGTAGTCCTTGAAGGCTTCGATCAACGTATTCCAGAATACTGCTATATTTGGCATGCTTTCCTCCTTGGATGTTAATTATTTGTTCCTACCCTTTGTAAGCAGGTCATTCTTGATATCCCAGAGCTTTTGAGACAGGTCGACATAGTAGTTGTGAGGATTGGTAAATCTCTTTACCTCGTCCCACATGCCCTGAATCTCTCTCTCGTGATGCTCTCTTATTTCCTTGAGCGTGGGCATATCATATACAAGCTCTCCGTCCTTGAAAATGGGGACAAGAAGCTCGGTTGCGGTATAGTTTTCAAGCACCTTGCGCTTCCACGTATGCTCGGGATCGAAGATCTCGATGGGCTTTGTGTCGTCTATCGTCTCGTCGTAAACGCATATAAGATCCGCCTCCGCCTTGCCTGTGTCACGTCCGCGAAGTCTGTAGACCTTCTTGAAGTGCGGCGTGGTTATCTTGCCGACGTTCTCGCTTATCTTTATCTTGGGGGTTACGTTGCCATCCGCGTCCTCAACAGCGCAGAGCTTATATACCGCACCGAATACGGGGTGGCTCTTTGCGGTTATAAGTCTTTCGCCAACGCCAAAGCCGTCAACCTCCGCGCCCTGACGGATAAGCTCGCGTATAATATATTCATCAAGTGAGTTGGAAACAATTATCTTGCACTCTGTCCAGCCCGCGTCGTCAAGCATTTTTCTCATCTTCTTTGTGAGATATGTGATATCTCCCGAGTCAAGTCGCACACCGCACTTTGTTATTCCAAGAGGCTTCAAGACCTCGTTAAAGGCGCGTATTGCGTTGGGAATACCGGACTGAAGCACGTTATAGGTGTCAATAAGCAGTGTTGAATTGTTGGGATATATCTCGCAGTAGGTCTTGAAAGCGGTGTATTCATCGTCAAACATCTGCACCCACGAGTGAGCCATAGTACCCGTTGCGGGAACTCCGTACACCTCGTCCGCTATAGCGCATGCGGTTGAACCGCATCCGCCGATATACGCCGCGCGAGCGCCGAGTATTGCCGCGTCCGCACCCTGCGCGCGTCTTGATCCAAACTCGCTGACCGCTCTTCCCTTTGCAGCGCGGGTTATTCTTGCCGCCTTGGTAGCGATAAGCGACTGATGGTTTATCATAAGGAGCAGATAAGTCTCTATAAACTGAGCCTCTATAGCTCTCGCTCTGACAGTTATAAGCGGCTCTCCGGGGAACACAATAGTTCCCTCGGGAATTGCCCATATATCTCCCGTAAATCTGAAGGTGGAAAGATATTTCAGAAATTCCTCGTCAAAGCAGCCCTTGGAGCGAAGGTACGCTATATCGTCCTCATCAAATCTGAGCTCCTTGACGTATTCTATTATCTGCTCAAGACCTGCCGCAACAGCATAGCCGCCGTTATCAGGGTTATCTCTGTAGTACAGATCAAAGTAAACGATCTTATCAGCGTATCCACACTTGAAATATCCGTTGCCCATAGTAAGCTCGTAAAAATCAAAAAGCATTGTAAGATTTCTGCTTATATCCTTCATTTCAACGTCCTCCCGTTAAAAACATATTCGAAATGGTTATTCTTTGGCATTATAAGATAAAATGCCAATATATATTATAACATATATATGCTTTCAAAGTCAAGCAATTATTGAAATAATATATATAAATTTCATTATATAGCGCAAGGTTTTTGCAAAAAATATCCGCACACTCATGCTCGCGTCGATTTTTCGGTCACAAAGCACGGGTGTGCGGATAAAATTTATTGAATTTTACTCATAAAGCTCGCGCTTGAGCTTTTTCTCAAGGAACAGCATCAAAAGCCAGATCACAGCGAAATAGCAAGCCACTCCGTAAAGAATATCCGACGAATAATAAATTATCATTCCCGGGATTTCCGAGAGCTGCGGGATACCGTACATTACCGTGTACAGTATATCGTAAAATATTCTCTGCGCTACCTTGGTCGCGGCAACTATAATTCCCGACCAGAATGCGCCTCTGATAAGAGGATTACCAATATCGACAAACGATCTGAACGGATATATTCCGTCCCCGCTCGGCTTTGCCCCAAGTCTCTTGTCCGCCTTGCGTTTTTTGTCTGCAAGATCAAGATACTTCAAGAGAATTTTATATGCTATAAGCAGGACAACAAAATACTGCAAAAGCTCAAAGAACATAGGTACGAGGATACTGCGGATATCGCTCCAGGCATTTATGTCAAATCCGTTGTCGAGCCACGTCATAAGCAGGTTTGACAGGTACTTAAACAGTGTCACAAGCGAAAAAATTATCGCCGGCGTGCCTGTTTTTCCCACACCGTACCTGTATATCGAGTAGATCGATACTGCATACGCAAGCGATATCGCGACTATCTCAACAAGGTCGTAAATATACTCTATCACTGTAGGAAGCACCGTATCCATATACTGAATATTGTTCGCGTACATATTGCCAAGCGGCACGAGCGCAAAGCAATAAAGACAGTAAAGAAGAATCATGCCGGTTGCAAAAAATATATTCAGTTTTCTGCGTAAAATAAGTTCTTTTTTATTCAAAGCTTTTCCCCTATGATCTTACTTCTTCAAGAAATTTTCCTATTCTGTCTATAGCCTCTTTTATGTGCTCTGTCGAGTAACAATAAGACGCTCTGATAAAGCCCTCGCCCGATGCGCCAAACGCGCTTCCGGGAACAACGGCAACCTTTTGCGAATAAAGCAATTTCTCACAAAATTCGTCACTTGAAAGTCCCGATATTTTTATTGACGGGAAGGTATAGAACGCACCCTTTGGCTCAAAGCAATCCATACCGAGCTTGCGGAATCCGTTGACCATTATACGACGGCGCACGTCGTACTCCGCCTTCATTCTTTCAATGTCAGCGTCTCCGTTTTTGAGAGCCTCGATAGCCGCGTACTGCGCTGTTGTAGGCGCGCTCATTATGGCAAACTGATGTATCTTTGTTATCTGCTGAATTATGGGCGCAGGCGCGCAGACGTAACCAAGTCTCCATCCCGTCATGGAATAGGTCTTGGAAAATCCGTTTATTACTATGGTGCGCTCCTTCATTCCGTCTATCGACGCAAAGGACACGTGAGTATTATCTCCGTATGTAAGCTCGGAATATATTTCGTCTGAAAGCACACAGATATTTGTATCGCGAAGAACGTCCGCAACTGCCTCAAGGTCTGCCCTTTCCATAATAGCTCCCGTGGGATTGCAGGGGTATGGGAAAATAAGCATTTTAGTCTTATCCGTTATTTTCTCGCGAAGCTCGTCGGCTGTAAGTCGGAACTCGTTTTCAGCCTTGAGATCAATAATTACGGGAACTCCGCCCGCAAGTCTTACAAGCGGCTCATAGCAGACAAAGCTGGGCTGAGGAATAATGACCTCGTCTCCGCGCGAAACTATAGCGCGTATAGCGTTGTCTATGCCCTCGCTTCCGCCGACTGTGATAAGCACCTCTCCCTTGGGGTCATACCCAACTCCGTATTTTCTCAAAAAGAATCTGCTTACCTCGCAGCGCAGAGCCATAAGTCCCGCATTGGCAGTGTATTTGGTCTTACTCTGCTCAAGTGACTGTATGCCCGCACTCTTTATATGCCACGGCGTGGGGAAATCAGGCTCGCCGACACCGAGGGATATTACTCCCTCCATGCTCTCGGCAATATCAAAATATTTACGTATTCCCGAGGGCTTTATATCCTGACTCACCACACTGTTCAGAATCTTGGAATAATCTATCATAAGGAGTATGCTCCTCTTTCATCTTTTTCTGTATTTACAAGCTCAACGTCAAGCTCCTTGTATCTGCGAAGCACAAAATGAGTTGCAGTAGACGTTATCTCGCGCTTTGTGGCAAGCTCCTTGGCAACGAACATAGCTACCTCATGGAAGGTCTTGCCCTTAACTATCACACAAAGGTCATACGTTCCCGACATAAGATAAACGGATTCTACCTCGCTGTACTTCATAATATTCTCGGCAACCTTCTCAAAGCCATACTCGTCCTGAGGAATTACCTTAAGCTCAATAACGGCAGAAACAAAGGCGTTATCAAGTCTTTCCCAGTCTATGACCGTCTTGTATCCGCGGATAAGACCCGCCACCTCAAGCTCCTTTATTTCAGCCTCGACCGCAGACTGATCAAGTCCTGTCATAACAGCGAGATCCTCTACCGTATAGCGCGCATTTCTGGCGAGCAAATTCAAAATCTGAATATTCATATTTTTCTGCCTTTCGATTTGAAATTTCCTTTATAAAGCAAAGACTCGGAGAAAATCCCCGAGTTCATCAAAAATGTAAAAAATGCCCTCCGCTCTGCGCATACGCGCAGAGCGGAAAGAATGTGTTTTAAGTATTAGAGGTACTTCTTAACTATATCGCTTGCCTCTTCAGCGGGGATAGAAGACGTCATAACGATATTTACGTTGAGGTTGTTGGAGAGCTCGTCAATCTCCTTGACAAAGGTATCGAATGCAACGATATCGTTGTTTGCGATCTTAAGCGCGGAGTCAACGAATACGTCGGTTACGTCGTGATTGCTTGCAAGAATGCCCGCGATGAAGCCATAAAGAGCGTCTGCATCAAAAATAAGATATTCATTTGTATTTATAAGTCTTACACTGTATTTAACGTCAAAGCGGAGACCGATTCCCTTCTCGATACATACAACGGTGCCCTCGGACTTTTCCGATGCCTCGTTTACTCTTGCAATAAGGTCCTTGGTCTTACCTGTTCCCTTAACACCAATGATAAGCTTTAACATAATTAACCTCCTCGTCGCGAAATCGCGACTTTATATAAGTATTTAATATTTCCATTACCTTGACCAAAATATATTCGGTCGCGGCCTTGTTTTTCATATTATAACACAAAAAATACAATTTTTCAAGTGCTATAATACAATTTATTCAATTTTTTTGAAATAAATTGCGGTCTTTTGAGAATTAGCCGAGCCTTGCCTCGAGCTCCGCCTTCATTTCCTCGTATCCGGGCTTGCCGAGAAGCGCGAACATATTCTTCTTATACGCCTCAACACCGGGCTGATTGAAGGGGTTCACATCTAAAATGTATCCGCTGATACCGCAGGCTTTTTCGAAGAAGAAGTCGGAGGCCAAGCGGTCTTAGGGAAGACAATGTCATAAATCAACTCCTTGGCTCACAGAACGACATGGCTACGATCCGACTTAGTGCGAACATATTCTTTTTGTACGCCTCAACACCGGGCTGATTGAAGGGGTTCACATCTAAAATGTATCCGCTGATACCGCAGGCTTTTTCGAAGAAG
>JAZQKI010000026.1:0-55320 GCA_045542075.1 Eubacteriales bacterium
AAGTGTTAACCGTTACTTTGTCAACAGTGACAAAGTAACCAAAACACCGTTTAAGAGGGGAATGCGTCGTAATTTCACTCCCGTGAAATTTGCTCTGCGAGCACCCGACAATCCCTTCCCCTCTTAAAAATCTCCCCAACCCTGCGCCATCGGCGCAACAAGATAATGGCTTCAAAAAACAATCTCCGTCCTACCCCATACAAGCGTCAATCGCGTAATCGTTTATATCGATCAGGACGGTTATTCTATTACTCCACTATTTTTTGAGTTTGCTTGCAAACTCGCGGGGTTGGGGAATTCTTAAAGGGGAAGGGGGGTCGTTCGGTGCTCTTAAAGAGCAAATTTTTCGGGAGAAAAATTAGAACCCCCTTCCACTTTAAGTGGCGTTCTTTGGTTACTTTCTGTCGCTATTGACAGAAAGTAATATCTATTTTAATTGGCAAAAAAGCGGCTGACCATATTGGTCAGCCGCTTGGTTTTTTTACTTAGTCTGTTACGTAAGGAAGAAGAGCTGCCTGACGTGCGCGCTTAATAGCTGTGTTAAGCTCACGCTGGTGAACAGCACAAGTTCCCGAAATTCTTCTGGGAAGAATCTTTCCGCGCTCGCTGATAAACTTGCGAAGCTTTGCGGAATCCTTATAGTCAATATAAGAAACCTTATCTGCACAGAAGATACAAACCTTCTTTCTCTTGCGCACTACGGGGCGCGCAGGACGGTTTTCATTCTTATCCATCTTATGAATCCTCCAATTCTAAATTTAGGTGACGGTCACTTCTCAGAAGGGAAGATCGTCGTCTGTTTTGATTTCTTCAAACTTAGGAGCTACGTCCGAAGTTGAAGCGAAAGAGGGCGCTGCAGCAAAGCTGTCTCCGCCAAAGCTTGCGGAGGACTCGGAACGGCTGTCAACGAACATAACCTCGTCAGCAACGATATCCGTTCTGTAGTGCTTTGTATTCTGCTGGTCAACCCAGGATCTGTTCTGAAGAGTACCAACGACGCAAATGGACGAGCCCTTCTTAAAGTATCTTGAAACAAACTCTGCGGTCTGTCTCCACGCGGTTACGTTAAAGAAGTCTGTCTCGTTCTGCTGAGCGTCCTTGTTGTATCTGCGGTTTACCGCGATAGAGAAGGAAACGACAGCGATGCCGTTCTGTGTCTGCTTGAGTTCAGGATCTGCAGTAAGTCTACCACCGAGAATTACTTTATTGAAATTAAAATTAGCCATTCTGCTATCCCTCCAATAAATTACTCAGCGTCAGTAGCTTCAACAGTTTCAGTAACTACTACTTCTTCAACGGGTGCTTCAACGGTCTCAACAACGGGCTCTTCAACAACTACCTTCTTTGCAACAGGCTCGAACTCAAGTCTGATTGTCATAGAACGCATAATTGTCTCATCGATGTTGAACTGACGCTCAAGCTCTGCAATGAAAGAAGGAGCAGCCTTGTAAGTTACAACGGTGTAGTAGCCTTCGCTCATATCGTTGATGAGATAAGCAAGACGACGCTTGCCCCAAGTGTCTACCTCAACGATTTCTCCGTTGGAACCAATCAAGTTTGTGAACTTCTCCGCTGTAGCCTTTGCAGCCTCCTCGCCGTTAGAAATATCGGCGATGAACAGAGTTTCATAAGAATTGATTACGTTTTCCATGTTTTTTACCTCCCTATGGACTTATTCGACCGTGTCTCATATTTACACGGTAGAGAGTAGATCTGCTTTACAGACCATACCGAGTATGAATTATACCACAACAAAAGATGTTTGTCAATAGTTTTTTTACAATTTTTATATATATTTATACTATACTGACGAAAAGAATTGCAACAAGCATTGCGGCGATAGGTATAAGACTTCCCACAATAAGCTCGCTTGTTTTGTGGCGGTCCATTCCAAGCGATGCCCAATAAACGAGCGCAAGCAGGGGAAGGCCCAAGAGAGCGATAGGACCGTAAATATACGTCAGAAAGGCGATGGGACCCGCAACTCCGCACGCGTGTCCGCTTGCCTTTATCTTGAGTACCTTGTTGAATATAAATATCAGAAGTCCCGAGATAAAGTACGTCAAAAAGAGAGCCTGCATCTTATCAGGCATACGGAGCGCGAATGCGAATATTATACCGCCGATATATCCAAGCACGGACATATATATTGCGAGATTTCGCTGCCCGTCTCTGCCTTTTTTCTTGAAATAGGGAAGTATGGGCTGGAGAGGGTATGCTAAAAGCGGGAAAATTGCAATAAAGACGATTCCTAAAATATAGTTGAGAGTGCTTCCCGTTATTTCGGGAGACACGAAATGAAGTATTGAGAAGGTAGCTATCGCGACAATGGGGGCGACCGTCAGTATTCTGGCGGCGTAGCAGATCTTTTTCATAAAAACTCCTTATAAACGACAGATAATTGTATCAAATGTCATAGAATATGGTTATCAAAACCACATCTGAAAATATTATACACTATAACTTGAATTTTTGCAAGTGATATTTCAAAAATTTTCAAGCATTTTGCGTGTTTCTACATTCTTGACAAAACATGTCTGTGATGATACAATAAAAGTGTAATATTTTACTTTGGGAGCTATAATGAAAAAAGTCAAAATCACGGTTATGAAAAAAGCGAGGTATGACGATCTTATCTCGCAATATGAAAACCCAATAGAGCACGCATGCGATATAAAGCTTAATCAGACGTTTATATCGGAGAACGGAGAGAAGCCCGAGGGACTTTGTGACAGCGCGTGGGAGAGCATGTCGTATTTTGTAAAGACTCTTGCTGCGGGCGGTGGGGATTTTTACGATGGATGGATGAAAAACAAGCATTCTGCCATGATCTCCTGCAACGACGGATTTCGTCCCGTCAGCTTTTTGCTTGAGGTGGTGGAATGATAAGAATTATGTTTGTATGCCACGGTAATATATGCCGCTCACCCATGGCAGAGTTTATATTCAAAAAGCTTGCGGCTGAACGCGGTATGTCTGACGGCTTCCTTGTCAGCTCAAGCGCGACGAGCACGGAGGAAATATGGAGGGGGATAGGAAATCCCGTTTACCCGCCCGCCAAAGCGGAGCTTGAAAAGCATGGAATTTCCTGTGACGGCAAACGCGCGGTACAGCTGACACGGGCAGACCTTGACGGATATGATATGTTTATAGGCATGGACAGCGCAAATATCCGCAATATGCATCGCATCCTCGGTGACGGAGCGCATGGAAAGATATATAAGCTTATGGAGTTTACGGAGCGCGGCGGCGACGTTGCAGACCCGTGGTATTCCGATAGATTTGATATAGCGTATCGGGACATTTACGACGGCTGTAAAGCTCTGATTGAAAAATTGCTTGATAAATAATTATTTTTTGAGGAGGAATCAAAATGTCAGAATTTTTAGCATCCTTGCCCCCTGTGGCAGTTTGTTTTTTGGTGTGCGCGGCAAAGATAGTGGAGATAACCATACAGTCACTTAAGACGTGTATGATGGTAAAGGGACAAAGGCTCAAAGCGGCGGGACTCGGATTTATTGAGTGCATTATCTGGGGACTTGTTATTTCCACCATAATCGGAACACTTGGCGACAACTATCTGCTCCTGATATTCTATTGCTTTGGCTATGCTACGGGACTTTTCCTTGGTTCGACAATAGAGAGCAAGATCGCGCTCGGAACGTCAAACCTCCAGCTTATCGCAAACGACGAAAACACGGAGAAGATAACCGAATATCTCAAGGAAAAAGACAAGGGATATACCGTTTTTGCGGGACACGGCTCCAAGGATAAAATGAATATGATACTTATCGTGCTTCCGAGAAGAGAGTCGCTGAAAATGCTGCGGCAGATCCGCGCAATATGTGACAATAAGGTATTTGTAGTTGCGTCCGACGTCAGTAAGTATGCGGGCGGATACGGAATGGTAAAATAAAAATACATAAAAAAACCGTCACATACGTGACGGTTTTTTATTGTAATGTTATCAGCCGTTGAACATTGCATCGCTGACAACTATAACCGCGCTGTAAGCGGGAACGCTAACCTCGCCTTC
This sequence comes from Eubacteriales bacterium, assembly GCA_045542075.1. GTDB lineage: Bacteria > Bacillota > Clostridia > Oscillospirales > CAG-272 > SVTX01. Next base: position 4,037 of record JAZQKI010000026.1, read on the forward strand.
AACCGTGTCGATTATCTCTGTGCCCGCGTGAACGCCGTCGCATACGATATTCCAATTGCCTCTGTCAAGAGTATAGGAGATAGCGGAATCTGTGGGATTAAGAATAACAGTTGCGATTCCACCCTCGTAATTATCAAACGTGATAGCTACCGCGCCGTCGGAAAGGGTAGTAGTGCTCATAGGAATACTGTTATCGGTGAACAGACCAAAGTTCTTTCTTATATCGATAAGACCCTGGTAATACTGCATCATCTGATACTCATTAGTACCGTCATTAAGCACTGACCAATCAATATTATTTATTGCGTCGCTCGAATTGTAGCTGTTTTCGTCGCCGTCCTTGGTGCGAAGCATTTCCTCTCCCGCCTGGAAGAATACTATACCCTTGGAAACCATAAGAACTGTTGCGCCGAGACGGTTCATAGCGAGTCTTGTTTCAACCGAGTCGCTGCCGTTTGAAAGCTCAAGCTTATCCCAGAGGGTATTGTTGTCGTGAGCCGACATATAGTTTACGACCATCGCGTTGTTAACCGACCATGACGTGCCGCCCTTACCGCCCTTGATGCCGAAGAGAATGGCGTTGAGGTTTGCCTTACCGGCACCGTTGATGTATCCCTGAGCGGAAGCATTGAACACACTGCCCTTGAGACCGTCGCGTATGGTGTCGTTGAATACTGCGATAGCTCCGATAGCATTGTTTGTGGTTTCGATCTTTTTGATGTTGGACTGATTAGCCATAAGGCTGCCGTCGATGGTAGAGCCCATAGTCCAGCCTTCACCGTAGATGAGTGCCTGAGGATCTATGGTGTGTACTGCAGCCTCAACCTCCTGCATTGTCTCAAGGTCGTGGAGACCCATAAGGTCGAAGCGGAAGCCGTCGAGGTTGTATTCCTCAAGCCAGTAGCTTACGGAGTCAACCATATACTTTCCGTACATATATCTCTCGGACGCAGTGTCATTTCCGCAACCCGACGCGGACGAGTTAGCTCCGCTTGAGGTGTATCTGTAGTAATAGTAGGGAACTATTTTGTTGAGATAGGAGTTAGCGGTGTAGGTGTGGTTATATACGACGTCCATAATAACGCCGATACCTGCTTCGTGAAGCGCCATTACCATTTCCTTATATTCTTCTATTCTGACTGCGCCGTTGTAGGGATCAGTAGAATAGCTTCCCTCGGGAACATTGTAGTTCTTAGGATCGTATCCCCAGTTGAACTGACTGTCGGGATCAGCCTCGTTGACTGTCGCGTAGTCGTATACAGGGAGGAGATGAACGTGAGTGATACCAAGCTCTACAAGGTAATCAATGCCTACGCTCTTGCCATGCTCATTTACAAGTCCCTTTTCGGTGAATGCGAGATATTTGCCCTTGTACTGAGAGGAAGCTATTTTGTTGGAGAAGTCTCTTACGTGTACCTCCCAGATTATTGCGTCGGAGTAGCTGTCAATGTTTGTGGAGAATGACGCGTCATTATCCCAGCCCTCAGGATTTGTAAGGGAAAGGTCAACTACCATCCCGCGATCGCCGTTAAGTCCTGCGGCCTTTGCATAGGGGTCGACTGCCTCCTGAGTGCCGACGGACGTTGTCACGGTGTATGTGTAGTAGGTTCCGTGTCCGCATTCTGCGGTATAAGACCACACGCCCTTTTCACCGAGAGTCATATCGACGTTCTCGTATGCCTCGCCCTCGTGACCCGAGGTAAAGAGGTTAAGGACTACCTTTGAAGCGGTAGGAGCCCATACTTTAAAGGTCGTTGTACCGTCGCTGTTTATCGTGGCGCCGAGGTCGTTGCCGTCGTATGTGTAATTCTGAATGAATGCTTCAGAATCAAAGATGCTTGTGGGAACTACCACTTTTTCGCCGTAATCCTTAATGCTTACGGTGTATTTTTTGGAAAGATCGAGAGTCTCGGCAACCTCAATAATACCTGTTGAGGCTTCTGTGCCAATGGTGTTTACCTTTACTACTGTAAGCTGTTTGTCGCCTTCATAGACTTTGAAATCATCTTTACTTGTGAATTTGACCTTCGGTGAGATATAGTACTGAATTCGATTGAAGTCTATCATTCCGGCAAGTGAAAATTCTGTTATCATTTCGAGAGTTTTTCCTCCGTCGTTGCTTGTGTATTGTGAAGCGTCTCCGCTCTTTAAGTAAATAACCGTATCTTCGCCCGTAATGAGTGCAAAACGGTCCTCCTGGGTTCCGTCCTTGGTGGCATCGCCCCACGACGTTCCGCCGGGATCGGAGCAGCCCGTACGAACAATAAAGCCTACCTCTGTAATGTCCTCGGGAACATTGACTATAACTTTACCGCCGCGCTTCCATTTGTGCATTATATAGCCTGCGCCATCCTTATTGCCCCACCAGATCCATATATCGCAATTTTCGATCGATCCGGAGGTGACCCAGTAGAACGTAAGCTGGTTGTGACCTTCCTGCTTTTCGAGCGTATAGTCACCGTCGCCGTCATTGGGGGTTTCAGTAGGATTTTCCGTGGGTGTATTTGTAGGAGTTTCCGAGGGTGTGTCTGAAGGCGCGCCCGTGGGATTTTCGTTGTTTTCACACGAAACGGCATTAAGACACATACCAAGTATCATTATTATAACAAGAAGTAAGGAGATTAAACGCTTTTTCATTGCTAAAAATTCCTTTCAATAATTCTTATTTGAAAATCTTATCGGATTTGTAAAGCTTCGTTGTTTTATCTTGTCGCGCGCTTGGTGCGTGCTGTGATATCCTTTATTTTCTTTGTGAGAGCCTCCGTTCTGTATCTCTGAGAGAGACGGTAAGACCAGTTTCCTTCAGCAACCGCAGGGGTGTTCATACGGCCCTGCTCATTTGTTAGCTCAAGGTAGTCCTGAATCGGTATGACCGCAAGGTTTGCGCGGCTGTTGAACGCAAGCTCGATAAGTGCCTCTGTCCAGCTCTGACCGACTCTTCTGGGGCACTCTCTCTTGAAGCGCTCAAGAGCGTCTCCGCTGACGTTATCCACCCAGGTCTTCGTGCAATCCGCATCATGCGAGCCGGTGTAGACTACGCAGTTATCAGTCTCGTAAACTCTCGGCAGATATTCGCTGTCCTCATCGTAGAAAGCAAACTGCAATATCTTCATTCCGGGGAACTGTGTGTCCTCGAGAAGCTCACGGACGTCGGGAGTAATAAATCCGAGGTCCTCCGCAATTATCTTTGCCTTGGGGAATTTCTCCTTAAGCGTGCGGAAAAGCTGAATTCCGGGAGCGGAGTCCCACTTGCCCTCGCGAGCCGTCATGTGACCGTTGGGAATATTGTAGTATCCCGCAAAGCCGCGGAAATGGTCTATTCGGAGAATATCGTAGAGGTGGAAGCTTGCCTTGACTCGCTTCTGCCACCAGGTAAATCCGTCCTGTTCCATGAGTGCCCAGTTGTAGATGGGATTACCCCAGAGCTGACCGTCGGGAGAAAATCCATCGGGAGGACAGCCCGCAACTACTGTGGGATTATAATTTTCGTCAAGCAAGAACTGCTCGGGAGCCTGCCACACGTCCATGCTGTCGTGAGCAACGTAAATAGGCATATCTCCGATTATTACTATGCCCTTGGAATGAGCATAAGAGAGAAGAGCTTGCCATTCTGCATCAAACTCAAACTGTATCCACTCCCAGAAGCTGCACTCATCCTTAAACTCGGAGCGGTGTCCTCTTGCTGTATGTATGTTTTTATGCTCGTCTGCCCACGTTGTCCAAGCGCTGTAGTTGTATTTTACCTTAAGAGCCATAAAAAGCGTGTAATCCGCAAGCCAGGATGCGTTCTTTCTCTTGAAGGCTTTATATTCGGGAGTTTTATCTCCGCCTCTTGCGAGGAATCTTTTGTGTGCCGAGCGAAGAACTGTGTAGCGAGTGTTGAAAAGCCAACCGTAATTTATCTTTTTATCGGAGTTTTTGTTTTCCGCAAGCTCTGCCTTCGTAAGAAGTCCTTCGTTTGCGAGAATATCAAGGTCTATAAAGTAAGGATTACCTGCCACCGACGCGGGAGACTGATAGGGGCTGTCGCCGTACGACGTTGGATTGAGCGGCAATACCTGCCAGCATTTTGTTTTAGTTTCCGCAAGGAAGTCAACAAAATCGTACGCGCTTTTGCCAAAGGTTCCGATTCCGTACTTGTTGGGCAGAGAGCTTATCGGTAAAAGAATGCCGCTTTTATGCGTAAATCCGAAATTTTTGAGTGGTTTGTTCATAGTTGAAAATTTTCCTTTCTGCCAATAGGCTGAATTTTATAGTCATAAAATTTTATATGATATTTGAGATAAATTTTATCCTTTACTATTTTACCATCTCGAACTGTAATTGTCAACATCAATTTATGACGCTGAAAAAGTCATTTTGTGTAAAATGTCTAATTTTTTGGTTATTATGAAAAAGATTATTTTTTGGGATCATATATGTCGACCTTACCTATGATGCGAAGTTCGCCGTTATCAACGACTATTCCACCCTTGGCGGTATGGGTAACGTATACTGTTTTGCCGCGCTCCGCAAGAACTCTGCGTATCGACTCATCCTGCTCGGGCTTGTATTCGTAATGTACCTCGACGTAGAAATCATCAAAAAACGGAAGTCCCTCATAGTAGCCGTAATCCGAATAATCGCAGTCGGGGTAGAGATGATATTCGGATAGCTGTATGACTGCGCCCGCGCTGTATCCCATAATTATGCCTTTGTGATTCATAATAAGCTCGCACAGGTCAAATTCCTTTATTCTGTCCATCATTCTATCAGGCAGACCACCCGTGAAATACAGTACGTCTGCGTTCCGGATCTTTTCCGCGACAGATTCCTTGGTATCTGTAAAGTAATTGACAAATACGATATTTTCCTCCTTGACGCCAAACGGTTCAAAGGATTCTATGGTTTCCACATAGCCATTACCGCCGCGGCCGTAAACCTTATCCCAGGAGCTTTCATCGTTTACGTAATTGTCATAGAACGAGAAGGCTATCATGCATACCCTTGTGTCAGCGGAGAAGTAGTCCTTCAGATCGTTATAGAAGTCTTGAATATTCGGGCAATCGAAAAGAATATTTACCATATCATATCTCCTCTCAGTTGTTTATACAACAATTATACCACAAAAAATTATTAAAATCAACAGTCAAAAAAATATTGAAAAAATTATGGGTATGTGGTACAATGAAAATACGGAGGGTGAGCTATGAAATACGATATAATACGGTTATCTGATAACCCTGACATAAAAGATACGGCGGCGAGATGGTTCAACGAAAAGTGGGGAATTCCTCTTGAGGCATATATGGAAAGCATGGAGGAGACTATAACAGGCAGTCATCCGATACCCGAGTGGTATGTCGCGGCTTCGGACGGTAAAATAATTGCGGGACTTGGAGTTATAGAAAATGATTTTCACAACAGGCCCGATCTCTCGCCAAATATTTGCGCGGTATATACCGAATCCGCCGCGCGAGGACAGGGAATAGCGGGATCGCTTTTGAGTTTCGCGTGCGAGGATATGCACCAAAAAGGAATAGATACGCTTTACCTTGTCACAGACCATACAGGCTTTTACGAAAAATACAATTGGGAGTTCTTCTGTGACGTACACAGTGACGGAGAAGAAGGCACGTCAAGAATGTATATACATAGATATAAAGGAAAGATTAGTAAATCATCAACAAAATATGACAGAGAATGACTTATGAACATGGTTGTAATCAACAAATTACAACCGTGTTTTTTGTGTATAATACATTATTGAATTTTTAGCCCGAAAATGATACAATTTAGAGTGGCGAGATGTATCAAAACAGTGCTGTGTATTGCAGCGGAATGGAGTTTTTTATGAGTACATTCAAAAAAATTTTTGTTGCAACGGTTGCGTTTCTGATGGCAGGAACGGTGCTTTCGTCATGCAACAACCCCCCCGAAAATCCGACAGGGACAACGGTTACCTCGGATTCTCTTTATGTGGAAAAGGTAGAGAATCTTCCCGAGGACTTTATTATGGGTATGGATGCGTCCTGTGTGCCCGCGCTTGAGGCAAGCGGCGTAAGGTATTACGATTATGACGGAACAGAGAAGGACGTATATCAGATACTTGCGGGAAACGGCATAAATTACATCCGTGTGCGCGTCTGGAATAATCCCTTTGATTCGGACGGAAACGGCTACGGCGGCGGAAACTGTGATATTGATAACGCAATTGAGATAGGAAAACGCGCAACAGCACACGGCATGAAGCTTCTTGTCAATTTCCATTACAGCGACTTCTGGGCTGATCCCGCAAAGCAGATGGCGCCCAAGGCGTGGGAAAATATGAATATCGACGATAAGTCCGAGGCTCTTTATAAGTACACCAAGGAGTGTCTTGAAAAGCTTGTCGCGGCAGGTGTTGATATTGGAATGGTACAGGTAGGAAACGAAACAAACGGAGCTATGTGCGGCGAGTCCAGCGCAAAGCTCGGAGGTTGGAAAAAAATAACCCAGCTTATGAGCGCGGGCTCAAGGGCTGTGCGTGAGGTGTGTCCCGACGCGCTTATCGCCATTCATTTCGCAAATCCTGAAAAAGCCACAAATTATGAGAGCTATTCGAAGAATCTTGACTACTACGGCGTGGATTATGACGTCTTCGCTTCATCATACTATCCCTTCTGGCACGGAACGCTCGACAATCTTTCAGAGGTGCTTTCAAGGGTAGCCGAGACTTACGGAAAAAAGGTTATGGTAGCCGAGACGTCTTATGCGTTCACTGCGGAGGATACCGATTTCTCGGGGAACACCATCGGTGAGGGTGGCGGAATAGTCAAGGACTATCCTTTCACAGTTCAGGGACAGGCGAACCTTGTCCGTAACGTAATAGACACGGTCGCAAACAAGACCACAAACGGAATTGGCGTGTTCTATTGGGAGGGCACGTGGATATCCGTAGGCAACGAGAGCTATGAGGATAATCTCGCACTCTGGGAAAAGCACGGCTCGGGCTGGGCTTCCTCCTACGCATCTGATTACGACCCCGACGACGCAGGCAAGTGGTACGGCGGATGCGCGGTTGATAATCAGGCATTCTTTGATAAGGATGGAAACGTTCTTGAATCTCTAAAGGTGTTTGCTCTCGTAAAAGAGGGAAATACGATTGAAAACAAGGCAGATGCAATTGAGGATGTAAACCTCATCATAGACCTTAACGGTGAGATAGAGCTGCCTGAAAAGGTTAATGCTATTATGCTTGACAACTCCAAGCAGCAGATAGACGTAGAGTGGCACAATGTAGATAAGGAAGCCATGAAGAACGGCGGAGTTGCGAAATACACCATTCACGGTACCGCGGGAGGCATGACCGCTACCTGCTATATTTCAATGGTTGAATACAATTTCCTCAACAACTGGAGCTTTGAGGACGGAGAGGGAGGCTGGACCGCCACCAAGCTTAAGTCCTTTAATGAATTCTATATTGAGGATAAGGTCAGTGACTCTCTTACGGGCACAAAGCACTATCACTTCTGGGACGCGTCAACCAACGTGGTTGAGTTTACGCTTGAGCAGGAGGTCAAAAATCTTCCGAGCGGAAAATATTGCTATTCCATTTCAATAATGGGCGGCGATGGCGGCGAGAGCGAGATATACGCGTACGTCAAGATAAACGGCGAAATTGCGTACAGGGCGGACACACAGATAACTGTGTACGATGAATGGCACACAGCTACGGTAAGTGAGATCGAGTATACCGAGGGCGACAGTATTGCCGTGGGAATTTACGTGAAATGTGCAGGCACAAACGCGTGGGGCAAGATAGACGACGCGATGCTGAACTCTGTAAAGGAATAAAGGTAAACAAAATGAGAAAAGGAATAAATTTAAGACACATAATTGTCTTACTGTTAGTATTTGCAATGTTATTTTCAACAACGCTTATGACGGGCTGCAAGGACAGCTCTGACGGCAACGACACAAACGACGGAATATATACTCCGACTGTTGACCCTATCGACGATAATTACAGAACGTTTTATCAGATATTTGTGGGATCGTTCTCTGATTCAGACGGTGACACCATCGGAGATCTGAGAGGTATCATAAACAGAATAGACTATCTTAATGACGGAGATATCAACTCCGGCAAGAGCCTTGGAGTTCAGGGCATCTGGCTCTCCCCGATATTCTCCTCGCCAACCTATCATAAGTATGACGCGAGGGACTATTATAAGATAGACCCGATGTTTGGCACGGAGGAGGATCTCAAGGAGCTGATAGAGCTTTGTAATGAGAGAAATATCAAGCTCATACTTGATATGGCATTCAATCACACCTCGACTCAGCACGAGTGGTTCGTTCAGTTCAGACAGGCGCGCTTGAATGGTGACGCGTCAAACAAGTATTATGACTATTATACCTTCGTGACGGCTGATGAGAGGGTAAACGGCAGGACATATCAGAAGATCGGCGGAATTGACGGCTATTACGAGTGTAATTTTTCAACCGGTATGCCCGAGCTTAATTTCGACAATCCCCAGGTCAGAGAGGAAGTTCTGAAGGTAGGAAAATACTATCTCGATCTTGGCGTTCACGGCTTCCGCTTTGATGCTATCAAATACATATACTATGGTGACACACCCAAAACGGTGGAATTCTGGGAATGGTATATGGATGAGCTCCTTAAAATAAACCCCGATATCTACTGCGTTGGCGAGTGCTGGTCGGGTGAGGCGGAGATACTTGAATACTACGGTGCTATGAACTGCTTTAATTTCGTCGTTTCACAGGCGGAGGGAGTTATGGCAAGCGCGGCAAAGGGACAGAGTATTTCCAAATATACAAATTATATTGAAGCTTTCCAAAATAACGTGCAGGCAAAGAATCCCGACGGAATGGCTATGTCATTCTTGTCAAATCACGATATGGACAGAATAGCGGGAGCTTTTATTCTTGAAAACAATATGCGCATGGCAGCGAATCTGTACCTTCTTTCTCCCGGCTCGCCTATTATATACTACGGTGAGGAGATCGGTATGAGAGGCTCGCGCGGCGCCGCAAACACGGATGCCAATCGCCGTCTTGCTATGCTTTGGGGAGACGGGGATCTTGTAGGTGATCCCACAGGATCAACATACCCAAGCGATAAGCAGGTACAGACAACTGTAGCTCTTCAGCTTGAGGATGAGGGAAGCCTTTACAACTATTACCGCAAGCTAATTGCGATTCGTCATAAGTATCCCGCGATAGCTCGCGGCGAATACAACTCGGTAACGAGCGAATACAAAAATTTGGGCGGATTCTATATTGAGCACGACGGAAAGGTTCTCGGCTTGTTCCATAATAATTCCGCGATCGATACGTTGTCTATTGACCTTAGCACCTGTGCGGATCTTGATGGACACACCTTCACAAAGCTTTGCGACTATATTGGAATGGGAGCGGCAACCCTTGAGGGAAGTATTCTCACAATCGAGCCCCAGACAAGCGTAATAATTGAATAATAAAAAGGATTCAATATGGAAAACAAATTTATAGTTAACGTAATACACCGTCCCGAGCTTTCTCCCGAGTACGCTGAAAAGGCACTCGGCAGGGGGGAGGGCGTGCGTGACGAGTCGCTGGATATATTCAGATTTCAGCAGGACACCGCGCACAAATACGGACTTAAGACCACTATACAGATAACATACGCGTCGCTTTTCTCGGATGTGATCATCGAGCTTGCCAAACGCGAGCACGAGGAGTTTGGCGACGAGATCGGACTGTCTCTTTTGGGTCTCCCATGTCCCGAATTCAAGGAGAAATACAAGACAGAGGACTTTTGCATCTGGATGTTTGACGAGGCGACCAAGCGCGAGATAATCGACGACGTTTTTGGCAAATTCTACGAAAAGTTCGGCTTTTACCCCGAGTCTACCTCAAGCTATTTTCTTGATGCTTACACAATAAATTATATTAAGGAAAATTATCCGAGCGTAAAATGCGCGGTCGCTACCTGCTGGGAGGAGGGCCCCAAGGCATACCACACCTGTAATAACTCGTGGTACACGTTTATGGACGGCGGTCCTTGGAATCCTTGGATCCCCTCAAAAATAAACTCTCACTGTCCCGCGTCCTCTGTCGAGGACGACTCGGGAATAGTTGCGATCCCACACCTTTCGCGCGACCTTATGGCGTGCTTTGACGGAAACGGCTCAAACTTCGGCACGCACCCTCAGAACGTCCTTCGCGGAATGATATACTACAACGAGGACGGGGAATATGAATATCCCTATCTCTACAATCTCGTTGACCAATACCGCCACCTTGCGAAATATAACGACGGATACAGCTACAATATGATGTTTGTGGGTCCCGGCTGGCTCAATCGTCGCGGACGCTGGGAAGCACCCTACGAGCTGCTCGCGAAATCCTATGACGACGGCATGAAATATTACGGCAAGCTGAAGGCCGAGGGCAAGCTTATCGATATGACGATGAGCGAGTTTGCGGACTATTACCGCAGCTGTCATAAGGACTACTCAAGAGGGGAATGCGCGCTCTGGAAGGATATTCTTTACGGAAGCAATAAGGAATATTTCTGGTATGCGGACCCGGCTATGAGAACCTGTCTTGACTTCAATCAGGGCGGAGCTATGATAGACCTCCGTCCGTATATCGCACGGATACCGCAACAGACGGGAATAGGCACGGATAATGTCTACGACGCGTCATATCCCTACCTTATACAAATAAACTACCGTGCGGGCTACTTTACGCATTATGCGGGCGCGGGCACGGTAAAATCCTGTAAGGTAAGCTGCCATGGCGAGAGCGCGGACCTTTGTCTGTGCAGAACCATGGCGGTCTATGAGAAGATTGACGGGGGAGTGCGCCTGACCGCCGACCCTGTGACGGTAACTCTCGGCGGACTTGATATTGCAATTAGATCTGTCTTTACCATTATAGAGGGCACGGGTGAGGTTATCACCGAGAGAATTATTCTCAATGACCTCGGCGGCGAGCAGGTCACCTTTGAGGAATATTTCACGGGCGGCTTTGGTACTACCGAGTATCAGGCAGATATGACGAATATTATGCTTGGGGTGGATGGCGAGGATATGCAGTTCTCGTATCTTGGCAGAAAGATCATCAAGAGTGACGCAGAATGTGCGTACGTAAATATCCCCGAGGTGCAAACACGCATTGAGATGGGCGGAGAATGTGATGAGTCTCTTGTAGAGGAGGGAATAGCTTTCTCTCCCGTGTATCACTTAGCTCTCCGTAAGACTGTCACAGAAGGAGGAATCAAAACATGGCTCAGGCTACGAAAGGCAAATTGAATTTCCGTTGCCCCTCGTGCTTTATGAGAGATATCGACATAGATATGTTCTTTGACGAGGAAAAAAAGGAATATTACTGTCTCCGCTGCGGCTTTACGGGTACGGAGGATGACGTGCTTCGTCTCAACGAGGCGGCGAGATACCGTTACCGCGCTATGAAGCTGCGAGTCGTGGATTTCGGTGAGGACAACCAACCCATAAAATTTGAAAAGCACAAGGGAGGCGCGCAATGATCCTCGGAATTGATGTCTCAACTTATCTTGAGGAGCTTGAGCACGGCGCGAAATTTTACGACGGAGATACCGAAATAGATCCACTTGATGCGTTCTTGAATAACGGAGTCAATTACATGCGTATCCGCGTATGGAATGATCCCAAGAGTCAGGACGGTCAGCCTTATCTTGCGGGAAGCTGCGATATAAATCATTACGTCAAGCTCGCAACACTTGCAAAATCTAAGGGATATAAGCTGCTGCTTGATTTTCATTACAGCGATTTCTGGGCAGACCCGGGCAAGCAGATGATCCCCAAGGCATGGAAGGATTACGGTGTTGACGAATTGACCACGGCGGTGTATGAATTTACAAAGGAATGTCTTGAGATAGCCAAGGCAAATGACGTTGCTCCCGAGCTTATCCAGGTTGGCAACGAGATAACAAACGGAATGCTCTGGCCGGTCGGCAAGCTTGAAATAGACGGAAAGCGCGGAAATTATCATAATTTCTGCCGCCTTGTTGACGCGGGCTGTCGCGCCTGCCGTGAGGTGTGTCCCGAGGCGGAGATAATTCTGCACCTGGAGCGCAGCCACGACAAAGCGGTGTATCAGGAATTTTTCACGAAAATGGAGAATGCCCATATCGATTACGATATTATAGGCGCGTCGTATTACCCCTATTGGCATGGCACACCAACTCAGCTTTTTGAAAACCTCAACAACTGCCGACGCTTTGGTAAAAAGCTTATGGTCGTCGAGCTTGGATATGGCTTTACCACCGAGGCGTACAGCCTTGACGGCAAGTCGCAGAGACTTGTGATAGACTCCGAGCGCGCCTACGTTGAAGGCTTCACCGAGAACTATCCCATAACGCCTGAGGGTCAGGCGAAGTTTGTAAGGGATTTTCTTGCTCTTGCGAGGGTCAACGATATCGACGGAGTCTTTTATTGGGAGCCCCTCTGGCTTCCCGGGGACGGTATCTGCTGGGCGTCCGAGGCAGGGCAGGAATATATTGGCGAGCAGGGTAAATCCACCACCAACGAATGGGCAAATCAGTGCCTGTTTGATTATGAAGGAAGAAAACTTCCCGCCTATGACGCATATGAAAACGTTTCCAAATAAAAATTCACAGATTTAACATAGTGTAGAATTTTCTTGACCGATATTGTTCAAATTGACGAATTTGAGTTTTATTTTCATATTGTTGTTGACAAAACAACTAAAATGTGATAAGATTATTAAGGCACAAAGGTGCATCAAAAAAACATAATCCTAAGGAGGAATTATATTATGAAAAGAAAGAGTAAGATTATTGCACTCTTGCTCGTGCTTGCTTTCGTTGTTGCTGGTGTTGTAGCTTGTAAGGACAATACCCCCAATGAACAGCCCAGCACAAACACCCCCGGTGGTACAACCACTGAAAAGCCCCTTGCCGGCACATATGATATCAAGGTATGGGTTGCTGAAGCTATCGTAGATCTCACAAAGACACAGATAGCTAACTTCAATAAGACAAACGACCAGGGCATTACTATCAACGCTACCGTTGAGGCAGTTGGTGAGGGTGATGCTGCTACATCCATGACTCAGGACGTTGCAAACGGCGCTGACCTTTTCTGCTTCGCACAGGACCAGACCGCTCGTTTGATCCAGGCCGGCGCGCTCTCTCAGTTGGGCGTTGCTGCTACTGAGTGGGTTAAGACAAACCACGATAAGGCTTCCGTTTCCGCTGTAACATCCGGCGATGCTCTCTACGGTTATCCTCTCACATCCGATAACGGTTACTTCATGTACTACGATAAGTCCGTTATCAAGGAGTCCGAGGTTGGCTCTCTTGAGGCTTTGATCGCGGCTTGTGAGGCAGCAGGCAAGAACTTCTCCTTCGAGCTTGAGAACTCTTGGTACACAGTAGCGTTCTTCTTCGCTACCGGTTGTCTCTCCGAGTGGAAGACCGACGCTGACGGTGCTTTCATCGACGTTAACGATAACTTCAACTCCGATGCAGGTAAGATCGCTGCAGAGGGTATGAAGAAGCTTCTTACATCCAAGTCCTACGTAAACTCTTCCGCTACATCTGACTTCGCTGCAGCAGTTCCTTCCGCAGTAGTAGTATCCGGTACATGGAACTACGAGAACGCTAAGGAGCTTCTCGGTGATAACATGGGCGTTGCAGAGCTTCCTTCCTTCGAGGTTGGCGGTAAGTCCTACCACCTCGGTTCCTTCAACGGCTGCAAGCTTATGGGTGTTAAGCCCCAGGCTGATGCTAAGCGCGCTGCTGCTATTAACCAGCTCGCTCAGTACCTCACAGGCGAGGCTTGCGAGCTTGAGCGTTTCACCGCTAACGGTTGGGGTCCCTCCAACGTAGCAGCTCAGGGCTCTGACGCTGTTAAGGCAGCTCCTCATCTTACAGCTCTTATGGCTCAGAACAACTACTCCCGTCCTCAGGGTCAGATCCACGGCTCTTGGTGGGATATAGCTAAGGTAATCGCTACCTCCATTAAGGAAGGTATGTCCATTGACGAGGCTCTTAACAACTACCAGACATCCATGGAAGCTCTCTTCACAATGTCTGACGACGTTTTGAAGGCTTGGACAGTTATCGGTACTATCGGCGGTTCTAACTGGACTGACGACCTTCCTATGACTGAGCAGGAAGACGGTACTTGGAAGTCTAACGAGGCTTATGCAATCGGTGAAAACGATGAGTTTAAGGTTCGTCAGGGTAAGTCCTGGACCAACAACTTCGGTATGAACGATGACGGTACTCCCGCACCCGACGGTCCTAACGCAAACCTTGCTAAGCTTGGTGCAGCAGCAGGCAACTACTACATCGTTCTCGATCCTACTACAGGTGTAATCACACTTGTTGCGGCTTGATCATAATACGCTGTAAAATAAATCATTAAAACCATTAAGGGTCGGAGTTATTTTGACTCCGGCCCCTTTTTTAGAAGAGGGATATTCATGAAAAGATACAGTGATCTCGAGTACTTAAAATTACCAAAATGGCACCGATTCCTGTATACGTTGCTGTGTATCATCGTCGGTATTCCCGGCGGTATCTGGAAGGGTATCAAGAAAATCGGTAGCGCTATTGTCAAATTCGGCAAGCGCATAGCATTTGAATTTAAGGATATCTTCCTCACATTCAAGAACGGTGACTGGAAGACACGTGTTTCTTTCTTTGTTATGGGCTTTGGCAGCATAGCCAGAGGTCAGATCTTACGAGGCCTGTTGTTTTTCCTGATGGAGGTTGTTTTCATCGGGTATATGATTTTGGCAGGCGCAAAGTGGTTGGTTCAGTTGCCCGACCTTGGCGTTGTGGGACCAATGAAGGAATACGATCCTATTTTTGACCAATATACCACGACCTATCACGACAATTCGTTTAAGATATTGCTGTATGGCGTCTTGACGATTTTCTTCATTATAGGCGTAATATATACCTGGAGAATCAATATCAAGCAGAATAAGATCGCACAAGAGATTATTGCTTCGGGTAAAAAGCTTAAATCCGGTAAGGACGATCTGAAGAGCCTTGTTGACGACCAGTTCCACAAGACTCTGCTCTCGTTGCCCTTGCTCGGCATACTTATATTCACCGTAATGCCCATTATCTTTATGATACTTGTGGCATTTACCAACTACGACTCCATGCACGACGGTTATATCAACAACCTCTTTGACTGGGTTGGTTGGGATAACTGGAACACCATGCTCTCATGGGGAGACGGTACTGTCAAGTACTCGGCTACTTTGGGAGAGATTTTGGCATGGACTTTAATTTGGGCATTTTTTGCTACGTTCTCCAATTACTTCTTGGGAATGGCTGTAGCAATGATAATAAATAAAAAGGGAATTAAATTCAAGAAGTTCTGGCGTACCTGCCTCGTTTTGACCATTGCGGTGCCTCAGTTTATTTCCTTGCTTTACGTTTCCAAAATGTTCGCGCCCAACGGCTTGATCAACGGATTTTTGATGGATATAGGCTGGATAGAAACGGCACTGCCGTTCTGGACAGACGCTACCTGGGCAAGAATTACTGTAATTATAATTAACATCTGGATAGGTATTCCTCACCTGATGCTGATGGCTACGGGTATTCTTATGAACATTCCCGCTGATCTGTACGAGTCCGCTAAGGTGGACGGCGCGGGTGTATGGAAGCAGTATACAAAGATCACGCTTCCTTATATGCTGTTCGTTACAGGTCCGTATCTGCTTACCAGCTTTATCGGCAATATGAATAACTTTAACGTAATCTACCTGCTTACAGGCGGCGGTCCCGCAAAGGTGGATGCGGCGGGTGTATTGGGTGCTCCCGGTGAGACGGACTTGCTTATTACTTGGTTGTTTGATATGATCACCACGTCCGAGCCCGCGGCATATAACCTTGCCTCGGTTATCGGTATTATAGTATTTATCGTGGTAGCGGCTATATCGTTGATTGTTTATAATGTAATGCCTTCTACAAGAAATGAGGAGGATTTCCAATGAAAAAGAATAACAATTTACCAACATTGCCTCCTAAGGCGAAACGCCACTTGGGTATTAAGGCTGTCAATACAATAAGCAATGTTTTTATTTACATATTGCTCGTGCTTATCACTATCATTTGGTTGGTTCCTTTTGTGTGCATCGTACTGCAGTCCTTTAACGTAGCAGACACATGTATGGTCGGTTACGTTATTCCTAAGGAATGGGGACTTGATAACTACAAGGCTTTGTTTGCTGAGGACAGCCATTTTCTGAAATGGTATCTCAACACGTTTATTATCGCGTTGTGTACCGCTGCGGGTCAGACGGTTATTCAGCTCTGCATGAGCTATACGCTCTCGCGTTTCCGTTTCAAGATGCGTAAGCCCTTGATGAAATTTATGTTGATATTGGGAATGTTCCCCGGAATGCTCGGTATGATCATTCTCTATAACGTACTTACGGATATGGGACTTACTCAGGGAAATGCGGTTCCCGGATTGATCCTTGTCAACATCGCTTCTGCCGGCATGGGATATTACGTATCCAAGGGCTTCTTTGATACTATCCCGAAATCACTTGATGAAGCTGCCCGTATCGACGGTGCAACTCGTTTCCAGATTTTTCATCGCGTGATACTGCCGCTTGCAAAGCCCATAGTTATTTATACGGTTTTGTCCGCCTTTATGGCGCCTTGGGGTGACTTCGTTTTTGCGCGTTACATCTCTATGAATAATGTCGATGGTATGAACGTTGCGGTCGGTTTGAACAGCTGGCTGACAGCAGACGCCATTGCATATAAGTATACACAGTTCTGCGCCGGTGGAGTCCTTGTTGCTCTGCCTGTAACGCTGTTGTTCTTGTTCTTGCAGAAATACTACGTTGAGGGCGTCACAGGTGGCGCTGTTAAGGGTTAATTGATAAGGAGTGAGAGAATATGGCAAGTGTTAAATTAACCAATGTTAAGAAAGTTTATGATAATAGTGTGGTAGCCGTTCAGGAGTTCAATCTTGAGATCGCTGACAAGGAATTTATTGTATTCGTTGGTCCTTCGGGATGCGGCAAATCCACGACCCTGCGTATGATCGCAGGTCTGGAAGAAATTTCAGGCGGAACGATCGAGATCGACGGCGAGGTAGTCAATGACCTTCAGCCTAAGGACCGTAATATCGCCATGGTATTCCAGAACTACGCGCTTTACCCCCATATGACCGTTTATGATAATATCGCTTTCTCTCTGCGTATCAAGAAGGTACCCGAGGAGGAGGTTTATAAGCGAGTCACCAATGCCGCTGAAATATTGGGTATTACCGAGTATCTGCTGCGTAAGCCCAGAGCTCTTTCGGGCGGTCAGAGACAGAGAGTTGCTATCGGACGCGCCATGGTTCGTGACAGTAAGGTGTTCCTTATGGATGAGCCGCTTTCCAACCTTGACGCAAAGCTCCGTAATCAGATGAGAGCAGAGATAATCCTTCTCCGTCAGAAGATAGATACCACCTTTGTATACGTAACTCACGACCAGTCCGAGGCTATGACGCTCGGCGACCGTATCGTTATTATGAAGGACGGTCTTATTCAGCAGGTCGGCACACCTACAGAGGTGTTCGATATGCCTGTAAACCTCTTCGTTGCAGAGTTCATAGGCGCGCCCAAGATGAACACCTTCAAGACTCAGCTTGTTGAGGAGGGTGGAAAGTATTACGTAAAGCCTTACGGCGCGACTATCGAGGTGACGGGTAAGAAGGCAGAGATGCTCAAGGAAAAGGGTGTCAAGTCGGGCGAGATCATCCTCGGCGTACGTCCCGAGCATATCGTGCTTACAGACCCCTCCAATCCTGCTGCAATTCCTTGTAAGGTAGTGGTTAACGAAATGATGGGTAGTGAGCTTCACCTCCACGTTGTAGAGGATAACGGCGACAGACTTATCGTCCGCGTTCCCACCGTATCTCTTGATGACGAGCAGCGTCACGCTATGAACTACGGTAATACCATCTACATCACGTTTGAAGGAAAGGTAATGCATTTCTTCGACGCAGAAACACAGACAAACCTTATCGTTTAATCAAAAACATAAAAAGCATACCTCCTCTTATGAGGCGGTATGCTTGTTTTTTGCCATCAAATCTATTGAATTTATTTGTGAAGTGTGATATAATTAAGAGAAGTATGAAAAAACGGAGAACATCTGATGTTGAAAATAAAAAATCTGATAAAAAAAGAAAGGGAACAGATAACGCTTCTGCTGCGGTGTATTCCCGCAACGGTAGTGACGCTTTTCGTGGTCAGCGTTATTTGTATGAACCTGCTCGCAAACAAGACTCTTCTTCAGCTTGACTGGATCGCGCTTGACGGCGGTATTCTTATATCCTGGCTGTCGTTTATGTGTATGGACATTATCACAAAGCACTTTGGCCCACGCGCCTCAAACCGCATATCCATACTTGCTGCGGGAATAAATCTTCTGACTTGCCTTATATTCCTCGTGGCAAGCATAATACCCTCAAATGCAAATGACTACACCGCGTTTGACGGCATATTCGGTGGCACGTGGTTTATACTTCTCGGCAGTACCGTGGCATTCCTTTCGTCTGCTGTAATTAACAACCTGCTTAATTTTTCTATAGGAAAGCTGTTCAAGAAAAATCCCGACGGCAAGCTTGCTTTTGCTATGCGCGCGTACGTTTCGACCTTTATAGGACAGTTTTTGGACAACTTTATTTTCTCTCTTATAGTATTCGTGGGTTTTGCGCCTATATTCTGGGACGGCTTTCACTGGACAGTTCTTCAGTGTGCTATGTGCGCGCTGACGGGAGCGGTGGCAGAGCTTATTATGGAGATAATTTTCTCTCCCATAGGATACCATATCGTGACTAAATGGAGAAAAAACAATGTAGGCAAAGAGTATTTAGACTATATGGCAAAGGAGAAGACTCAATGAAAATTTTAATAACCGGTACGTCACAGGGAATAGGCAGAGCGATCGCGGAGCTGTTTCTTTGCAAGGGCCACACCGTTGTGGGGATTGACAGAAGGCCATCGAGTATTGATAATGAGAATTATACACACCACACGTGCGATATACGTGACTATGATAAGCTTCCCGATATTGAGAACGTGGAGATCCTTATCAACAATGCGGGCACGCAGAATGAAAACGATATAGATACAAATCTTAAGGCGTTGATACACGTCACCGAAAAATACGGCGTAAGAGAAGGCATCAGATCTATACTCAATATCGGATCGGCGAGCGCGCATACGGGCTCGGAATTTCCCGAGTATTGCGCAAGCAAGGGAGGTGTGCTTGCATACACTAAAAATGTGGCATTGCGCGTTTCCGCGCTTGGAGCGACTTGCAACAGTCTTGACCCGGGTGGAGTTATCACACCCCTTAATGAGTGCGTTATAAACGACCCTGAGTTGTGGTCGCGTATAATGGAAGAAACACCCCTCAAAAGATGGGCAACTGCTGAGGAAATAGCCGAGTGGGCATATTTTCTCACGGTTACAAATACCTTCTGCACAGGTCAGAGCATTCTCGTTGACGGTGGAGAGTCTATAAATTATAAGTTTGTTTGGAAGGATTGATCCTTTCGGGTGCGGTGATAAATTATGAGCTTTTGGTCGGATAAACGAAAAAGAAAAATATTCATAATAATTGCCTCTGTTATTTTGACATTTGCGATTATTTTTGTGGCATGCGCCATCTATCTTGGGGATTACTACCGCGCGGATGAGACGGCTATACAGGCGTTTGAATCCATGAATAACGTGAGCTTTCATACTCTTGATAACGGAACGGTTGTTTTTGAACCGGAAGACGCAACCGCGGGCTTGATATTTTACCCGGGAGGCAAGGTTGAAAATGACGCCTACAAGCCGCTTATGGCGGCGTGCGCAGAGCAGGGTATACTTTGCGTGCTGATTGAAATGCCGTTTAATCTCGCGGTATTTGATATCAACGCGGCTGACGGGATACAGGAGCAGTATCCCGAAATTGAGAGCTGGTATATAGGCGGACATTCGCTTGGAGGCTCTATGGCGGCATCATATCTTGAAAAAAATTCTGAAGACTACGAGGGCTTGATCTTGCTTGGCTCGTATTCTACGGCAGACCTGTCACAGACCGAGCTTGACGTGCTGACGGTTTACGGCAGCGAGGACGGAGTGCTGAACAGAGAAAAATATAACACTAATAAATCCAACCTGCCGAGTCATCATGTTGAGGTAGTTCTTGAGGGTGGATGTCACGCTTATTTCGGTATGTACGGAGAGCAGGACGGCGACGGCAAAGCGACTGTGAGTAACGAGGAGCAGATACGCCTGACAGTAGCTGAAATCGTAAAGATAATGCAATAAAAATTAAAGCTGATTATTTGCGCAATAAAACTACTTTTGTTTAAGAGGCAAAATATAATGAAAAATAATGAAGAAATGCTTGGCGAGGCGCCAATTGGTAAATTGCTGTTTAAGCTGGCGTTACCAACGGTAGTCGCTCAGCTGATCAATATGCTGTATAATATCGTTGACCGCATATATATAGGTCACATGCCGGGGGATGGCGACCTTGCCCTGACGGGTGTAGGAGTTTGTATGCCCCTTATCATGATCGTGTCGGCTTTCGCCGCGCTCGTCAGCTCAGGAGGAGCTCCGCGAGCCTCGATCTTTATGGGTCAAAAGGATATGGAAAGCGCTGAGAAAACTCTTGGAGGCTGTTTCAGCCTGCAGATTATTGTCTCCCTTATACTGACAGTAGTCCTGCTCATCTGGAACCGTGATCTTCTCCTTGCATTCGGCGCAAGTGAAAACACCATAGAGTATGCCGTTTCGTATATGAGTGTCTATGCCATCGGCACTATATTTGTCCAGCTCACCCTTGGTATGAATTCCTTTGTCACGGCACAGGGATTTACAAAGATAGCCATGATATCGGTCATAATCGGTGCGGTTTCAAATATCGCGCTTGATCCGCTCTTTATATACGTGTTTGATATGGGTGTTCGAGGGGCTGCCCTTGCCACTATTATTTCCCAGGCGCTCTCTTGCGTATGGGTAACGTCATTCTTGTTTGGCAAAAAGGCTTTACTTCGCATAAAAAAGAAAAATCTTTTTGTTTCACCAAGACTTATCCTGCCATGTCTTGCCCTTGGCTCGGCGGCATTTATTATGCAGGCAAGCGAGAGTGTTATCTCGATCTGCTTCAACTCCTCCTTGCTTGGCTACGGCGGAGACCTGGCGGTCGGAGCGATGACTATACTTACAAGTGTTATGCAGTTTGCTATGCTTCCTATGCAGGGTATTGCGCAGGGTGCACAGCCTATTTCCAGCTATAACTATGGCGCGAGAAACGTCGAAAGAGTAAAAAAGACGTTTAAGATATTACTTATTACTTGTCTTATATATTCGGTAACGCTTGGAGCTTGCATCATGCTGTTCCCGAGAGCTTTTGCCTCAATGTTTACTGCGGACAGTACGCTGCTTGATTTTACCGAGCGTGTAATTCGTATTTATTTTGGCGGCATATTCATGTTTGGAATACAAATTGCTTGCCAGATGACCTTCGTTTCTCTCGGTAACGCGCCTTCGTCAGTCATTGTTGCGGTAGTTAGAAAGTTCGTTTTGCTGCTGCCGTTGATATACATTATGCCGAATCTTGTGGGAGATCAAACGATTGGAGTGTATATGGCGGAGCCTATCGCTGACATAATAGCGGTGACCTTTACTACCATACTTTTTATATTCCAATTCCGCAAGGCTCTCAGAAAAATTCAATCGCCGTTATCACAGCCACAAATTGATGCGGCGCAGAAAAATGACTAAGGCTGAATTTTATAGTGAAAACGACAGAGACATATCGTCTCTGTCGTTTTTTTGTGTGACGGTGCTGACTTATACTCAACATTTTTGTCAAAAATTTTACTGTGAATGGCTGAGTAGAGGATCACCCTCTTTAGATCGACTAAAAAAAGGAGAGCATAAGATGGCATTTTTTCTGAACGATAATTTTCTTTTGAATACGGATATTTCCCGTAAGCTATATTTTGAGAGCGCGGCGAGAATGCCGATTATTGACTATCACTGTCATATTGATCCAAGGGAGATATACGAGGACAGACGGTTTGAAAATATTACGGAGCTTTGGCTTTCGCGCGACCATTATAAATGGCGCTTGATGCGTTCTGACGGCGTTGACGAGTATTATATTACGGGAGATGCGGACCCATACGAAAAATTTTTGAAATTTGCCGATCTTATGCCAAGAGCGATAGGCAACCCAATGTATCATTGGTGCCATCTTGAGCTTAAAAATTATTTTGGATATAACGGCGTTTTGAATATGGGTACCGCAAGAGAGGTCTGGGAGCTTTGCGAGGGCAAGCTTAAGGAGAAAAACATGAGCGCGCGCGGAATTATAGCGCAGAGCAATGTCGTATTCATAGGCACTACGGACGATCCTGTTGACTCGCTTGAATATCACGAGCTTATATCACAGGACAAGACCATGAGCACTACCGTAGCACCCACATTCCGTCCCGATAAGGCTTTGAATATTGATAAGAACGGCTGGAGAGAATATATCGGAAAGCTCTCGGAGGTGTCGGGAGCTGACATTAAGGATCTTGCGAGTCTTAAGAATGCGCTGGGAAAACGCATAGAGTATTTTGCGGCACACGGGTGTCGCGCAAGCGACCACGGACTTGACCGTATGGTCTATGCTGTTGCGAGTGAGGAGAAAATAAATCAGATTATCAAACGAGGATTGTCAGGGGAGTGTGTAGTGGATGATGAGGCGGAAACGCTCAAGACCGAGCTGCTTGTTTTTTGCGCCGAAGAATACGCCCGATACGGATGGGTAATGCAGATTCATTACAATTGCATGCGAAATCCAAATTCGAAAATGTTTGACAAGCTCGGTGCTGACACGGGCTTTGATTGTATTTACCCCGACAACGGAAGCCGTAAGCTTGCGATGTTGCTTGACAGACTCGACCGCGAGGGTAAGCTGCCGAAAACCATACTTTACAGTCTTGACGCATCTGATAATGCCTTTCTTGATACACTTATCGGCGCTTTTCAGGGCAAGGAGATTTCGGGCAAGCTTCAGCACGGAAGCGCGTGGTGGTTCAATGATAATAAGCAGGGAATACGCGATCAGCTCATAAGCCTTGCAAATCTCGGCCTGCTTGGAAATTTTGTGGGAATGCTGACGGACTCCCGCAGTTTTCTGAGCTACACAAGGCACGAATATTTCCGCCGTGTTCTTTGTTCGCTTATAGGCGAGTGGGTAGAAAATGGGGAATATCCAAATGACGAGGTGGCTCTTTCCAGACTCGTTGAGGATATATGCTACAAAAACGCAAAAAAGTATTTTGGACTCAGTTAGGAGGTAGGAGCTGATATGCCGATGAAAATGTGCTTTCGCTGGTACGGAGAGGGGAACGATAAAATAAAGCTCTCCGATATCAGGCAGATACCAGGTGTTGACGGGATAGTTTGGGCGCTGCACCACAAAATGCCGGGCGAGATATGGGAGGAGGATGAGATAGCTGAAGTAAAGCGTCAGCTTGACGAATACGGCTTTAATATGGACGTGGTTGAGTCAGTGAATGTTCACGATGACATAAAGATAGGTCTGCCGACAAGGGATATGTATATTGAAAATTATAAGCAGTGCATACGAAATCTCTCAAGGTTCGGCGTAAAGGTAATATGCTATAACTTTATGCCTGTGTTCGACTGGACAAGAAGCAACCTGTTTCATCCCGTAGGGGACGGCTCGACGGCGCTTTTTTACGAAAAGAATATGATACAGGATGACTATAACGCAATGGCAAGGTATATTTTGGGCTTTACCGAAAAGTACAATATGTCCTTTCCGGGCTGGGAGCCCGAAAGAATGGCAAGACTTGACCAGCTTTTTTTCGCGTACGAGGGCGTAGACCACGAAAAGCTCTGGGAAAATCTCAGATATTTTCTTGAGGCTGTTATGCCTACCTGCCGAGAGTGTGACGTCAAAATGGCAATACACATGGACGATCCGCCGTGGGATATTTTTGGGCTCCCCAGACTTCTTGTGGACGAGGCGAGCATAGACCGCTTTTTGAATATGGTGGACGACGAATATAACTGCCTCACACTTTGCTCGGGAAGTCTTAACGCAAATCCCGAAAATAACGTAGCCGATATTGTGCGAAAGCACTGCGACAGAATTGCCTTTGCGCATATAAGGAACGTAAAGCATTTTGAAAACGGTGACTTCTCCGAGGCGAGCCACAGAGACTGCGACGGAGATACGGGTATACTCGATATTCTGAAGGCATATCACGATTGCGGCTTTGAGGGATATATCCGTCCCGACCACGGCAGACACCTTTGGGATGAGAAGGCAGGCAACGTACGTCCCGGATACGGACTTTACGACCGCGCGCTCGGTATTATGTATATGCTCGGCGTGTGGGATAGCCTTGAAAAATTTGATAAGTGATAAGGAGAATTTAAGCTTTTGCTTAATGCGGATAAGTAATATTCTGAAAAAAGGCTTGGATATATAGCTTTGCGGCGGGCATTTGCGCCCGCCGCTTACGTTATGAAAAAAGGTTATTGAAATGAGGCGGAGTTTATGCTATAATAAATATATAATGAAATCAATCCGAAAACAAGCTTATGAGGTGAATATGAAGGACGGAAAGAAATATATTCTTGTTGCAGATGATGAAAAGGAGATAAGGGAAGTGCTGACACTTCTGCTCTCGGGAGAGGGGTACTGCGTGAAATGTGCGGAAGACGGTCAGAGCGCGCTTGATATGGCAAGCGAGGAGATAGACCTTTATATTCTTGATGTAAATATGCCTGTTCTTACGGGATTTATGGCAGGTGCGGGTATAAGAAAGAAATTTGATACGCCCATCATATTCCTTACTGCCTATTCGGGGGAGTCCGACAAGGTCATGGGATTTTCCGTTGGAGCGGATGATTACATAGTAAAGCCCTTTTCAAATATGGAGCTTCTTATGAGAGTGAAGGCAATACTGCGCCGTAATATAGGAGGGTCCAAGGAGTCAGTAAAGCCTGCGTCAAACCGCATAGCATTTGTTGACGTGTTTCTTGATCTTGACAGTCAGGCTATAATCAAGGGTGAGGAATCAGTCGCTCTGACCTACACGGAATTCAAGATACTTGAGCTTCTTCTGAATAATCGCAAGCGTATCTTTTCGCTTGACCAGATCTATCAGAGCATCTGGAACGACAATGCGGTCGGTGACAGCGCCATTATGGTGCATATCAAGAATATCCGTAAAAAGCTCGGAGATAACTCACGTGAGCCTACCTATATAAAGACGGCATGGGGAAGGGGGTATTACGTTGATTGATAAAACAAAAAAGCGACGCAAGCTATCTCTTGAGATACTTGTAATATTTGCTATATGCTTTGCTATATCGCTCGTGTTGTACCTTTTTCTGACGTTTTTCGGTATAGGAATAATTGAGGAATACTGCTTTAATAATGATATTTATCTTGATGAATTTGAGGCTTACCGCCTGGACAATACCGTGCTGGGAGTAAGTCTTGTGGTTACGGTGGTTTTCTTTATTATTTTGTTTTTCGCGCTTTTTGGCGAGCGTCTCGCTTATATCCGTACAATAACCAAGGGTGTTGACGCCTTGCAGCAGGGAGATTTCGGACACAGAGTCGAGCTGAAGGGCAACAACGAGCTGACACAGCTTGCGGATAAAATAAATTATCTTTCAGAGAGCGAGCAAAAGATAAAGGAAAGGGAAAGAAGGTTGGGTGAGGAAAAGGAGGAGCTTATCCGTACGCTCTCACACGATATCCGCACTCCCTTGACCTCTATTATGTCATACACTCAGCTGCTTGAGACAAAAAAAGATCTGACACCGCAGGAGCAAAAGGAATATCTGGCGCTTGTCAGCAAAAAAACCGCGCAGATAAAGCAGCTGACGGATATTCTGCTTGACGGCGGCAGTCGCGAGGTGGAGTATTTTGAGGACGCAAGGTTGCTTTTTGAACAGCTCGCAGGGGAGTTTGAGGAAATGCTTGAGGGTGATTATAAGCTCTCGACCATACTGCTACCGTCATCCGTTTTTTCGGGTAGCCTTGATACCCGTGAGATGCGCAGGATATTTGACAATCTTATATCCAATATACAAAAGTATGCCGAGCCGACTGAGGCTGTTGAGCTTTCAGTCTCAAAAGGAGACTTTGGCATTGTGATACGGCAGAAAAACTCAATAAGAAAAAATAAACAGCCATCAGAGAGCTACCGAATGGGGATCAACAGCATCCGCCGTATTGCTCACAATTACGGCGGCGGAGTTGACGTGTCCGATGACGGACATTATTTTGAAATTACTATCACACTTTCAGATATTTGACTGAATCTTTAGAATTCTTTAGAATTTTCTGTGAAATTTCTTTAGAAAGCTATGGTATTCTATAGTCACCAAAGGGAAACATCCCAAAAATAAAACTGAAAGTGAGGAAATAAATATGTTTACATCTTTGGATTTATTGGTAGTTGCTTTTATGATTCTTGCGGCTCTTACGCTGCTCTCGATCTGTCTGATGTTCCTTATCAGAAACAGAATAGCTCGCAGAGTGTTTTTCTATATAGTATCCGTGCTCGGACTCTATATTTCCTGGGTAGGATTCCGCATCGGAATCGGCGGATTGTTCTATGTACAGATCGCGGTTGGAATTCTGACAGCTCTGACCTTGATAGGCGCATTCGTGCTTGAAAGAGTAAGCAGAGGCAACAAGGTAATGTTCCTTATCGCGCGAATAGTATCCGCTGCTGCTCTCGGTGTTGCGCTTCTTAACGCGCTTATCTGATTTGAGATCATAAGGTGATACCGACTCACAATATCAAAGCGGCAACCGTTAATCGGTTGCCGCCTGAATTTTTATAAGGGGAAAAGTGCGGTTGAAAA
This sequence comes from Eubacteriales bacterium, assembly GCA_045542075.1. Lineage (GTDB taxonomy): Bacteria > Bacillota > Clostridia > Oscillospirales > CAG-272 > SVTX01. Next base: position 30,962 of record JAZQKI010000026.1, read on the forward strand.
ACAGTTGCAAAGCGAATGAAAGTATGATATAATGACGTTGTAAGATAAGCAAGCGCAAAGCGGGCTTGCTCGATGATTATAAAAAATTTCCCAAAGGAGCAGATTATGCGTAAAAATTTCGGGCCTAAAACATGGCTTTATCCTATGCCCGTGCTTATTATTGGCACGTATGATGAAAACGGCAACCCCGACGCGATGAACGCGGCTTGGGGCGGTATTTACGACACAAATCAGGTTATGATATGTATTGCCGACGAGCACAAAACCTATGAAAATATAAAGAGAACGGGAGAATTTACCGTCAGCTTCGGCACGGTGAAAACAGTGGTATCCTGTGACTATGTGGGCATAGTTTCAGCTAACGATGAACCAAACAAGCTTGTAAAAGCGGGATTTCATACGACAAAAAGCGAGTTTGTAAACGCTCCCATTATCAACGAGCTTCCCATGACAGTAGAGTGCAGGCTCATCAAATTCAACGAGGACGGCATATGCATTGGCGAGATAGTTAATAGCTCTGCGGACGAGAGTATTCTTGACGAAAACGGCAGGATCGATGCAAAAAAGCTTGATCCTATAATCTGTGACAGCGCGGCGCAGGCATATTGGAGCTTTGGCGAGAAGATAGGCAAGACGTTTTCTGACGGAAAAAAGCTAAAATGAAAAACGGAGAAGCAAATATGAATTTTACCGAAATTGCTAAAAACAGACAGTCCTGCAGATCATACGATCCCGAGCGCGCGGTAGAGCAGGAGAGTCTTGATCTTATTCTTGCGTCCGCGCGCCTTGCGCCATCGGCATGTAACGGACAGCCTTATCATATCACCGTATGCAAGGGCGAGGCCGCAAAAAAAGTTGCCAAGTCCACGCAGGGTATGGGAATGAACAAATTTGCCAATGACGCACCCGTGATGCTCGTCATCTCGGAGAAGCCCTACGTCAAGACTGCGGCGCTTGGTGCGAAGGTAAAAAACAACGATTATCGCTCAATCGACATCGGTATTTTGTCTGCGTATATTACGGCAGAGGCAACCGCGCAGGGGCTTGGAACTTGTATTCTCGGTTGGCTGGACGATACCGAAATACGTAAAATATGCGGGCTTGACGGAGCCGTCCGTCTTGTAATTACGCTTGGTTACGCAAAGAACGGCGATAAGCTGCGCGCAAAAAAGCGCAAGGACATAGACGAGCTTGTCAGCTATGTCGAGTGAGGACTTGTGTCAGACAAGAAAAATTCAGAGGATAATAATATGTATGATTTCAAAAATAAAATTGTCGTCGTCACAGGCGGCGCGAGAGGAATAGGCAGATGCATCAGGGAACAGTTTGAGGCGGCGGGCGCTAAGGTCTGTGTTATCGACGTGCTTGAAAACGACTATTTCGTAGGCGACCTGGCAGATAAAAATACCCTTGATAAATTTGCTGAAAAAGTCATATCCGACTACGGGCGCGTTGATTTTATTATCAATAATGCCGCCCCACTTTCAAAGGGGATCTCAAGCTGTGAATATGAGGAGTTTGAATACGCTCTCAGGGTAGGCGTTACCGCGCCGTTCTATCTCTCAAAACTCTTTTTGCCATACTTTGGCGAGGGGGCGAGCATCGTCAATATTTCTTCGTCGCGTGACCGAATGAGTCAACCCGAGACCGAGAGCTATACGGCGGCTAAGGGCGGCATCTCTGCGCTGACCCATGCGCTCGCGGTCAGTCTTGCGGGCAAGGCGCGAGTTAACTCTGTTTCGCCCGGCTGGATAGATAATGATTATAAGGTTTATGAGGGAGCGGATGCCACCCAGCAGCCTGCGGGCAGGGTGGGGACCCCACTTGACATCGCTAACATGGTGCTTTATCTTTGCTCGGATATGTCCGGCTTTATCACGGGCGAAAATATCTGTATAGACGGCGGCATGACCCGTCAGATGATCTACCACGGCGATAACGGCTGGAAGCTTGAGCCTTAAGATCCAAATCCTTGCTCGGTAATCAAAAACAAAATGATCCGCTCTGTTATGTGTAGGCATAATAGAGCGGATTTTTTTATTTATTTTGACCTTTTTTGGCAGACGGATTGACAAAGGTAAAAAATGGGTGTATAATACAAACAGATAATATTCGCGCAAACGAACAAAAGACAAGTAAGCAATTATTCGTGCAAACGAATAAAACTAATTGTCATAACGATCGCGCTCACGACTAAACAACAAGTCAATTTTCAGTTTGGGAGAAGAATATGGAGTATATCACAGTCAGTCAAGCGGCGGAAAAATGGAGTATTTCCCCTCGCCGAGTTCAAATACTTTGCGGCAGCGACAGAATAAATGGAGCGGTCCGATTCGGATCTAATTGGATGATCCCAGCCGAGGCAGAGCGTCCCGCCGACGGCAGAAGCAAGAAAAGGGTGGAAAAGCAAGCAGATCGGCATAATTCCGATATGCCGATGCCAAGAAAAACCCCATTTTTACACATGACGGATATTTACAGTGTGCCAGGCAGTGCCGACAGAGTGTCAGCATCTCTTTCGGAAAACCACGAGGCGCAGGTGCTATTTGAGGCAGAAATAGCTTACTCCCGCGGTGATATTGATAAGGTTTACGAGAGCGCAAATTACCTTTTGCAAAAGCACTCAGGGTTTTACGCGATCATAGGCGCGGGAATGTTGCTCGCGCTTTGTGCCATCTGGAAGGGAGATATATCCATGTGGCGCAGAGCGAAGGTCCATATTGCGGAAGCTCCCGCAAAGGACGACCATGACAGAGATATAATTTCTTTTTCAATTACTGCTGTTGACAGTATGCTGTATGATGTTCAGAATTTTCCCGAGTGGTTTAAGACGGGGTGCTTTGAGCCTTTGCACAGAGACTCTATGCCTGCGGCAAAGGTATTCTACGCGAAATTTTTATATGCGATAGGATATGCGGTGGCAACTAAGGAATTTTCGCTTGACGGTGTTCACGGTCTTTCGCTGTTATCGATAGTGCCTGCCACGATAGAGCCTATGATCTCGTGGGCTATGTCGGATCAGACCTTGATCTCCGAGATATATCTGCGTATGACCTGCGCCGCGGTCTACCACAACAGCGGAAACGACGGACAGGCAATTCGTCATATAGACAAAGCAATTTCACTTGCACTGCCCGATAAGCTTTACGGAATACTTGCCGAATACGGACGCACGTTAGATTCACTGTTGGAGCAGAGGTTGTCAAGAGTGGACGCGGAGGCTTGGAATACAGTGAGTCAGCTGTACAAGATACATAAGGATGGATGGTCAAGGCTGAGTGGCAGCGTGCGCGGAAAAACAATTATTACCACGCTCTCATCCAAGGAACGAGAGGTCGCCAAGCTTGCTGCCTTTGGTATGAGAAATAGTGAGATCGCGGAGAAGCTTCACATGTCCATTTCGGGTGTAAAGCAGGCAATTACAAAGGTATCGCAAAAGTCTGGCCTGGACAGAGAGGAATTTGCCGCGATACTGTAAAAATAATTGTCCTTTTTTGAGCAAAAAAGGACAGAAAAGCTAACGAAAAATTGTCCTGAAAAGGGGACTTTGGATAGTCCTCAAAAATGAAAAAATCTGCTATACTGTTATCAAGCTGAAACAGTATGGCAGATTTTTCTTTTGACGAAATGCCGAAAGGAGCAAATATGTTTACTAAGTTGTTTGAATTTGACAAGGAGAACAGACAACATCCCCCAAGGGAGGGAGACCTGTTCAAAATAATTGAGCTTCACGGGGCGAGATTTGAGATAAGGTATGGGTATTACGAGGAGATCGAGAGGCATAATGAGCCGATGGAGATATATCCCGATTTTATCAAGGATCCCGTATATACGGACGACGGCTTCCCGTTTGTAACTCTGATGCAGGACCCTTGTAAGAATTATGAGGCGAATGCTCGGGAAACGGAACGTGATTGCAGCTCCTGCATATATATGGAGCGAGGCGACGAGCTTATTGCTGTTTGCCGATGCGAAAAAAACAAGCTTGGCGGACAGAATGCCGCAGTTTGATGACTATTATAATAAAATGTAAAATTGTTTCGATAAACATTCAGCAGGAGGTGCTAAATGAAAAAAAGGAAATCCTTGAGATTCAGAATGCTTGCGGCATTTATTGCGGCGGTGATGATATTTAATTTGAATATCTTACCGCTGTCAACGATATTCGCCGCCGACGGCGCGGACAGTGCCGCCGCGACGGATACGGGCTTGTCGGAAGGTCAAGGCGCAAGACCGCCGACCTCGGTGGATGACATCAGGATACCGACGGTGGATAAAAATCCTTACGACGTGAGCGTTCAGCACAAGAATTATCCGGTATTTAATAATGACGGCTTTAATTTCTTCCGCGGTGATGAAAAGGGCGGCTGGATCATGAGCTACGATCTGATGACGAGCTACGGCACGCACTTCTCACAGCCCGAGGGAGCGAGCCCATATTATACCGCGGCATTGACTCCATTGTTCTCATACGAGGCTTATGAGGGGGCCACAGTCAAGAGTCAGCTCCCGTACAGAGAGGGAAGAACTGATATGCTTCATTCCGAGCTGACGCTGACAAACGGAACAATAGTAACCGGTTTTTATTCTCTTGAAAGCTTCTTTGATCAGATAAATTGGCAATATCCGCTTAACAAAGATCAGGTGTTTGTGAGAGTCGGAGCGACTCTGCTTTCAGGCAGTGGCAGAATATATATTAACGCTACTGAGGGTTACAGCGAGTATGCAAGCGCGAAGGACGGAGAAGCCAAAGAGTTCTGGGTTGACGTACCGCTTAGCGAGGTCAGTGAATGGACGCAGATATGGTTTGATGCATTTTCGCCGTCAGACGGATATATGTCGGATGCCATTATGACGGATTTCTTCATAACCCTCGTGGATAACACCAATCCCACGGTGACGGGTATGACGGTAGAAAAGCAGATGCGCGACGAGCAGAACGCCGATCTTGTTATCAATATGAAGTTTAACGAGGCCATTCGAGTCACCTCCGATGGTGCCTTCGACCGCCTTGGCGAGATATGGCTCTCGCTTGAGCTACTCGACCTGAACACAGGTGAGAGATCAACGGTGCGTATGTATCTTGAAAAAGTAAACGGCGACGGCACGCTCACCTTCCGAGGGGATATCGGCTTATATCATTACAAGAACTTCAGAGTTAACAGAATAACAAAGTTCAATATCCCGAGCGAGCGTCAATGGCCTACCAGGGGAATGGTAGATCTTGCCGACGAGTTATACGTGAGCGCATACGAAAGTATAAATTACGGTAACAGAATAATTGAGATCGATGCCATAGATAATTTGAGACAGATGAGGTTTGATACCACACTGTTATCAGACTATGCGGGCAACCCAATAAATACTGCAAGTGTGGTCAACTGGCAGTTCGGAGATCAGACCTACATTTCCAACACGTTTGAGACAACGGAGCTGAGGCTTTATACAGAGCAGACGCTGAGCAAGACGCAGCTTGCATCCGAAGGCGAGAAGACTGAGGCGGAGCTTACCGATCAGTTTATCGGACCTTCGAGAACGCTTATTGCATATGCCTACCTTGACCAGACGCTCACGGATGAGGAAGCAAGCAAGGTGTGGCTTGAGCTTAATGTACTGAACCCCGACGGCACGCCCGTCAAGGCATATGTGACCTCGTGGAGCCAGTACAGGATAGATGAGCTGTATACCAACGGAAGCACCACCGCAACGCTTTTGAAATTCGAAAACATAAGGTTTGCGGAAGGTATGAGGCTTGATGTTGCGGAGGGTGAAGAGCCGATCGTTAAAATAATCAAGCTTGGCGATGACATTGAGGATAAGACGGCATACCCCAACGTAAAGGATTCGGTGACAGATATTTATGCGGACTTTACAGGCCCCGAGGTAACGCTGCGCAAGTATGCGGCGTACTCAAATACCGAGGCTGACACGGAGGGTGAGAACAATCTTCCATCACACTATAAGGTAAGCATCGCAATCGGAATAAAGGACATCGAAAACTATACAAGATACGCCAACCTGATCGGAAGCAGGATGTTTGTAGAGCTGGGCGGTGGCGTGAGCAAGGACACAAGCTTCAGATATATCCTTACGGATAATCCAACAGCCCCGGAAGCTATTGAGGGCTACACGAACCTCGGAACTATATCCAAGGATGGAAAGTGGGACGTTGGCTCGACGACGTTGCTTAACGGTTATACAGAGATGTATCTCCACGTACTGTTTGAGACCAACGATATTTACCTTGACGAGCTGTACGTCAACGTAACGGCAGAGGACGCGGTAGGTAACAAGGCAGTTGAGGTTCCCACCGATACGCTGGATTACAAGATAGACGAGATCGCGCCCGAGGTCAGGTATGAATACCGATACGCCAAGGCGGTAGACGGCAATACGAATATTGAGGTCTACATAGGAGCATCCGCAACTGATAGCAGTGACATAGTTCAGATGCTTTACTGCTGGGGAGCAAATCCCGACGAGGAGATACCCGATCTTCCCGACTCCGCTATTACCGAGAAAGCCGAATGGCAGGCGGCGGTATTTGAAAGAGGGGATGACATCACTGTCGAGGTGATGAGAAAATTCGGAGACGGAACTCCCGACTCGGATAAGGTCTATTCCGAGACGCTTTATATCAAGGCTGTGGATGAATACGGCAACTCGAGTCAGCCCGTCGCCATTGACGTTGCGGTGAGTGTACAAAAGCCAGCCACAAGTATGAGGTATGAGGGCGATATGAATGCGGTGAGCAGAGACCATAAGGTGATCATCACAGGTCCCGATGCGTCGATGCTTGACGGGTTGGACGCCTATACGAGAGTCACCGTAACTCCCACGGGCAGCGAATATTCTTACGTAACGCTTGTTAAAACGGGCGAGACGGCAGATATACTTTCCTTCAAGGGACTTACGTGGTACAAGGTCAAACGCGATGGAAACACATACGCGTACGTATCCGCCCCCGAGCTCGTTGGAGAGAATTACGAGCTTCATCGGGACAGTATAATGTACGATCTGTTCACCTATTACGGTGATATAAAGGTATCCTTTGAAAACGGATATGGAGATATGGTGCCCGTGCAGGGAGCGCAGCTAAGCTCCACTGCAAGCGCGGGAAGCTATATGGAGGATCAGAATTATCTGATTTTGAGATTTGCTTCACCCTACGACACTGATCGCGTTATTCACGAGGTTGACTTCGGCGCAATAATCGACAGAGACGACAACACTGTTGTGGCAGATGCGGACAAGGGAAGCGATCCTTACAAATTCAATGCGACTCTCAAGGGTGTCAACCCAATGAGAAACACGCAGATACACTTTACAATATCAAACATAGCAAAATACGATTTCAAGCTGCTTGACTTTGACTGGGAAGGCTCTTATGCAGAGCTGTACCGAGTGGGTGAGGACGGAGAAGCAGACGTGCTGATAGCAAGACAGAACGGGCTTTCAGCGGCGGCGTCGCAGTATTTCACGATCGGAAGCTTCACTCATGACGGAGAGTTCTTTATAACGGGCGCGTATTACCTTAAGGTAACGGTAAAGAGTCGAGGCGGTCATTATAACAGCTATGAAAGCTCAAGGCTCGTGCTTGACGCTCAGACGGCGGACAACGCGGGTGTATGGCAGTATTCCACGCAAGGATACACAACTCTCGAATCTATACGCGAGGAAACGTACGTCTGGCAGCGCAATAGAGCCGAGGATGCTCCGTTCTCCGACTTAGGAGTTGCGCTTTCCACGGGCGGAGAGGTCATGAGAAGCCGAGTCTTCGCGGTATATTCGTACGGAGTTACGGGATTGTCGGTAATCCTTGAGGCACCCGAGTCCCAAAAAACCTATGAGGGACTTACAGTAGGAGCTATCGAGGGCTTCAGACTGTGGAACATTCTCAGCGACCCGACGGATGAGGAGATAAACGCACAGGGCTTTTATAAGGATAGCTCGGGAGAATACAAGAGCTATACAGAGGGCCTTAGCGATATCTACACCGAGGAAACCATTCCAAAGGGAGCGAGCGGCTTCAATACTCTGTATTTTGTAAAGGGTGTCAACACCTTCTGCTATCAGATAAAGCTTGAGAACGGATATGTCTCACCCATAAAGCAGTTTACGGTAATCGTGAGCAATTACGTTCCCGAGCTGAACATAGCCGTTGAAAATTACCAGCCGTCTTATGAAGTATCTCAGAAGGATGGAATAGTGAATGCAAGCTACATTCGCTTCCTTGTTGAAACGGCGTACTCACTTAACGGCACAGGCAAGGTTGATGTTGACGTGTGGACAGATTACGGAATGAACGTAGGAATCCACGATGAATCCAATAACAGCTACAGTGAGGTGTTCGCTCCCGACCCGACACCCGATTATTTAGGTGTTCTGGGAGCACTTGAGTTGCCCGACGGACAGAGGCTTAAGGTTGGAGATTACGTTGACTTTACGCAAAACAGCTACACGTCGGACTTCCCGAAGTATAACAGGCATTGCACCGCGGCGTTTGTCGCGAGAGACGAATACGGCGCGATCACGATAGTAGCTCCGCAGATAGGAGATCAGAAGAGAATAGGAAATCTTGACGGCGATCTTGATGATGAAGGAAACATCTTAGCTTACACAAATGAGCTGAACATAGATTACTACGGCTCTTATTTTGATGATCCTTTTACCGTAGGAGATAGCTGGACAGCATGGAGAAAAGCATACAACCAGCCCGAGTATTTCGGAGCTCAGCTTCTTGGCTTCAAAACCAACCTCAAACACAACGTCGAGGAAGGGGAATATGATTACGAGCTTTTGGAGGAGGCAGATGGGGATCTGATGTATAACCTATTCAATATCGTGACGAACGATATCAAATGGGCATCATCAAACATTGTTTCACGTCCCGCCAACAGCAATGTATCGATAAATTATTTTGACGGAAGTAATTTCGAGCTGATACGCTGGCAGGATGCGAAAGTCACCTTCAGCGGAGGAGACCTTGATGGCGAGGTAACACTTGATCTCGGCGGCGAGAAAAACACGGTCGGGTATATGGGAGCGAGCATATGGGAGAATGAGGACAGAACAGTATTCAGCTTGCGTGTCGCATTCCCGAGAGCCGATGACAATCATCCCGCGGGCACAATGGTCACGAGAAATTATAAGATAAGCTGCTACAATATCTACGGCAAATATTTCGAGACTCAAGGCACAGTAGATCTTTACTACATTGATTATAGCACAAGCATCGGAATGAAGTCGCACGGTTCGGAGGTATATTTCTCCTTCAACACGCAGGAATACGGAACGGCAACAAGAACGGGTAAATTTAATTCAGGCTCGTATTCATTGACCGTCACCGACTACTACGGAAATATATTGGAGATTCCATATACGATCGACAGTGACTTTGATTTTGGAACGGCAATAAGCTATTCCGAGTATAAGGATACGCCCGATGCGGTAACGGTAACGATAAGCCGTTCGGGAGGTCGGATATACGTTGATATTACCGATTACGCGATAATGTCGGTAGAGAACAACGGTGGAGATGCGGTAACGGTAACGCTTAGCGATAACACGAATTTCTCCTATCGATATATTGATAGCGACGGAGCAGAGCGGATGTTAATACTTGCCGTTGATAACATCAAAAAGCCAAACATACAACCTGTTTGGAATTATGACCTTGAGGATATAAATGAAAAAGAGGACGGCACAAAATACCGATACGGCGAGGTTACAGTTTACCTTACCGACCCGAATTTCAGCTTGATCGACAAGTATTCGGGAGGTATCCCGAGCTTCACCTTCACTCCCGACGGACAAAAGTCCTACACCTTCAAAGCAGAGGACATAGAGGCGCGTCTTGGTGACAGGACGGTGGCTATCGAGCAGGATATAACGGTGGTGCTTGACATTGAGCTTTACCCGACACCCGACCCGCTGGGTCTTAACGTGGAGGATAAGGAAACACCTAACGTTCAGGTGCTTGCCTATGCTAACAGGGGAGGCTACTATTTTGAAAGCAAGCTGGCGCTTCAGCTTGAAAACGCGCGTCACTCAACGGCGCTCAAGGATCATAAGGATTATAAGATATTTGGTTTTGTCGGTTCAAGAGCAAACGCATCCGAGCTTATCAGATACGTGGGCTGGAGCACATCCTACCGCTTCGAGATAGAGACGGTGGATATGAGCAGAGTAAGGCTCTTTATAAAGGAAGGACTTTACGCCTCACCTCCCGATTATGAGACGGGCATCAGCGATGTTATAGATGGAGTTGAGCTTAATTCCAAGCTATTGACAGTCACGAAAAATGCAAAATTCACATTGTTCGTGGTCGATTCCAAAAACAACGTGTCGTCCATAGCCTTTGACGTAAATAATCTGGGCGAGGCTCCAATACCTGAGATCGTTAAGGTGGCTGTAAGCAATCAGGAGATAAGGGGATATATAATTCCTCCCGAGGACGTGCTTGATTTTGAAATAGTCGGAACGGTGGGAGTCAAGATGGATTCCGATACGGGCAGCGATTATTTCGGATACAGCTACGTTGAGTACACCTCAAATGATAGCTACATAGTAAGCTACACTCTTGAGTACAACGGTGTCAAGGTAAGCGGCTCAATAGACGTGACTGTCACAGAGATCAATCTCAGAGAGATCTCGATTGCTGATAACGGAATTGTCTGGTCGGCAAATAAGTCTTCTGAAGCGACCGCACAGAATATCACTGCAACGGTGGTACTGACCGAGGAGGTCAAGGATATAAGGATAGTCGGAGAGTATAATGAGGATATACTTTCATTCTATATCTCAGGCAACCAGGTCCTTCTGACCTACAAGGAAAATCACCCCGAAATTGAGTTCCGATGCTACGCTGAAAACGGTAGCTCGGTTGCGGTAAGACTTGACAAGGTCGATAACATTGACAGAAGCGCGCCCGAGATTAAGGTAGTAAGCAAGGAGCTTGCATCTTACGGAAGATCCTTGATACTCACGCTTTCCTCAAGCGAAAGAGCGATCTTTAAGGAGGGCGGATACTTCGGAGAGCCCGTCACAGACGAAAACGGAAATACACTTTACTATTACACAAGAAAGATCACCGCTAACGGCACATACTCATATACCTTCAGTGACGTGTCGGGAATTATGACGACAGTCGAGGTTGAGATCACCGAGATCGTAACAGATGAGCTTGAGGTGCAGTACAGCACTTCAATTGACGGCAGTAATCCTCAAAGCGATCCTTCAACGCTCGATTTGATGATAGGCGACAAGGTCTATCTCAATCCGAACAGAGACGCGACGCTCGAGATGTCAGGCGGCGACACAGTGGCTATAAGGAAGGGCGAGTGGAATGAAATAACAATTCCCGATGCATTCGGCGGATTGCTTCCTTACTTTGTTATTACAGACGAGTACGGAAACGTACTTACGCATCAGTTCTCAATGATAGAGATACCCGATACCACGGCACCCGATATCGTGGTTACAAAAAAGACATACTCAATAAGAGTAGGGACGGACAGAGAACAGATAGAGAGAGAGCTTCTTGCAAACTTTACGGCATATGACGATACAGGCGAGGATGTGACATTGTCGGTGAGATTTACCGAGAACATCGATGTCATAGGTGTGACCGAGGTTGAATACATAGCGACAGACAGCGCAGGCAACAGCGCGTCAGTCAAGGAAAAGCTTCGCATCACATCTATCTATGAGCCTGAGGTATATTACGGAGATAAAAAGCTTTCAAGAGGCGACGGAATTATAGTGAGCGCGGATAGCGCGCTGGATCTCGTTGTGAATTGCAACGGAGTTGCGTACACGGTCAAGATAAAATCGGGTAACAGGACCGAGGCGCAGATGAAGGACGGTACTACCGTCACAGGCTACACAAAGGATGAAAATATCTCCTTTGGCAATCTCGAAAAAGGCATATATACAATATGCATCATCACACAGGAGAGGGATTATTTCAAGATCCTCATATCTGTGGAATAATCCATTAAATAAACCCGGGAGGTTTACATTATGAAAAAGATAATTACAAAAATAGTAACCGTGCTGCTGGCACTGACAATGATATTTGCGTCATTGCCTCTTTCTGCGTTCGCGCTTGAAGGAAGCCGACAGAACGGAGTATCCGAAAATGTAGAATCTCTCGGGTATTTTGAGCTTAACGACGGATATGCGTCTGTAAGGATCTCCAAGGGCAACGGTGGATACTACATATCCACCGTTGAGGGAGACGTTATTACAAAATCCGATAATAATTCCTCTCTTGTCTACTCCGACGAGATGTACGATACCTCGTTCACATCCTTCCGTGTCACACGCGAGGGAAAGGTGCAGGACTACATATTCGGGCGTGATTACTCTCATCTTGGAATTGCAACATCCGACGTGGTCGTGTATAAGGCAGCAGACAACGCGGTCATAGCCGAGTGGACGGTAGACGGAATTCTTATAAAGCAGACTATAGCTCTGATGGGCGCGGACACATATCAGCACGGTATGGTGTATATTGCTTATTCCGCTACCAATACGTCCGACAAGCCTGTGGACAGCATCAAGGCAAGAGTTATGATAGACACAGCACTCGGTCAGACAGATTACGCATATTATATGCTCGCGCAGAATGACGGAAGCTATGTTCCCGTTGAGGAAGAGAAGACCGTCAGCGGCTCGGACTATTACAATTATTTCTTCTCATATGACGACAAGACCTCGCCCAAGGTCACGGCGTACACGCTTAACGCAAGCATCGACGGGGATAGCATAGTTCCCGAAAAGGTAACCTTTGCTCACTGGTATAATCTCGCGTCAAATGTTTTTGATTACACCCCCTCAGTCGATGAGCCTTTGAAATTCACAGAGCTTTACGGAAGCATAGACCATCTTACACAGGACAGCGCGGTGGCGATGTATTACGATATGTCCTCGCTCGCAAGCTCTGAAAGCTCGACCGTAGCTCTTTACTACGGTGTTTACTCCAATTACAACGCAGGCGATGCCGACGTCGCGCTTAATTTCACATCATCGGGAGCTATGTTCTTCAACGAGGATGAGACAGCATACAAGGACCTCAACGGAGAGCTTCCCGGCAATTTCTCGGCAACATTCAAGGTACAGAACATTGCAGATAACGATATCTCAAAGCTTACGGTAGCCATATATCCCGAGGAGGAGATATATCCTCACAACGGATATAATTTTGTCACTGATTATTCGGTAACCAATCCTTACTACAAGGAGATAACCGAGCTGAAGGTGGGCGAGGTGAATGACGTCCGCTTCGATTTCAGGATCGATCCTACCTATGCTACGGGATACAGAAAAATAAAGATAGTAATTTATAACACAAGCGCGCAGAACACCCTCAAAGACGAGAACACCATACTTGAAGAAGAATTTTACGTTCTTTGTCCCGGTGCGCAGAGTGCGGAGATCGGTTTTACGGGCATGACTCCCGAGTCAGTTTTCGTGAAGGGAACGAGATACGCGTATATTACGGGTACAAATTTCGGACTTATAAGAGATAAGTCGCAGTACAGAATAATTCTTCGCCCGCAGAACGGCGGAGAGGACGTTGTGCTTGATCAGGATAAGGTGGTTGTAAACACCGAGCTCAACACGGCAACGCTCGTGCTTGATATGGAGCTTGACGCTACCACGTACGATATCATAATCGACTGGAACGACGTCACGATAGACGATATGACGAGCGACACGCTAAAGCTCATGGTGACCGACGTTCCTCAAAAGGGCGATCCGGGCTACGTAAGCTCAGGTGTGTACGGAATTGCGGCGATCATTCGTAACGGACGCCATTATGACATAGTAAACTACGCGTCTGAGGAGGACTTTGAGGCAAATAAGCCCGCAGAAAAGGATATCATGCTTGTAATGCGCGGAAACTTCAACTTCCTTTCAAGCGAAGAGAAGGGTAACTTCCAGGCTGAGGCGATCACTCTGATGGAGGGCGACACCATCATTATCAACGACACCCTTGAGGTCAGAAACGGAAGAGTGACTGTCACAAAGAATTTTGACGGTGACACGCAGACAGATATTTCCGTTGATATCGAGGGCAAGGTATATACAACAAAAGCAAACACAAAGGTTTGGGACGGTGTGCTTGCGATAACCTCCTTTGAGGAGGGCAAGCTCTATACGCTTCCCGTATATTCGGAGCAGGGAGAAAGATCCATAATCGCGGGCGAGGAAGGTGGAGAGAAGATAACACTTCTATGGCCCGGAGCGGCAAGCGGAGCGCAGACACTCGCAGGTCTTCTTATAAACCTTAACTACGGCGAATTTGCACTTATGAAGCAGAACGGGGAGCTTGTGAGAGTTATCTCCTTTGGCGCAAGCCTTGATCCCTCGATCATTGTTCCCAGCGGCAAGCTCGGAACAGACAGACTTTATTCCGATCTCGAAAAGAAGCAGCTTGAGATGGGTGTCAGCGCATATACCGCGGATCAGCTCCGCGCAAATGACACCAAGTACAGAAAGGATCAGGCATCGTGGAGAGCAAAGCAGGCGGGAACGCTCAATCTCTATATGGATGATATCCTCTTTGGCTCGGGCGGATTTATAGGCTTCAACACGCAGATAGTGGTCGGAATTCCCTCGTATGCGGAGGGGCTGCCCTACGTTGAGGGTATGCTTTATCTCAAGGTAATCAATGATTATTGGGAGTTTGGTGTAGACGGCAAGGCGGATATGATGGTCTTTGAAATGGAGGCATCTCTCCACCTCAAGAGCTACAACGGTATCCCCGTTCCCGATTCCTTCTATTTCTTCATTGGCGGAGTAAAGCCCGGTGTTCCCATTGACCCGTTTGGTGTATTCTGGGTGCGCGGCGCAGGTGCGGGAATAGGAGAGATATACGAGACCTTCTTTGGCTCACAGACCATACCGCCCCTTACACTTATGATAAGCGGTGAGTTCGCAATATTCAGCGTGCTTGAGGCAAGAGCGGATATAGAGCTTTCCATGCAGGGCTTTTCGGGTTATCTCAACAAGGTTGGCGTGGCGGGTATCACAATAATAGACCGCATTGGCGGAGAGATATATTGGTATCCAAACTTCAGTCTTGCTTTTGGAATCAGAATAGATATACTGGATGCGATCATTGGTGAGGGATCAGTCGTTGTAAAAGAGACCGCGGACGGTGTGTATTTCGGAGGCTTTGCGAAGGCAACGGTCAAGATACCCGATAAGATATGGCTTATCGGCGGCACCAAGATCGGTGAAGCATCGATCGGAATTGATACAGATAAGGTATGGGGCTCTGTCAAGGTAATTGGCATTGGCGTCGGAGTCGTGTACTATTGGGGCGGAGACGTTGATGTGTCGGTAGGAAAAACGCTCAACGTGCCCGAGTCTATAATGCCGCGCTCGGCGGTATCCGTATATACCAACGCGCAAACCAATCAAACTCTTTATATGCGACTGACAAATGAGATCTCAATGGTTTCAAGTACAAACAGCGCGTATGCAAACACAGCGCGTGATCTGATAACCTCCTCAAGCGACAAGACAAACCACGAAATAACCCTTAGCGCGAGAAATAACGAGGATATACTTATGGCGGTCACATACTCTGCTGACAATGCTTATATGGCAGAGGATATAAAGAACGCAATGAGATTCAGATTTGGAGAAGAGGAGTATCCTCTTGAGTGGTTTGACTCAAATTATGATGCGGACAGCGAGGCGAACGAGGGCACTAACGCAATATACAGATATAACGAGAAAACAAAGACCGCAACCGTATCCGTCTCCTTTACGGATACGTCAAGATACGGTCAGAAGGTGTCCCTTAGCATAGACGCGGCTGCGGATATTGAAATGTATACTATAGTAAAATCCGTTGTATTTGACAGCGCAGAGATAGATAGTGCGCTTGAAAAGGTTACCGTCACGGGCTCCGGACTTGAAAAGGTTTCCACAATAAACATTTTTGCGGTCGACGAGCTTGGCGCCGCATATCCCCTGGCCGAGAATTTTAATGTCAGTGAGAACACATCTGATACCGTCGCTATACCGGTAAGTATTCCCGAGCATCTTCCCACAGGAAATTACACGATCCGTACAGTGGGCAGAGTTCTTGACGAGAACGGGAACGAATCCGAAAGCCCTATGGCAGAATGTGAGCTTGCATACGTTAATCCCAATCAGCCCAAAACTCCCACTCTCGCAAGCGCAGAGCTTGGCGGAAATTACACCCTTAGCTTTGACGTCAAGGCAGGCGGAGAGTATGACGGATTTATAACGAATATTTACGAGGTTACCGAAGACGGTTATGCAGAGACGGTATTTTCGGATATTGTGACACAGCTTACGGATGAGATGAAGGGCAAAGAAACAAACACTCTTATCCTTGGCGGCAGAACTGCAAGCACGGATGAGAACAGTGAGATTACCTCTTACATAGGTCTCCAAGCAGGCAAGAAGTACGTTGTGGCGGTTCAGAACTACCAGACAATGTCCGACGGCTCCAGACTCCTGTCAGTACCGCTTATCTCCAATGAGGTAATGATGGTAATGCCCACAAAGACCACTCCCGTGTTCAGCATTGAAAACTCCGTATCACTTCAGGTCGGACAGACCACGTTGAACGTAGACACAGTAAACACCAATACCTTCACGGTAAACGTCAGCGGTGCGGAAAATATCACAAGCGCGACCTATAAGCTTGGCAACGGTGAGGCTGTTGCGTGGGACGGCGGAGACATCTCCTTTGAAGATCTTCCCGACGGAACGTACACCTTGACGGTGCAGGGCATAAATTCCACAATGGATTCCTTCTCGGCTATGTATCAGTTTACGGTAGATACCGAAAGCCCCTCAATGCTTATCTCGTCTCCTCAGGGCGGCGGATTCTTCAGCGGCAATAAGATCACTGTAACAGGTATTACCGAGGCGGGCGCGAGAATCGAGATCACAGTTGGCGACGGTCTGCCCACCGTAGGCTTTGCAGACGAATTGGGTATGTTCGCTATTGAGGTAGAGATAGACGATTCTTATGCATATCAGGACATTCTCGTATACGCATACGATGCGGCAAGCAATCAGAGCATGCCGTTTGGATGCACGCTGACAAACGAGCTTCTTGGCGATCCCGACCTTAAGGCAGTTGTGCTCTTAAACGGCAAGGAGGTATCCGAGATAGTTTGCTCGGATGAGGCAAAGCAGCTTACGATGGCATTCAAGTCCGGCAACAAATATATTACTATAAACAAAAATTCTCTGGCAGCTTCCCGCATAAAGTGGAGTGTCCAGGCAATTGAAAAGAGTGTATCCATCACTGAGGACGGTGTTCTGACGGGTGATGCGGGCGCGAAGGGAATCGTGCTTGTAAGCCTTGACAACAAGAGCGCAATGGCAGAGCTTGTGTCGGTGGATATCGCGAATATCGGAATAACTCCAACTATCCCCGAGGGTGGATTTGTATACGACGGAACAGAGAAGAAGCCCGAGCTTGTCTTTGATACCGACGAGGAGCTTACAGAGGGCAGGGACTACACGGTCTCCTATATCAATAACGTCTCTGTCGGAACGGCAAGCGCGATCATTACCGCGACTAAAGACGGCAAGTGCGTCGGCACAAGCGTTGTTAACTTCACCATTGAAGCTTGCGATATTTCTTCGGCAAAGCTCGAGGTTGAGTTTGACGGTAAAAATGATCCTCAGGTCAAGATAACTCTTGGCGAGCTTGAGCTTGTCAAGGATAAGGATTACACAGTAAATATCACGTATAGCAACGACGGAATGAAGGCTATCGTGAACGTAGTCGGTATAGGCAATTTCAATGGCTTTATATCACAAAGATTTGATCTGGATCAGCCGTCCGGTCCGGCAGCGTGCGAGCCCTTTGATCACCTGGTATGGATAATTCCCGTCGCAACGGTTGCGGTATTGGGACTTGCATTTGCCTCCTTGAAGGTGGTAAAGATAAGCAGATCAAAAAAGAAAAAAGAACTCGATGCTGAAGCGGAATCTGTAAACAGTACTCCCTCGGAAGACGAGTAACCAAGGTTCTTGCAATAGAATTTTAATTCGGAGGTCAATTATGAAAAAACTAAGAACTAACAATATAATACTGAAAGCGGGAGCAATATTGCTTTCGTGCAGTATCTTGTTTAGCTCGTTTTTGTGGATAGCTCCCCTGGCGGTGTCCGCCGCGGAGACGAAAAACGCAGCGACGGAAGCTGCGGTGTCGTACTATCCGCATTATGAGATGCCCGAATATATTCTCGGCAAGGTCTTTCTCGGAACAGAGGGCTTGACGGATCCCGTATCAAAGCAATACTCTGATGATAAGCTTGGGTTAAGCGGTACGTACTACGAGCCGACGACATATATATACTTCGGCTCGTATTACGACTCGCAAACAGAGCGCAACATTCCTCTTGTCCACCGTGTGCTTGACGCCGATGCGGACAATTCGGGCAATGGCGGAGCGATATTTGTGCTTTCCGAGTTTGCGAGCGCATACAAGACGGCGTTTGCGTACAATGGCGAGACAAACAACGAGTTTTTTACCAATGACAATATTTATTCGTATAGTGTATTGGGGAACTCGACTACTGTTTCCAGATATGCGGGCAGTAATTACGGCTCAAAATATAAGAGCTATTATGAGAACATCCCATCACCGAGAGATTACGTCCGCAAAATAACAAAGGAGGATGTTCACGCTCAAATGCAAGGATTGTTCGGGTTCTACGACAACCCCGATCAGTCGAGCTTCAGATGGGATATTAACGTTGAAGATTCTACTTATGGTCTGGATGCGGAAAGCGCGCAGTATCTTACCGATGCGACCTTCTTTCCGCTCTCCGCAAAGGAATTCAACGATTACGTTTCCACAGTTCCGTTTGCGCCCGGTGTGGCTGTGACATATATCAACAGCGACGAATACGCAGCATATTGGCTTCGTACGGGACTTGAGCCCACGGTAGTTGGCGGTGATATTCAGTACATCGGTCAACATGACGAGACTGAAAACGGCAACAACGTCGGCGCGGTTGACGGAAGCGGAGCTATGATCGCTATGGATTCCGATGATAAGGCGGCGGTCCGCTACGGCTTCAATATTGAGACGGCGGATATCGTGTTCACGCAGATACTTGAGGAAAAGACTCACCGTCTTGCGTTCATCGAGCCTCTTTACAAGAACACAGACACCCCCTTTGAAGCAGAGCTTATAGACATCAAGGGCGATGTTGTCACAGTTAAATATAAAAACGTTATACTTGACGGTTGGCACGAGAGCTTTGTTGATGAAAATTATTATCTCTCCGTCATGATCAAGGATAAGGACGGAAATATAACGCACTACGGTTCGGTTGCCGAAATGTTTGGCAATTCGGATTGCAGACCTCACTTTATTTCCGACCGAGAGGCTACGGCAAGCTTTCGTCTTCCCGAGGAATATAAGGACGGAGATAAGGTATACGTGTTCTGGGAAAGAAAAAATGAATATATGCAAAAGGGAATATCCCACGTAAGCAATATGGTCGATCTCGGATGTATCCACGTGCCTGAGACGAGGGCAAACTGTTCGGAGACAGATATCTGCGCAAAGTGCGGAGAAGCTTACGGAGAGGTAGATCCTGAAAATCATACATTTGTCGACACAACCGAGTATTTCTTTGACGAAATTCAGGATATACATTGGAATGTCTGTTCTGAATGTAATGAAAGGGTGAATGTAACCGCTTGTCTCTTTGGATCAAGCTGTGTTTATCCCTGTGTCTGCGGAAATCAAAGCTCGGATAGCAGTATCCATGACTTCAATGAAAATGGGATTTGCATAGGAAACAACAACCATTTTGAAATGCCCGAGGTCTCACTGTCAATCAATCCGCACAGAGGAGAAGTGCACATTACTAATGAAGGACAGCTGATAGCTTTAGCAAAGCTTCAGAACAGCGGAGCATTCATATCCTACCACTATCCTCACGAAATATCGGTATTTATAGATTCCGATCTTGATTTCAGCGGTATAGATGGATATGAGCCCATCGGAACTGCCGAGTATCCGTTTTACGGAACGGTTTACGGCAACAGCCATACCATAAAGGGAATCAGCTACTCCTCGTCGGATAACGAAAACGTCGGTATATTCGGAGTGGCTGCTGAGCTTGCGGTATCAAAGCTTAACATAGCAGAATGCCACTTTGAGGGTAAGGATAACGCGGGAGTAATACTTGGACAAAGTATAGATGGAGATTCAAGCCTGAACGCCCGATTCAGTAATATTGATATTATCAACTGTACCGTGAACGCGATAAGCGAGAACGGAAACGAAGGAATTATTGTCGGTAAGGCATACGAGGGCGATACAATTTACAACGTTTATTCCTACAACATAATCAACAGCGACAGCGAGTATGTCCGCTTAGCTTCCAATGAATCAATCATGGATATCACCTCGTCGGTCTACCTTTATTCGGAGAGCGGGGAAATTGCGCGTACCGCAGAGCAGTACGCGTCGGGACAGGTGGCGCATGAGCAAAACATGAGGCAGGAGATCGGTGTTGACATTTATCCCTCGCACAATACGAGCAAGCCCAAGGTGGGCAGAGTAAGTTATTGTGACGGAGACCTTGCGTACTATACCAACGAGCGCCTGTCGGTACATCTTCCGATGGACAGAACGATACACGAGCCTACAGAATTTTATGGCTTTGTGTGGGACGGCTCCTTTGCGCAGGCAAGTGTTTATTGCGATGCCTGCAAGCAGAACGTGCTTGTGAAGGCTGATGTGGAGGAGGACTATTCATACGTGCCCGTCCGCGGAGACTATACCGCAAGCATCACGGTAGGAGGTCAGACCTATACGGAAAGCATAACGATTATTGGCATACACATCGAGGATATGATAGGAATGACCAATATCGTAAAGGACTTTGACGGCAATTCCGTGTACCCTGAGGAGCTTATGAACAATCACCGTCTTGATGACGGCAGCAATATTCCCGCATTCAAGGAATACGAGGTTTATTTTGTAGATCCCGAAACGGGAGAAAGATACCAGGAGATCTATTACGATTACTACGGTCAGCCTAAATATACAGCCTCAAGCGTTTCCGAGGCGGGAATATACGACCTGCTTGTGATCGGTAAAAATGACTACTCGGGTCAGGAATATACCTATAAGGGCGCGCTCGTAATAAATCACGTAACGGTAACGGTGACTCCCGAGGACGTTTACAAGTACTATGACGGAAGCAAGGAGTTTGCTCCCGAGTTTACCGTGGATGCCGAGGGATACGAATACGGTATCAAGGTGGAATATTCAAGCTCTGAAAGCGCAGAGGTTGGAGATTACATCCTTAACGTGTCACTTAAGGTCATAAGCAATGAATACAGAAACAGCGTGACTTATGTTCTTTCAAAGGACACTGTAATGGGATATATTTTCCCTGAGTTCAGCGTGACGGTAGAGAATAAGAGCTATCCTACCGAGTTTACATACGGTGAGATGATCCCCGAGCCCGAGGAAAAATACTTTAATTTCACTGAAGGCACAACACTCTCGTTTGAATGGTTCAAGGCTGATTGGGATATGTATGAATTTGAAGTAGCTCCGGGTCAGAATGAAGAGAAGCTTGAAATACATTCTATGAGCAGAATTTACGAGATGCCCAAGGACGCGGGAAAATACATTCTTCGTGTCAGAGCATCGCATATCGACAGTATGGTGGGGAATTACATTGAAATTCCCATCAGGATCCGTCCAAAGATACTCTCCGTTGAGCTTGTCGCTCCGGACGGAAAGCAGCCTGTTGAGAATGAATACGGGAATCTGTATTATTATCTCGACATGGGAGAGAAGCTTGTCCCCAGAGTTTGGGGTCTCCCTGAGGGCGAAACTCTTGAGAGCGCGGGAGTTGAAATATCCATCTATCAGTATGACGCAGTTTACAGTGGAAGCAATCTTCCCGAAATAAACAACAGATATGATTTCCCGACTCAACCGAATAAGTATGATTATCATGTTTCGTATACATTCAGTTGTTCAAACAAAAATTATGCGTTTGATGAAGACGGCGGCAATGCTTATATGTCGGTCAGCGTTTGTATAAACGGAGCAGATGCTCCCACACCTGTTTTGGGAGAAAGCTATATTGCAGACGGCTTGGCAAAGGAAATTGGCGTGGTGTTCAGCTGGAATGCTCCCGAGACAGACGATCTTTCGGATGTCTACTATACCATAACAATTAAGCGCGAGGGAGAAGAGGTAGGATATCACGAGCGCAGACATTCGGATTTCATAAGTAATTCGCTCAGCCTCACGCATCCCGTAAGTCTTGCGGGTGAATACACCGCGGAGATAGTTGCAGCACGAGCGGGCGAGACTATCAATACGCAGACTGTAAGCTTCTCAGTCGCCTTTGACATGAGCGGAGAGCTGCTTGACAGCATTACGGAAATGGGCGAATATACAGTCATTGTGACATCCGACGGAGACGTCAGAAGAGAGGTCGAGCTTGTTGTAAAACGTGAAATAGTAATGAAGCTTAAGGAAAGCGATTATTTCATAAGCGAAGGCACGGCAATATACGACAAGACAGATATCGTAATGGAGGCAGGCAAGGTAATACTTCTCGGCCATGAGCTTGTGGATATTGATATTGACGTTGATATAAGAAACGGAACCGCGGCCGTAAGGTCCATGACCGTGCGCGACTCAGACGGAAAGGACGTAAGCCATCTTTATTATGTGACGTCAGGATACACCGTACACAGTGCCGGTGGGCTTGGCGTGGCGCATATTTACGATTCTCCCTGCGATACGACCTGTAATGTCTATGGGTGCGAAAGCACAAGAGCGGCGGCGCACACGGGCGGTGTGGCGACCTGTACAAGTCTTGCAATTTGTGAGAGCTGCAATATGGAGTATGGAAGCTATGCGACACACCGTCACACCTGTGAGCATACGCATATAGCTCCCAATCCCGACGATCTCATGACACATATCGTAGTACACTCATGCTGCGGTCTGATCAAGGAGATAAAGGGACATATCCCCGAGACTGTTGCCACATGTACGGACCGCGCTGTTTGCAAAGACTGCGGATGGAAATACGGTGAGATAGATCCCGATAACCACACAAGTGAGGAATTTACTTACAAGAGCTGCGCGGATAACCCCGCGGGGCATATCAAGATCCGCGCTTGCTGTGGAGAGGAGATATTCGAGGAGCATACGGGAGGAAATGCAACCTGTAGCTCACTTGCAAAATGTGAATTTTGCTCCGAAGAATACGGAGAGCTTGATCCACTCAATCACAGTGGAGAGATAACGTACACTCCCGATTTGAATAACGGCAGCATTCATTCTGCTCACTGTGCGGCTTGTAATGTGACTTGGACAGAAAGCCATGTCGGTGGAGAAGCGACTTGCTCCACACTCGCGGTCTGCGAGAGCTGTAATGCAAGCTACGGCGAGCTGGATGCCGAAAATCATGAATCAGAGGCGACAAAATACGTGGTTCGCTCTGAAAACCCCTCAATGCACGATAAGCTCCATAGCTGCTGTGACGCGTATATCAGCAAGGCGTATCATAGCGGTGGGGAAGCCAACTGTGCATCCGCGGCGCTTTGTGAATTGTGCGGTGAGGCTTACGGTCAGAAGAATCCCGAAAATCACGCAAGTGACGAATTCAAATATACGCAGAGTCCTGTGGATATAAACTCACATATAAAGTATCATAAGTGTTGCGGAACAGAGATAGCAGTAGAAGATCACACGGGAGCAGATACCGCTACCTGTGAGCACGCAAATATATGCGAGACGTGCGGACTTGAGTACGGCGAAAAGCTGGAGCACGTGTATGATAATGTCTGTGATGCAGAGTGTAATACCTGCCAAAAGCAAACAAGAGGGTATGTTTTCCATGCGGATGAAAACGGCGATCAGAAGTGTGATAATTGTTCGGCTGCAGTTGACAGCTCGGAGATTACGGATGATAACAACCAAAAACGCGGACTGTCCGGAGCGGCGATCTCGGGCATAGCGACCGGCTCTGCCGTGGCGCTTGGCGCAGGCGGATTCTCGGTATTCTGGTTCGTTATTAAAAAGAGATCCTTGGCAGAGCTTTTGAAGCTTCTTATCGGATAAGAAAATATCTCCCTTGCGGCAAAACTGCCGCAAGGGAGATATGGTAGAGCTTGTGGAGTAATAAATACCGTTTAGCGCTGATAAAAACTTTTTTATTTTTTTGAAAAAACATATTGACAAATAAAAACCCTTGTGGTATAATATACAAGTCGTCGAGAAAAGACGATATTTCTAGGTGTAGCTCAGCTGGGAGAGCGCTACCTTGGGGTGGAAGAGGCCGCAA
>JAZQKI010000027.1:0-21185 GCA_045542075.1 Eubacteriales bacterium
ATATCCTTGGGCGGACGGTCGGACGTGAGAATTATCTGTTTTCCATCCTCAAACAGCGCGTTGAAGGTGTGGAAAAATTCCTCCTGCGTGGACTCCTTACAAGTCGGAGGCCAAGCGGTCTTAGGAAGACAATGTCATAAATCAACTCCTTGGCTCACAGAACGACATGGCTACGATCCGACTTATATCCTTGGGCGGACGGTCGGACGTGAGAATTATCTGTTTTCCATCCTCAAACAGCGCGTTGAAGGTGTGGAAAAATTCCTCCTGCGTGGACTCCTTACCCGCAATGAACTGAACGTCGTCAATAAGCAGCACGTCGCAGGTGCGGTATTTGTCTCTGAATTTGTGCATCGCATTTTTGGAAAGGCTCTCGATCATCTGATTTGTGAAATCCTCTCCCTTTATGTAGATGATCTTCGCATTAGGATTACGCTCCTTTATTTTGTTTGTGACGGCGTAAAGCAGGTGAGTCTTACCAAGACCAGAGGGGCCGTAAATAAAGAGAGGGTTGTAGTCCTGCGCGGGATTTTCAGACACCGCAAAGCAAGCTGCGTGAGCAAACTTGTTTGAGCTTCCCACGATAAAGTTTTCAAATGTATATTCAAAGTTGACAGACGGCATAGTAGAGCCAATACCCGTCTTTTTATCCGACAAAAGCTCCTTACGGTCCTCAAGCTCGTAAAGCACCTTTTTTGACTCAGCGGCGCGTCTTTCGGGAGAGAAGGCGTTAGGGTCTCTTGACATCTGAACTATCGCGTCTATCTGTCTTTGGTATTCTTCTATCGTGGTAGGAGCGGGCAGCGCGTCAATGCTTATGCTGACGTGAAATCCCATTATTTCCTCAAAGGTCTCCTCAAGCAAAGGAATGTATTTTCCGCAGATTATACTTTTCTTGAATTCCGAATCAACGCCTATTGTCAGATTATTATTTTCAAATGATACTACGGGGGAGTTTCCAAACCAGAGATTTACTGCTGTAGTGCTTATTTTCTGGCTCATTTTCTCTTTGACCATAGACCAAATTTCTTCTATTCCCTGTAAATAATCCATACAACTTCCTTTCTTTTAATTTTCTTTATTTTTAGCGAATTTGTGCGTATATTATATAATAAATAATATTATAAATATATTATAGCATACATAATTTTGTTTGTAAACACCCATATACGCACTGTAGAAAATTGTAAATGTAAATTTTTTATGAACTGTAATTTTTCATTATTATTTTGTATGGACAAGCCTCCTGGACCGTCCAATTGCGATCAATAATGAATTATTTTTTCGGGACGTCAAGGCAGTTTGCTTGCAAATTAACGTCCCTACGGATAGACGGATAATAAAAAACGGACGAATATTGAAATCCGTCCGTTTTTATGTGAAATTATATCTTATTAAAACTTATTTTCTACAAAATCCTTATGATTTGTAAATTTTTTACGAATATTTTTAAGCTCTCCCGTGCAGATAAGATAGCTGTATTCAATAGGACAAAATGACTTTATTGCCGTCATTTTAATGGGAGCTACGTAATTTGTAGAGTTGGAATAAGCATCCTTTGAGGCGTCAAACTGAAATCTTCCGCCAACGTAACCGTCAATATTCGGAACGTAAAGACCTATTCCCCAGTCATTATCATCCGTCCACGCGCACCAGGTCTCCGTGCTGCCCTTAGGCAAAGGAAAACGGTGTCTCGGCCAATCCTCAGGCCAGAATATAAGATCACGGCGGACTGATAATTCATCCTCCTGCCAAGGCTTATTACCGTCGTAAAAATAAAAATTGCCAAGATAGCTGACAGTATAAAAAGCGGGCACCTCCTGACTGTTTAAGGGATGCTCCCAGCCCGAAAAGTCAGTAAATTTATTATCAACTCTTATCATGTCACCGTCAAGAATATAGGTGTTTTCCATATACGACGGCGTGTACCAGGCCTCATGACCCCAATCGCGCGGCTGACATTTGACATAAACTCTGTCAGACTCTATCTTAAGGTCAATAAGCTTGCTCTTTGCATTAGTCCTGTCACCGCCCTGAACAGGATTGTAGGACCACACAGCGCCCATAAATTCGCCGCAGACAAACGGAGGTTGATTTGTGCCGTAGTAGGACTGCTGAACGAGTCTGCCCGTGTCGTAGCGATTTAGGAGGTTTTCCAGCCCATCGGGCGCGTGCTTGTCAATTATTGCGGACAGTCCCCCGCCCCACGCAAGCTCAACGCCTACCTTATAAAATTCATTTTCAAAATAATAGGTCTTTTTTGCGTAGACCTCACAGGTCTCAACCGAGAACGAATGTATCTCAAAATAAGAGCCGCCCTTTATAAACTCGGTGACTATCTCAATTTCCCCCTCTGCAAGCTTTGATTTAAGGTAGCCACCGATAAAGCTCTGAAAGGTGATATTTTCCCCTGCACTCAGAAAAAACTCCTCCTGCGTGGGCTCGCCGTCAACAAAATAGCGTATAGAACCCCTCACCGCGTCGTCCGCGCTATAGGTAATTATATATTTGTTGAATTTCTTGTCCGACTTAAAAATAGCAAACATAACAAAAATCCTCCTTTTGTTTTGCTTTACAAGTAAATTTTATTATATTTGTCATTATGTGTCAAGGACTCAATGCAACATTTTCAAACAAAAAGACCGTGTGAAAAACACACGGTCTTTTTATATTCAAGTTAATCAGTTCAGCTATAAGTTATAATCAGCTGAGCTTACCCTGGTTGATCTTGATACCGGGGCCCATTGTAGATGCTACAACGCAGCTCTTGATGTACTGACCCTTTGCTGCAGCAGGCTTAGCCTTGATAACAGCGGAAAGGAGAGTATCAAAGTTCTCCTGGAGCTTCTCAACGCCGAAGGAAGCCTTACCGATAGGACAGTGAATGATGTTTGTCTTATCAAGACGGTACTCGATCTTACCTGCCTTAGCCTCAGTTACAGCCTTTGCAACGTCGGGAGTAACAGTACCAGCCTTAGGAGAAGGCATAAGTCCCTTAGGACCGAGAACCTTACCGAGCTTACCGATAACACCCATCATGTCGGGAGAAGCGATAACTACGTCGAAATCAAACCAGTTTTCCTTCTGGATCTTTTCAGCATACTCAGGTCCGCCTGCGTACTCTGCGCCTGCGTCGAGAGCCTTCTGTACGTTGTCACCCTTAGCGAATACAAGTACCTTTACAGACTTACCTGTACCGTTGGGGAGAACTACCGCACCTCTGACCTGCTGGTCAGCGTGACGGGAGTCAACGCCGAGACGTACGTGAACTTCGATAGTCTCGTCGAACTTTGCCTTGGAAGTCTGGCATACGAGAGCCAATGCTTCGGAAGGATCGTAAAGTCTATTCTTTTCAATAAGCTTTGCGCTATCTGCGTATTTCTTACCCATTTTAGCCATTTATCCTTACCTCCCTCAATTAGTCTTCAACAAGTACGCCCATGGAACGAGCTGTACCTGCTACCATGCTCATAGCCGCTTCAATAGAGCCTGCGTTGAGGTCAGGCATCTTTGTCTCTGCTATCTTTCTAACCTGCTCTTTTGTGAGCTTTGCAACCTTGTCCTTGTGGGGCTTTGCGGAACCGGATTCGATACCTGCTGCCTTCTTGATAAGAACTGCTGCGGGGGGAGTCTTTGTGATAAATGTGAAGGAACGGTCAGCATATACTGTGATAACTACAGGGATAATAAGACCGATGTCATTTTTTGTTCTTTCGTTGAATTCCTTTGTAAATACGGGAATTGCAACACCGTACTGACCAAGCGCGGGACCTACGGGAGGCTGAGGAGTAGCCTTACCTGCGGGAAGCTGCAGCTTGATGTAACCCATAATTTTCTTTGCCATGATTATTACACCTCCATATGTGGTTATTATGCGGGAAATTCAAAATTTTTTCCCTCCCACTTTACACGGAATATATCCGTGCTCGCGTTTTATTGGCATAAAAACGCTGACTTGCGGTAAAACCGCGATAAATTAGTTTTTAGCTTTAAGCTTAAGCATACTTGCGTCAAGCTCAACGGGCATGTCTCTGCGTCCGCGCTTAACGAGTACTGTGACGATCTTGAGGTCATCGGAAATAGCCTGAACTGTTCCGTCGTATCCCTCAAACAGACCACTTATTACGTTGACGTCGTCACCAACCGCAAACGCGAGCTGAACCTTAACGTCCTCGATATTCATATCAAGAACCTCCTGCTCGGTAAGAGGAGTGGGACGGGATCCGGGGCCAACAAAGCCCGTAACGCCCGTAATATTTCTGACTGCGTGCCAGCTCTCGTCGGTCATTACCATTTTAATGAACACGTAGCTGGGGAAAATTTTACTTTCAATAACCTTTTCCTTGTCGCCGTCCTTTTCGACAATAGTTTCAACAGGAACCTTTATATCGTAAATAAGATTTCCAAGTCCTCTGTTTTCGACGATTTTTTCAAGGCTTGTCTTTACCTTGTTTTCATAACCCGAGTAAGTGTGCGCAACGTACCATCTCAGGCCCACGTTCATGGAATCTATATCGCTCATATCAATATCACTCCGATATTACTTATTTAAGAGTTTTACGATACCCTGAATACCCTCTGTAAATGCGACATCTAACAACCAGATAAGAAGCGCAACTGCAACTGTTATTACAATAACAACCAAGAAGTTCTTTTTGGTATCCTTACCCGAAGCCCAAACGATCTTTTTAAGTTCGCTCTTTACAGAACGAAGGAAAGCTGCGAGCTTAACTCTGAACTTAATGATAAGAATTGCTGCAACGATAACGATTATACCAATAACAACGATGTTTGTGATTATCTCGCCCTTTGAAACGGTCTTTTCCTGATCGTCAGGCACACCGTCACCGTCATGATCGTGTCCTGAGTGATCCTCGGTAGGCTTCTCTGTTACCTTTTCCGTAGGAGCGGTTGTACCCTGCTCGGAAGCAGCGGTAGTTGGTTGCTCACTGGGTTCGGTAGCAAAAGCGCAGACCGTGAACATGGAAATAATCATTACGATGGATACAAGCAGCGCGATAAGACGATTTGTTTTTGTCATATCCTTATCCTCCCGCTTACTTTGACTCTTTGTGAAGAGTGTGCTTGCGGCAGAACTTGCAATATTTCTTAAGTTCCAATCTGTCCGGATCATTCTTCTTGTTCTTCTTTGTGTCGTAGTTTCTCTGCTTGCACTCTGTGCATACGAGAGTTACTTTGACTCTTGCATCATTAGCCATGATTTCGGCACCTCCCATTAAAATTTATTTGACTGCAAAGCAGCCTTGTGTACCTCCCTCTGAAAAGGCCCGTGTCTTTTTGCGCAGAAGGCACGAAAAAAAAGCCCTATTTACAGAGGTACGACCATTATATCACAATGTAAAGGGCTTGTCAACAGTTTTTTGAAATTTTTTTTATTGAGCTTTATAAGATTTTCTTCATTATTATATATGGCATTTTATAAAAATAATTGTCGGGCTGTCTTGTCTGCCAATTATCAAAAAAACTGCCGTCAACATCAGGCAAAGCCTGAATGTCAACGGCAGAATTTTTAACTAAATATCAATATAATTGAATGAGTCGCCTTAAGGTCTCAGACCAAGTCCGCCCTCAAGAGTGATAGTCTCACCCGTCATATATTTGAAATCGGGATGCGCAAGAGAAACACACGCACGTCCAATATCCTTTTCAGGATCGCCAAAGTATCCGATAGGAGGAGTATGCACGTTCTTGTCAAATGCCTCGGGATACGCGTTCTTGAAGTTTTCAAGCTGCGCCGTCCAAGCCAGAGGGCATACTATATTAACGTTTATTCCGTCGCGGCTCCATTCTGTAGCCGCAACTCTTGTGAGTCCGCGTATTCCTTCCTTTGCCGCCGCGTAGGAGCACTGTCCGTAATTTCCGAAAAGTCCCGCGCCCGAGGCAAAGTTTATAACGCTTCCCTTTGTCTCCTTAAGATAAGGATAGCAAGCCTGCATATAATAAAAGGTAGCGTAAAGACCTGAATAAAGAGCCAGATCAAACTGCTCAGTCGTATGGTCTGCGAGCGTCACACCCGAAGCAGACGCCTGAGCGTTGTTAATAAGCACGTCAATACGTCCGAATGTCTCAATAGCCTTTTCGGCAACCATTTTTGCAATAGCTGCGTTGTCCTGACCTGCAGATATGTCAGCCGCAACGGGAAGCACCTTTACGCCGTAAAGACGTTCAAGCTCCTCCTTTGCCGACTCAAGCTTACTTACGTTTCTACCTGTGATGACAATGTTTGCGCCTTCCTTTGCGTAGGCAGTCGCAATTCCGTATCCTATCGAGCCCGCGGAGCCGTCAGACAACACTGCACGTCCGCCGCCTGTGAGGACAAGAGTTTTTCCTGTTAAGAATCCCATGATGTTCCTCCTTATATACTTGTATTTTTAATTTTATGTGTAATTATACGCCGTATAATTATTTTGTGAGGTACTCGTCGATTGCCTTAGCCGCAGTCTTGCCCGCGCCCATAGCGAGAATAACGGTAGCAGCACCGGTAACAGCGTCACCGCCTGCGTAAACGCCTTCCTTAGTAGTCTTACCTGTTTCTTCCTCAACTATGATACCGCCGCGACGGTTAACCTCAAGACCCTCTGTTGTGGACTTGATAAGCGGGTTGGGGGATGTACCGATAGACATGATTACACAGTCAACGTCAAGTATCCACTCGCTGCCGGGGATCTCAACGGGACGTCTTCTTCCCTTTTCATCGGGCTCGCCAAGCTCACACTTGATGCACTTCATACCAACAACAAAGCCGTTCTTGGGATCGCGTCTGTCATCGGGGTTGTTGTAGCCGATGATCTCGAGAGGATTGTTGAGAACTCTGAAGTTGATTCCTTCCTCCATAGCGTGCTCTACCTCCTCGTGACGAGCGGGAAGCTCATCGAGAGAACGACGGTAAACGATGGAAACCTCGTCAGCGCCGAGACGGAGAGCGGTTCTTGCAGCGTCCATAGCAACGTTACCGCCGCCTACTACTGCAACCTTCTTCGCGCGCATAATGGGAGTTGTGGAGTCCTCTCTGTAAGCCTTCATAAGATTGCTTCTTGTAAGGAACTCGTTTGCGGAATATACACCCTTGAGGGACTCGCCGGGAATACCCATGAAGTTGGGAAGTCCTGCGCCGGAGCCTACGAATACAGCCTCGTATCCGTTCTCAAACAGCTCATCTATAGTGATAGTCTTACCGATAACTACGTTTGTTTCAATGTCAACGCCGAGAGCCTTGAGTGTTTCAACTTCCTTCTGAACGATAGCCTTAGGAAGACGGAACTCGGGAATACCGTAAACAAGAACGCCGCCTGCGAGGTGAAGCGCCTCAAATACAGTTACCTTATAGCCCTTCTTTGCGAGGTCGCCTGCGCAGGTAAGTCCTGCAGGGCCGGAGCCTACTACTGCAACCTTGTGACCGTTGGGAGCGGGAACCTCAACC
Source organism: Eubacteriales bacterium (assembly GCA_045542075.1). GTDB lineage: Bacteria > Bacillota > Clostridia > Oscillospirales > CAG-272 > SVTX01. The sequence goes on from JAZQKI010000027.1 coordinate 7,442, forward strand.
TTTCCTGCGAAATGCTCGTTGTGCCAGTCAGCAACGAATCTCTCAAGACGTCCGATACCTACAGGCTCACCCTTGATACCGCGAACACACTTGGACTCGCACTGAGACTCCTGAGGACAAACTCTACCGCAAACTGCGGGGAGAGAGGAGGACTGGTTGATTACCTGGTATGCACCCTCAAAGTCACCCTCCTTGATCTTGTTGATGAACTCGGGAATGTGGATCTTTACGGGACAACCCTGTACACAGGGCATATTCTTACAGCTGAGACATCTCATTGCCTCATCCATAGCCATTTCCTCGGTGTAGCCTGTAGCAACCTCGGAGAAGTTATGAGCGCGAACCTCGGGCTCCTGAGTGGGCATGGGGTTCTTTACAAGTGACATATTTGCCTTTGCCATGATTATTTTACCTCCTTTTTGAACAGGTTGCAGGTTTCCTCGTGCTTATGAAGCTCAAAGTCGCGGTACATAGCGCCTCTGGACATAGCTTCATCAAAATCTACCTCAAAGCCGTCGAAGTCGGGACCGTCAACACAAGCAAACTTTGTCTTGCCGCCAACAGTGAGTCGGCAACCGCCGCACATTCCCGTACCGTCGATCATAATGGGGTTCATGGAAACTGTGGTGGGAACGTTGTGAGGCTTTGTTGTAGCAACAACGAACTTCATCATGATCAGAGGACCGATAGTGATGACCTGGTCGTAGTTCTCGCCTGCCTCGATAGCTTCCTTAAGAGGAAGGGTTACAACGCCCTGTCTGCCGTAGCTTCCGTCGTCAGTCATAATTGTGAGCTTGTCGGAGCAAGCCTTGAATTCGTCCTCAAGAATAAGGAGATCCTTGTTTCTGAAGCCTATGATGGAGTGTACCTCACATCCGAGCTCGTGGAGCTTCTGAGCTATGGGAAGCGCGATAGCGCATCCAACACCGCCGCCTACGATGCAGACCTTCTTGAGTCCCTTAACGTGTGTAGCAACACCGAGAGGTCCTACGAAGTCCTGAATATACTCACCCTCGTTCTTCTGATTGAGGAGAGCGGTAGTCGCGCCGACTATCTGGAAAATGATCTTGACTGTTCCAGCTTCTCTGTCGTAGCCTGCAACGGTGAGAGGAATTCTCTCTCCGTTCTCGTCAACGCGGAGAATGATGAACTGTCCGGGTTCTGCCTTTGCGGCAACTAAGGGAGCGTAAATATCCATCATGGTGACTGTGGGATTTAACTCTCTTTTTGAAACTATCTTGTACATAAAGCTTCTTCCTTTCCGGTTTTTGACTTTAATTTTAGTAATTTAATATTCACCAATCTTTATTATAACAAATATATATATACTTGTCAATAGATTTTGACTTGGTTTTTTGTAAAACACGTCAAAAAAACGCATAAAAGTTTTTAACTTGTTAGAAATTTTCATAAAAATTGCACAAAAAAATCAGAAAAGCCTCTTTACATTTGTTCAAAAGTATGATATAATTAAGGTGCAAGGGATATACAGACACAAACCCGCACGTTCCGGCAATCACACAAAGGTGTCACGGTATGGCCTTTGCAATAGGCAAGAAAGGCAGGCAAAACAGATGAAGATCAACATTATCGGAAGACAGCTCAATGTTTACGACGACACAAAGGCTCTTATCGAGGAAAAGCTCGCCAAGTTCGATAAGTTTTTTGGCGGAGAGGGCAACGCAACGGTGACGCTCACGCGCAGTCACGGCAACTCTCTTCTGGAAATAACCATAAATGCCGCAGGCACTCTTTTCAGAAGTGAGGTAGAGGCAGATAGCTTCAGAGACGCGCTTGACAGATCGGTTGAGAACATCGAACGCCAGATCCGCAAGAACAAAACAAAGCTCCGCAAGAGACTCCGTGAGGGCGGAATTGAGAGCTTCGAGGCAAATATGGACTGGGCAGGAGCAGAGCTTGAGGAGGAAGAAGCAGTCGTTATCAAGACCAAGAGATTTGAGTACACTCCAATGTCGGTCGAGGAAGCGATTTTGCAGATGAATCTTCTCGGACACACCTTCTTCGTATTCAGCGATGCGGAGACAGATAAGACCTGCGTGGTTTATAAGAGAAAAGACGGCAATTACGGACTTATCGAGCCGGAATGATATAGAGTGCAGAGTGCAGAAGAACACTCATAATTTATAGTTAAATAAACGGGTTGGCATTTGCCAACCCGTTTATTAATTCAAGCTAAATTAAATTCAGTTATCTATGATTAACAAGCTCAAAAATTCATCGGAAACCTCAAACAAGGCGGAATTGGAGTTTCCGCCGGCAAACCAAACGTCATTTACGCAAAATATCCTTAATGGAATTTCAAGACGAGGGTAGATTACCGAATACAGAGTAATATCCAATTCGTTCGGATAAAGATATGTAAAATCATATGAGAAAGCGCTTGATAAAGTAAGCATATCCGAAAAAACAAATTCCGTGTCGGTGCCTTCAAGTATGAACGTATCTGCTTCATAATTGTAATCATTTCGCAAATACAATTCGTCATACCTTGATATGTAAATAAAAACCGGATTGTCACTTGTATATGAATAATATTTATCTAAGTACCCAATGCCAAACGGAAACGAATCCCAACCAACGAGAACATCATCTTCATGAATTCCATGGATATTCTCCTTTACTTTAAATAGCCCTAATTTGTCGATATTATAACGGACGCCTTCATATTCAACGTGATAATCGCCCTCATCATTATCGGATATAATCTGAACCTTTCCCTTTTGGTCAGGATATTCATCACACATACCCTTCCATACACCGTATGCCGATGACGGAGAGCATGAGGTGGCCATTATTGAAATTGTAATTATCAATATCAAAATTGCAATTCGTTTTAGCATAAATCCCTCCTGATTTTGTTTCAAAATTCTATTTATTTCTCTTCGTATAATTCGTCGTAGTACCAACGCATAGGGTTTTCGTGGATGTATTTAATTCTGGTTTCGTAATCTTTTCTATCCCGTATAATGTGTTCAAAAAACGAGGTTTGAAATAATTTGCCATTAAATCCAATATTTTTACATTCCCTTGTTGTTAAAGATTTATATGTACATAAGATATCCATAATCGTAGGGCGGGGGCTTGCTCCCGCCGCATCATTATTCAAAATCAGAATTATATGAATATGATTAGGCATAATCACATATTTATCTATCGCAAGGCAAGAATAACGTTCTTCAAGGGACAGTAATTGTTGCTCTGCAATTATGCCAAATATGGTATATTCTATCCCTTTTGTTTCGGCGGGAGCAAGCCCCCGCCCTACCGCGTTCATTTCGGCGGGAGCAAGCCCCCGCCCTACCACGCGAGAAAATAAGCATTTTCTGTCCTGGGTACATATCGTTATGAAATATGCGCCGATAGAACTGTAATCAAAATTATCAAGCCTAGGGTGTTTCCTCTTCGGCAAATTTTTCTTGTCCATTTACATCACCGACCATATTATATCACAAAATCGGCAGAGACGCAATATCTCTGCCGATTTTTAAGCGTTTATATTTATTTTCTCTTTCTTTTCTCAACTCTTTGTACCTTGTAATTTCCCTTGAAATAGTCGGTTATTTTCATTTCCGTGCCGTCAAGCACGCGCTCGAAATTTCTCTTGTGTCTGAAAATTACAACCGCTCCAATGGCTAAGGACAGCAGCGTGGGTACGAGGGATCTCGTATATATTCCCACCAAAACAGGAAAGATCGCGGCGGCTGATATGGGGAGAGCGAAAACGTAGCGGAAAATAAGAATAAACAGCGCGCCTAAAGAGAAAAGCATTAAAAACATAAGCGGATTATAAGCCAAGACAAGCCCCGCAAGCGTGGCAACACCCTTGCCTCCCTTGAATTTGAGGTAAAAAGGAAAGGCGTGTCCTACCACTGCCGCAAGCCCCACCGACAACATCAGAATATGGTCGTCGGCGTGCAAGATCCTGCATATAAGAACCGGCACAAAAGCCTTTGCTATGTCAAATATCATAACGGCTACGCCAAATCCCTTTCCAAGCGTCAGCATAGCGTTTGTCGCGCCGAGATTTCCCGTCCCGCTTTTACGCATATCTATATTTTTTATCATCGAAAACAAGTAAGTCGGACTTATGCACCCAAGAAGATAACCGATGACGATCCACCACAAATACCTCATTTGGACCTCCCGATTTTTTCTTTGCTTGTAATAATATACCCCTATTATTAAATATATAATAACAAACGCTCAAGTTATGTTAAAATTTACAGTTTGTTGAAAATCTTGACAATATAAATAAAATAGTGTATAATGTAATTAAATAATAAAGGAGGTTTTGTTATGAGTGAACAATTTGACAACAACGAAATGCTTGAAAACGTGACTCCCGAAAATGAGAATGCTGAAGAAGCGGCTATAAACACCGATGCAGTTGACGAGTCGCCCGAGGCTTCTGCCGAGGCTGCACCCGAAAAGCCCAAGAAAAAGGCAAAGCTTATGCTTCCCATTCTTATTGCCGCGGCTGCAATACTTGTTGCGGTCATAATCATAATCGGAGTGGCAATATACAACGTATTCTCAAAGCCCGAGCCTGATGCGCAGAATCTTTTCAACGAAAAGCTTCTCTGTGTCAAGGACGGCGACAAATGGGGATACGTCAACAAAAGAGGCAAGTGCGTTATAAAGGCAAAATATGACAAGGCTTATAATTTCACCGAAAACGGTCTTGCGCGTGTAGGACAGTATAACGAGGAGGACGGAGTTTTTTACTACGGCTTCATAAACAAGAAGGGCGATACCGTCGTTAAGGCGAAGTATATGTACGCGACCGATTTCTATGAATGCGGACTTGCCGCAGTCGTGGATGAGGACGGCGAATGGGGTGTTATTGACGCAAAGGGCGAGCTTGTCGTAAAGTGCAAATACGAGAAGATTTTTATATACGACAGTGGAGTCATTATAGCTGAGACATCCAAGGGGAAGGTATTTCTTGTTGACAAAAAAGGCGAAGATATAAGCGAAAAGTACGAGAAAATTGACTGGTACGAGGAAGCAGAGATCGGCGTTGTATATGACGACGACGAGGTCGGTATAATCAACGCAAAGGGCAAGGAAATACTTGAGCTTACCGATGATTATGATGCTATCAGCAATTTCAACGAGAACGGCATTGGTCTATACCGGGAAGACGATTACTACGGAATAATAAATTCAAAGGGTAATGTAATTACCAAGGCTGATTACGAGTATATCTTTGGTTTCAATAAAAACAATCTTGCGGTATTTGTCAACGAGGACGATGAATACGGTATTCTCAACTCCAAAGGAAAGGTGATTGTTGAAGCCGGCAAATACGGAGATATAGAGCAGATAGAAGACGGCTGGTTCATGGCGGTAGATGAGGATGAGGAGACTGCATACATTCTCAACGAAAGAGGTAAGGAGGTCTTCTCCTTTGAGGAGGACGGAGACTGGTACATGATAAACGACTTTGCGGATAACGGACTTGCTCCTGTTATGGACGAGGACGAATATATAGGCTTTATCAATCGCAAGGGTAAGCTGGTTATAGACTGCGACTATTATGACGCAAACAGCTTCTCCTCCTGCGGTCTTGCAAGAGTTATCAAAGAGGAGGGCGACGAGGTCACCTTTATCAATGAAAGAGGCAAGGTCGTTGGTGACAGCTATGTATATGCAACCGATTATTTTGACGACGGATATGCGGTAGTAGCAGAGGTTGACGGCAGCGAGATCATCTATAAGATAATCAACACAAAGGGCAGAGTTGTCTGTGAGCTTGACTGCGATGATGTGTTGCTTCCCACAGGCAAGGGAGTTCTCAGCGAAGCAATAAAGTATGTTGTTGAGTGCGACGATTTTGACAAGAAAGAGTTCCTTTTCAACTATATAGAGGAAAATATGGACGAGGACGATATTGGCGTCGGATTTGATAATGTAACCGAATACGCAGAGTTTATTATAAAATATTTGGACGACGACGGTATCGATCGGATGATAATTAGTATCGTAAACGGCGACAATTATCTCGGATAAATCTATAATTCGGAAGTCCTATATAATTTCCAACAAAAAAGGACAGAGGCGAAAGTCTCTGTCCTTTTGTATTTTATAGGTGATTGTCATCTTGAGAGCAGTCGAAAAATTTCCAATTATTGAAAATATTGACAATATTAACGAAATGAGGTATAATGTAATTGAATAATAAAGGAGGTTTTGTTATGAGTGAGCAATTTGAAAATAATGAAAAAAATGAGAACATAACTCCCCAAAAAACAGATAAAAAAACCAATCCTATGCTCCCTATATATATAGGAGCTGCGGCTATTCTTATCTCTGTCATAATAATTGTTGGCGTTGTTATATATAATGCGTTCTTAAAGCCCGAGCCCAATGCAGAATACCTTTTCAACGAAAACCTTCTCTGCGTCAAGAACGATGGTAAATGGGGATATGTAAACAAGAAGGGCGAGTACGTTATAGAGGCGAAATACGACGCGGCCTATAACTTTACCGAAAACGGTCTTGCGCTTGTGGGAGAGCGCAGTGATAAAGGCACGCTTTACTACGGCTACATCAACACAAAGGGCAATATAGTTGCAAATACAGAGTATCTGGAAGCCAAGGATTTCTCGGAGTGCGGTCTTGCTGCGGTTATGAGCAGTAGGGGCTGGGGTGTAATCGACGAGAACGGAGAAATCGTCGTAGAATGTGAGTATGAAAGAATAAACATATACGACAGCGGCATCATCACCGCAAAAATCGATGAGGTCTATTATCTGATAAACAAAAAAGGCGAACGGCTGAGCGAGGGATATGATATATTGAATTGGCATGTTGATGCCGACGTGGGAGTGGTATACCGCGGCGCGAGAGTCGGAATTATCAACTCAAAGGGTAAGGAGATTCTTGAGCCGACCCTTGATTTTGAATTAATCAGCGGCTTTAACGGGGATGGTATTGGCTATTATGTTGAGGAAGGCAAAAGCGGTATCATAAATGCCAAGGGAAAGAAATTGACCGATGCCGATTTTAACTATATTGATTACTTTAATGAATACGGTTATTCAGTCGCTATGTATAACGGAAAATATTGTATTATAAATTCGTCGGGCAAAATAATATACAAGGTAGAGGATGACGGATTTATCAGATTGATAGGAGATATAAATTACTACAATTACAACAGTATAAGAACTTACGGATTTTTGGAGAGCAGCAGAGACAGAAAAAACCTTCGTTTCTTTGATGTATACGGAAAAGAGCTTTTTGAGATAAGTGAAGACTCCGGTTGGATGCCTGTGGAATACAGATTCTCTGATAACGGTCTTCTACCCATTGTGAATGACGACGGATTTTACGGATATATAAACCGCAAGGGAGAGATAGCTATCAGCCTTGATTATTCGGTAGCGCACAGCTTTTCCGACTGCGGTATTGCGAGAGTCTATACTTTGGACGACGACCAATATAAATTCATCAACAAGAAGGGCAAGACAGTCGGAGAGGGCCACGCTTACGTTAGTAATTGCTACAATGACGGATATGCTATCGCCATCGACCTCATAGAAGGTGAGGTAGTGTATAAGGTAGTCGATAAAAAAGGAAAAACAGTATGCGAGCTTGATTGCGACGACGTAATGCTTCCCAATGGAGAAAGCATTATGAAGCAAAGCTCGGTAATATCTTATCTTATGCCCTACAGCGAGAGTGGAAAAAAGGAATTTCTTATTGATTACGTAAGAAAAAATCTCTCTGAGGAGAAGCTCGAAAAATATGGATACAACAGTGCTGAGGAATACGTGGAAAACCTTTTTTCACGCATGACGGATTCCCAGATCAGTCAAATGTTCATTGTTATTTTGAATGGTGCAACCTATTTCAGATAACAGAAATATATTTTTCTATAAACAAAAAAGGACAGAGGCGAAAGGGCGGTACTCTTAAGGACAGTTTTCAAAAATACGGCATATCTCGAAAGGGGATGCCGTATTTTGCATTTGTGGACACAAATGCAGTGCTTGTCAGGAAAATTGACAAGTTATAGGTGAACAAAAAAAGGCTCCCTTGTGTAAAGGGAGCTGTCAGCGAAGCTGACTGAGGGATTGTTCTACGAAGTGATCAATATATTCGCAAACACCCCGAAAGTTTTTATGTATTTCTGTATTCGGTATCCTTATAACCGTCAATCCGTATTCTTCAAGAAAAGCGGTTCTTTCTTCATCGTGTTGCTTTCCTTCTTCGGTATAATGCCCCGAGCCGTCAAGCTCTATGACGAGCTTTGCCTCTGCACAGTAAAAATCCGCAATATACTTACCGAGAACCTTCTGACGAGAAAATCGAACGGGATAGGTGCGTAGGAAATCATACCAAAGGTGATTTTCTTCTTTCGTCATATTTTTCCGCAGCATTTTTGCGGTTGGAACAATGTCTTTATTATGTTTTCTCTGCATTACAATCCCTCCGTCACGCTTCGCGTGCCACCTCCCTTTACACAAGGGAGGCTTGGTGTTAAGCAGTCATTTATCGTGTTGTTTTGTAATATGCAATTCAATTCATATAAAGCAGTCTTGTTGGAATCCCATTGCAATTTTTCTCTTGCTTCTTTGTATGGGAGCCAAACAAGTTCCGTATGTTCATGAGATAAAACAAGATCGTTGTTACATTCAAATCCAAATGAATATTCGGGAACAACATACATGTCATCAGACCAACCGTAAAGGTGTCTGCGAGGGAATATTTCAACGGGAATGTAGCACATTGACTTTAGTGAAATAATATGATCTGCGGTTACACCGCCTTCTTCTTTTATTTCCCTTTTTGCTGCATCTTTCGGAGTTTCTTTATCTTCTCCGCCTCCGGCGATAAATTGCCATTGGTCATAATCTGAACGATGTAAAACACAATATACAGGCGTTCCGTTTTCATATTTATATGGGATTGCAAGTATTTGAAATGGTGCTCTCATAACAATATCCTTTCTCACAGGCTACAAATGAACATAAAACAATTTCTATATCCTATTATAACACAAAAACCTCAGAAAATCAATCTGAGGTTTCTGTTTTCTTCTGTCGGTTGGTAAAACTGTCCTTTAGGGTACGACCCTAAAGTCTCTGTCCTTTTTCTGTAGAAAATAATTTTTGCAATCAAAACGTAATTCTCTTAAGAGACACGGGCTTTGCGCCATCCGTCTCAAAAAGCACCGCCTGAATTTCAATATCCCCCGACGCGGGAACAAATCTCGCGGGGAGATGGTCCTTCATTTTGCGAAGGACAGCCCCTGTGTCCGTGCCGAGAATTCCGTTCTTCGGGCCGCTCATTCCAAGGTCGGTGACGTATGCGGTACCACTCGGGAGTATCTGAAGGTCCGCTGTGGGAACGTGGGTATGCGTACCGAAAATAATGTTTATCTTGCCGTCAAAGTATCTGCCTATCGCGTACTTTTCGCTTGTCGCTTCGGCGTGAAAATCAAGGACTGCAAGGTCATATTTCCCTTCCTCACGCGCTAAAATCAGCTCAATGCTGTCAAATGGAGAGTCCAAGGTGTCCATAAACGCCTGCCCCTGCGTGTTTATGCAAAGCACAGAGTATCCGCAGATATTCACGGTTGTATATCCGTATCCGGGTGCGGAGCCGGGGTAGTTTGACGGGCGGATTATCTTGTCGGGATTTGAGTCGAGAAAATCGTAAATATCCCTCTTTGCCCAGGTGTGATTTCCAAGCGTGATAAGGTCGATACCGCAATCGAGAAGCCTTTGCGCATCGGTCGAGGAGATGCCGTGAATATCGCTCGCGTTCTCACCGTTTGCTATGACGAAATCCACCTTTAATTCGTCGCGTAATTTCCATAATTTTTTTTGGAGATACTCAATGGTGCGAACACCAACGATATCTCCTATCGCTAATATTCTCATAATATATCCGCGCAAAATGCGCGCCTTTCTATATCAGAATTCAAATTTATTTACCAACGCAGAAATTTGCAAAGATTTTAGACACTATATCCTCCGCAACAGTTCTGCCGTCAAGCTCTCCAAGAGCCGACATAGCCCCCTCAAGCTCTGACGCGCAGACCTCAAGCGGAAGTCCGTCTCCTATATACTGTCTTGCCCCCTTGAGAAGCTCAAGTGAGCGGCAGACCGCCGAATGTTGTCTGGAATTAGCTATCACGGCGTCTCTGCCCGTGTCAAGGCTGTTATCTATATACACCGATTCCGCAAGCTCGACAAGCCTGTCAATGCCGTCAAGACTTTTTGCTGACATCGTAAGATTGTACTCAAAGCTTTCAGCAACAGCCTTCGCCTCCGGGTGAACTCCGATATCGCTCTTGTTGAGTATAAATATTGTAGTGAAATCCCTGTTTTTGAGGTAATTTACAAACTCAATATCCTCGTCGGAGGGAGAGTTTGAGCCATCAAGCACCGCAAGTACAAGCTCGGCGCGGGAAAGCTCGCTTTTTGCCCTCTCGACGCCTATTTTTTCAACAACGTCATCAGTTTTGCGCAGCCCCGCCGTATCCGAAAGTTTTATCATCACCCTGCCCAAGCTCGCCGTTTCGGTGAGAATGTCTCGTGTCGTACCCTCAATGCTTGTGACGATGGCCGCTTCCCTGCCGACTATGGCGTTATATAGCGAGCTTTTGCCCGCGTTGGTCCTGCCCGCGATGACCGTCGGTATTCCCTCGGCAATAGCTCTGCCCGTCTTATACGTCGCGGCGAGCGACTCAAGTTTCTCTATATTCTCGTCAACCACGGCTATCATCTGCTCCTCAGACATATCCGCCAGGTCCTCGTCGGGATAATCTATGTGCGCGAAAACCGACGCAAGCACCGTGCAGAGGGAGTTGTATATTATGTCTGTCTTTTCCGACAGACTTCCCCTCATGCCCGAGCGCGCAAGAGAGATCTGCTCGTCTGTCTGCGCTTCAAGCAATGAACCGAGAGCCTCGGCAGAGGAAAGCTTCATTTTACCGTTTATAAAGGCTCTGCGAGTGAACTCGCCCGCCTCTGCCGCGCGTGCGCCCGCATTCAGCGCCGCCGTCAGAACCCTTTGAGTGACAAGTATTCCGCCGTGACATGATATCTCTACCGTGTCCTCTCCCGTAAAGGAGCTTGGGGACTTGAAGCACACCGCAAGCCCGTCGTCTATCTGCTGCTCGCCGAGGAATATCCTGCCGTAATAGGACATTTTATGTGTAGCGTCAAGCAGGGATCTGTTTCCCACGGGCTTGAATATTCTATCCGCGACGGCAAAAGCCTCGCTGCCCGAAATTCTTATTACCGCAATTCCGCCCTTGCCGAATGGGGTGGATATCGCCGCTATAGTATCAAGTAGATTCATATAATTCTCCGAATTTTGTTATGAGATAAGTATATCATAACGAAAGTATTTCGTCAAGGTCTTTGCGGACAAACAAAACGCGCGGGCTCAAATGAGCCTGCGCGCTTTGATATGTATTTAGCTTTAATTATTCAGCTGTTTCCTCTGCGGGAGCTTCAACAGGAGCTTCAACAGGAGTTTCTGCGGGAGCTTCAACAGGAGCTTCTGCGGGAGCAGGCTCTGCAGCTACTTCAACAACTGCGGGAGTCTTTTTCTTTGTAGCAAGGGTAACGATTCCGCTTACCGCGATCATAACGAGGGGAAGCAGGATAGCTACGAAATAGAGATTTGTCTGGGACATCTGTGTCTCGATCGTTGCGCCGCCCGCAATAAGAGGCTTGACGTAGTCAATGGGACCGATGAACAGGTATCTGAGAATGGTGATAATAAGTGCAAATATCGAGAGAAGCTTGATCTTGAGGCCCTTCATACACTTGAGTATAAGAATAAGTGTGAATACGAAAGAAAGAAGCATCATAACGCTTGCAAGGGAAATCATGATCATTCCGGGAATGTTCTCTGCAAAATACTCTGCGTAGAATTCCTCAACGAGCTTGTCAACCTCTGCCTGAGAGCTGCCGGTGATATACTCGACCTTGAAGAATTCTGTATTGTGGAAGGATTTGATAAACGCGGGTGTGAGAATAGCGTTAAAGAAATTGAAGATTGCCGCAACGATTCCCATTCCGCGACATTTCTTGTTTGCTATAGCTACTACGATACAGCAAGCAACTGCAAGAAGTCCAAAGACGATGGCTGTTGTTGTGAGCTTGGACGAAAATTCCTCGGGAAATCCGCCCTGAATCTGCAATTTAGCGAATGTTTCGCTAAAGGTCTTGAAAAAGTCCATAGTTTTAATTTCCTTTCTTCAAAAAAATTTTATTTATTTTTTCTTTTTGAATTCTTTCATTCCGTTGGTGCTTCCTCCGTCACAAAGCACGTCAACTCCCGCAAGATAGCCGTTTCTCTCGTCCGCAACAGTGGCGAGAGCAAAACCAAGCTCCTCGGGCTTGCCCATTCTCTCCTCTGCGGAGAAAGGAATAAGCATACCGCCGTCCTCTTTTTCGAGGTTGCCCATGTCGGTAGCGATAAGTCCGGGGCTGAGAGATACTACTCTGATACCCTTCTTACCGTACTCAAACGCGCACTTTTTTGCATACCATACGACGAAATTCTTTGAAAGAGAGTAAGCAAAGCCTTTGCGCTGATACTCATCCTTGGGCATACTGCTCTTTTTGACAAGCTTCTTAAGGAAAAGATCCTCGTCTGTCTCAGCAAGAGCGTATATCTTTTTATTTATAATGAACGAGGGGAGAATATACGCGGAGTTTGAGGAAACGTCCACGATAACACTGCCGGGCTTCATTACCTTTGAAAACTCCTGGTTTACGTAAACCGTGCCGAGTGCATTTATGCGGAGAATTCCTTCCTGGGTTCCCTTCATAGCGGGGGAAACACCAGCTGAATTGATAACGTTTTTTACCTCGCCAAGTGACGTTGCAAAAGCTACAAGCTCCTTAACGCTTTCTCTGCTTGAGGTATCACAAGCCTTTGCGTAGGCGTCAAATCCGAGAGCCTTGAGCTGCTCGACCGCGCCTTCAAGCTTTGATAAGGTTCTTCCCGAGATAACTATTATTTTATCCTTGGGCATAAACTTGGCAGCTTCAAAGCCCATGCCGCTTCCGCCGCCGGTTATAACACATACGTTTGCCATAATGTTCTCCTTTTTTTATTTTACAGTGTAATTATATATTTTTTTTGGTGAAATGTCAAGGTGCGTGGAAAAATTTTATTTCTTTTAAGAAATGGAAAGGTATGCTAATGCATAAAGTCGGGAATCTGAACCCTCAACTCAAAATTGCAAGCAATTTTGAGTTGTATGATTTCTCGCATCCGTAAGGATGCGCAAAAAAGGAACAGAGGAGATTCTTGTGGAAGAAAGAGCCCCGCTAAAGTTCACGGAGGCATCGAACCTCCGTGAACTTTGGGAATCAGAACTCTTACCAAATTCGAGGACGAATTTGGTGTACGAGTTCGATTCTCCGTGCGGGGCGACAAAAAAGCAGAGGAGATGCACAAGCATCTCCTCTGCTTTTTTGGTGACCCGTACGGGAATCGAACCCATGTTACAGCCGTGAAAGGGCCGTGTCTTAACCTCTTGACCAACGGGCCGGGAAAAGAAAAACCCTGTCGGGATGCGGGAGAGAGTGTCCTCTCTCCCGCAATGGTAGCGGCGACTGGATTTGAACCGGTGACACCGCGGGTATGAACCGCGTGCTCTAGCCAACTGAGCTACGCCGCCATGTCCTCGACAGGCACGAGTTACTATACCACAGGAAAAGGGCCTTGTCAACACTTTTTTTGC
>JAZQKI010000028.1:0-8570 GCA_045542075.1 Eubacteriales bacterium
AATTCGATATGAGATAAATCCCTCGTTTGCGGAGCAAACATATCGAGCCGTAGGCATATCGAGTTGCGCTAGCAACATATCGAAAATCCCGTTAGGGATTTATCTCGATGCGTGATTTGTCCGTTAAGGACATCACGCATATCGGTCGGGTTTTTATCATTCAGTTAAAAAATTATGCTCGATCGACTTGATCTTGGGAATACCTGCTTTTCGTTTGATGTGTGTATTTCCGCGCGAGAGAATAAATACACATCCGCAGGCTTCAAGGTCAAGATGGACCGCGGTATATATCTCGTCCTTATATTCAACGTGTCTGTAGCCTATCTTTTTTCTCTTGCCGCTTATCGGATCGAGCGCCACGGGAGAAATGCATCCCTTTATAAACGCGTACCTGTTGTATCTTGAATCCGTGGTGTTTGAGAAAAAGTATATATCCAGCTCGTCGCGGCGCTTGTGAATACGGTTGACCGTGCCGCCGCCGGGGAAGGTGGAGTGTAGTCCGAGACGTGAGAAGTTGGGGTATATGTCACCCAGCGCGTCAAACGTCATATGCTTCGGGAGTCCGCTCATATATACGTCAAGAGGAATATTGAAGGAATACAGAACGCGCTTGAGTAATTTCTCGTCGCAGTAAAGCGTTCCGTCGGACGTGGTCTTTGAGGAGCAGATAAAATACGCCTCGCCGCCCATCTTATTTGTGTTGTGATAATATTGCATTATCTTGCTTTGGATAGCGGTCTCGCTTCCGAATATGTGAGATACGGTCTCTCTGACCTCGATATCAAGCGACGTTGCGTACTCGTCAAGACGCATAAAGTCGTCCTCGTTTTCCCCTCTTTCGTGATCAGGGTGGTACTCAGCGGCAAAATGCGGCAATCTTCCCGTGGCGATAATTTTACCGCCGTTGTCGTAGAATTGCTTTATAAGACGGAGATTTTCAATGCTTATGACCGAAATGCCAGGCAGAATAAGAATTCCAAAGTCATTTTCGCCCGATGCCGTGCTGATGCGAAGCTTTTTGTCCCGCACGCTGCAGGACGATCTCATAACACTCGGATGAATAAGCATGCTGTCCTGACCGCAAAAGTATGACAGCATATTTATCACAGTCATATAGTCGTTTTCCTGTATAGTATTCGGGTACTCAAAGCCGCTCTCTCTCGTCTGGTAAAGGAACACCTCCGAATGCATTGAGCCGATGGGGTAGAGAATGGCTATGTCCGAGACACGGGTGCCGCCTCGCAGCAGATTTCTGCAGCGCGCGTTAAGCTCAACAAGACCGCGTTGGGTAATGCTGCTGTTGATATCCCACAAAAGTCCGTGCGGCAGATGTGCGAGCAGCTTTGTGCAGCCTCGGGAATATGCGTTCAGGGTATCCTTGAACAGGATTTTGGGGGAGATGGTGTGATAATTTCCGTAAAGCTCGCAGAATATATCCTTAAGACCGAAGTTTTCTCCCGCGCTCGACGCAAGGTTCAGGGAGTTTATACCGTACATATACGCCTTATTGAGCAAGGCGCAGGATGAATTTGAAAAATCAATCAGCGCGTCACCGACAAGCCACGAGCAATCCGCAAGCTTTGGCTCGGTGATACCGTTTATCAGCTCAAGGGAATTTTCACGCGCAAAGCAATCAAGCGCGCGGAATATTCCGTCGGACAGCATTTTAGCGCGGCAGGTCATAAACAGAGACTTAAGGTGAACTGTTTGCTCGCCGACACTGTAAAACAGACAGTTGTAATAGGGCTTGGGGTCAAAGCCGAATAATTGCGTGAATTTCTCGTTAAAGGATGCGTCCCAATTACGACGGTTGGGGGAGTCAAAGCAAATGTCGTTCATGTAAAGGACCGAGAGAGTTTTTCCCACGTGGCGCTTGATATCATTGCCCAATGAGTCAAGCACGAGCGACAAAAATTTTTTGGAGGACTCAAAATTGAGCTTGTTTACCGAGCGTCTGACAGCTCCTCCCACTATATTTTCGCAGTCGCAGGTGTATGCGTTCAATACCCAGTTTCCGACGGGCGGGTCATATTCAACTCTGCCGTTTTGCAGAAATCCGTATATATCTATGCTGTCGCTGTTCTCCTCGTCAAACAGGGTTACGGACATAACGGAGGTATCATTAAGGTCCATACTGACGTGCTCGCACTCATTACAGTAATACTGCCTTTGGTTGAGCATTTCGGAGCATAGCTCAAGCTTTGTTTGTTCGTCTATAGAGGCATCCGCAAAAAAGCAATCCTCAATATATCGGTCTATTGACAGACCGATACAAACACCCTTTTTCTCCGCAGCGCAGATCAGTTCTCTGTAAAAATCCGAAACAGGCGCAAGATCAGTACCCGCCTCGGATATACCCGAGAGGCAGGGGATAATACAGGCTATTTTATTCTTTTTGCATTCGTTTACAAGATATTCGATCTGTTGCTTTCTGACAGGCAGAGAGTCGGGCTCAAAGAAAACGTATATTCCGTCCTCCGCGCGCCGAAAATTGAATTTTGTCTTATAAAGACTTTGAGAAAAGGCGTGTTTTAATGACATTTGATCTCACCCCGGATAAATTTATGCTTTATTATACCATATATTCGCGAATTTGTTAAGGGTTTAGCAAAAAAATATGATAACTTTTGAAAAAACTTGAATTTTTATTTATTATGTGATATAATAAGTCAGACTCACAAAAGAGAGGTCATAAAATGAAAAAAGTAATCATCAGCGGCGGTACCCGCGGAATAGGACTTGCCTGCGTCAAGGCTTTTTGCAAGGCGGGGGATAAGGTCGCGTTTATTTACAAAAGCTCGGTTGAGCTTGCAGAGCAGATTGAAAGAGAATACGGCGCGTACGGATTTCGCGCGGATATATCGCAGGAGGACGAGGTCATCAGCGCAATATGCGAGGCGGTTGAAATTCTGGGCGGAGTTGACGTGCTTGTGAATAACGCGGGCATATCCGAAATAGGACTTTTCACACAAATGAGCGGCGCGGACTTTCGCAGAGTGATAGACACAAATCTGTCAGGCGTGTTTTATTCAAGCCGTGAGGCAGCTCGGTATATGATAAATCAAAAGAGCGGCAGAATTATAAATATCGGCTCCGTGTGGGGACGCTGCGGCGCGTCCTGTGAGGTGGCGTACTCCGCTTCAAAGGCGGGAGTGCGCGGACTTACACTCTCAATGGCAAAGGAGCTTGGACCGTCGGGTATCACGGTAAACTGCATTGAGCCGGGAGTTATCTCAACGGATATGAATTCGCACTTTGACAGTCAGACTATGGCAGAGCTGTGCGACGAAACTCCTATGTGCCGCATAGGAACTCCCGAGGACGTGGCGGGAGCGGTGCTGTTCCTTGCGTCCGACAAGGCAAGCTTTATCACGGGACAGACCCTCGGCGTTGACGGCGGGTTTGGGTTATAATTAAACAAAAAAGCCGTTGCACCGCAACGGCTTTTTTCTATTGAATTACTCAGCAAGTATCTTTTCGTACCAGAACATTCCGTAGGTGAACGCCTCGTGCATGCCGACCTTGTCAGCCTGCTTGAGTATCTGTCCATTACTTGAATCAAGTATCTGAATGAGAATTTTATCGGGGGTCTTGATGCCGTCCTGCTCGGTGTAGGACATTATCTCAAACAAAAGCACGCATTTTTCGGAAAAATCTCCGTAGCAAATGGTGTCCTTTTCTCTTACTAAGGGTTTATTTTTGTAGTAAAGGTATTTGCCCTTTACCAGATCTCTCGTTTCTGCCATAATATAGTTCCTTTCCTGATTTATGTCAATGAAAATATTTCTCTACGTTAAATTATAACACAAAAAACACGTCAAGTCAACATAAAAATCAAATTAAATTATAAACGGTGATTTCTTTATAAAATAATCGCTTTTTTGTGCCTGTGGCATAAGCAGGGTATAAAGAGAATCAGCGCGGTGTGAGAGGCATGTCTGAACACACTCGGGTGCATCGGACGGTTTTGTGATAATATTTATTTTTGAGGTCTTACGGATATCTGACAGATATTCGCAGCCTCGACGGCTTGCTCCGAGCAGAGTCGTATATTCGGGCAGGGAGTGTCGGAACACGTCGGACACGCCGAAAAGCGAATACAGGATAACTCTTTTTATTCTTGTGTCGGTGTAGCGCGAGTTAAACAGCTTTTCGTAAAATTCCTCGGCAGATGCGGACTGCACAGCGCAGGCGCATATCCTGTTGCATATACCGTCACCGTCGTCGAGAATACTCTCGCCGCCGCAAAGTGATGCTGCGCGAGCCTTGATCTCCTCGGGGGAGTGAAGCCTGAAAAAGCTTTGTATATAAGGGAAAAGCACATCCTCGGTCACGGGAGCGGTGTTGCTTTCAAACGCAGACAGAACTGTGTCTGCCGCATATTTCGGCATGACTTTGTCAAGCGCGTTACGGTCAGACTGACCTTCGCTCAGAAGCCTGCGGATCGCCATGGCGCTCGGCATAGCTCCGTCAACGGACGTATCGGTATATCCGCCGCCCTGCCGCTTGATCACAAACAGCTTCATCTGGGCTTCAAGCTCATTTATCGCGCGGATATAGGATATTCCAAGCAGATCGTTTGACTTGAAATCCGCCTTGTCTCCCGACACCTGCTCAAACGCCTCAAAAAACGCCGCGGCGCTTCCGCTGTTGCTTTTCTGCAGCAGAGAGAATCTCTCTGTAAAAGCCTTGCTTGAAATGACCTTTGCGGCGCGTGTGAGCTTGTCGGCGTCACCGCACTCGCTTCCGAAGGAAAGCGTATCCACACCGACCGCGTCAAGAATGCAGACCCCCGCGCGGGCAAACTGCTCCGCGGAGAGTGAGGAGTAGGGAAAGGGAAGCTCCAGCACTAAATCTACGCCGCACCTGATCGCCATTTGCGCGCGTGTGTATTTGTCAAGCATAGACGGCTCGCCGCGTTGAACGTAGTTGCCACTCATAACGCACACTATACATTCCGCGCCATTGGCACGGAGGGTATCTATCTGATATTTGTGACCGTTGTGAAACGGATTGTATTCGCATACTATACCCGCAGTTTTCATACTGATCGCTCCTTTCTCAAAGCATTATAATAAATTATAACATTATTGACCCTCCTTGTCAACTCAAAAAGCCGCCACATTTGAAATAATGGCAAAAAATAGCGGATAAAATTAAAAAAACTCTTGACAAAGCAAAAAAGTTCATATATAATATTAAAGTCGTGTTTTATGTCTTGATGGAGGTGGCGTATGATTCTTGAAATGGGTAAAATTCTTCGCGGAGAAGCAAGCCGCATAGATTTTGAATATTTCCTGACACCTATGCCTCTTGACAGAATAACCTTTGAGGGCGATGCTCACGTTGTCGGTCACGTCACCGATAATGCGGGATATATGAGACTCTTTGCAACCGCGACTCTTGCGTATTCTGCGGAGTGTGACAGGTGTCTTGAGCCCGTTAAGGCTGAGTACGTATTGGAGTTTGAAAGAACAGTA
The DNA here is from genome assembly GCA_045542075.1 of Eubacteriales bacterium. GTDB lineage: Bacteria > Bacillota > Clostridia > Oscillospirales > CAG-272 > SVTX01. Next base: position 5,481 of record JAZQKI010000028.1, read on the forward strand.
GCTGATGAGGGAACTCTCAGCGAGGAGCAGCTTGAGGACAATATTGACGAGTACGTTGTTATAGAGAACGCAAAGCTTGATATTGACGAGCAGCTTACCGAAGCGCTTTTGCTTGAATTCCCGAGAAAGATACTTTGCTCGGAGGATTGCGCGGGACTTTGTCCCAAGTGCGGAAAGATACTCAAATACGGTCCTTGCTCCTGTCCCACCAAGGAAATTGACCCCAGACTTGCGGTTCTGGCTCAGCTTCTTGAGAAGGATGAGGAATAAAAAACACGAAAAAGCCTTGACAGAAGGTGTAAATTAGTTTATAATAATTTTATGTATTATGGCTTACGCTGTAGTGTAAGTCAAAGAGGAGGTTCAACATGGCAGTACCGAAGAAGAAAGTGTCCAGCGCACGCAGAGACAAGAGAAGATCTAACAATAGCAAGCTCACAATGCCCGGATATGCAAAGTGCACTAACCCCGCTTGTAACGAGATGGTTAAGAATCACTGCGTATGCAAGGTTTGCGGATTCTACGGCGGTAAGAAGGTTCTTAACGTTAAGGAAGACTAATTTTGGGACACAAGATAAACAAAAGGGATTCAGTCAGATCGGCGTGAATCCTTTTTGTTTGTGAAGTGGAAGTGACAAAAGACTGAATTTTAGCCTAATTTGCAAAAAAGACTTGTAATTTTTTAGCAATTAGTGTATTATAATATATGATTGTTTATTTCTGTACGGAGGTTTTGGCATGTTTGGATACGTAAAGACCTACACGCCCGAGCTGCGTGTCAGAGAGGACGAATACTATAAGGCGGTGTATTGTGGGCTATGCAAGGCAGAGGGCAAATGCACGGGGCAGTGCTCCAGATTTACCCTGAGCTACGATATAACCTTTCTCTCGCTTGTGAGAATGGCGGCATCGGACACGGCGGTTGAGTTCAAGCGCGGCAGATGTATGGCGCATCCCTTCAAAAAGAGAGCGTATGCCGTATCCAACCCCGAGCTTGAATATTGCGCGCATGCCTCCGCGCTTCTGGTCTACGGCAAATGCATGGATGACCTGTCGGACGAGCAGGGCGCAAAGAAGCTTAAGGCAAAGCTTGCAAAGCCCTTTGTCTCCCGCATGAGAAAAAGGTCGCTCAAGAAATACGCAGACCTTGACAAAACAATAATGGACGGGTTGAAAAAGCTCTCGGAAACTGAAGCCCTGAGACTTCCAAGTGTGGATATTCCCGCCGATTGCTTTGGTGAGATACTCGCAGAGATCTGCTCTTACGGTCACGAGGGGCCAAATAAAAAGATACTCTACGACATAGGACGTCACATAGGCAGATGGGTATACATAGCGGACGCTATCGACGACTGCGAGGAGGATCTCGAAAAGGGAAGATTTAACCCCTTTGTTTGTCTGTACGGCGGCAGAGCGCCCACTGACGAGGAAAGACTCAGCGTGGCGGACTCGCTCCGTCTTGAGCTTTCACGTGCTGAGCTTGCATTTGATCTGCTCGAATACGGTGACAAGCGCGACATTCGGGGCATAATAGAGAATATAATATACGTTGGCATGCCGAAGACCGCGGATAAGCTTGCGGGTAAGGAATGTGGCTGCGACGGCAAAAAGAATAAAAATAATAAAAAGAGCAAATAAGCTTTGAAAGGTTTTTGTTATGGCAGAATACAAGGATCCCTATAAGGTGTTGGGCGTTGCGCCCAACGCAAGTGACGACGAGATAAAGAACGCATACCGAAAGCTTGCGAGAAAATATCATCCCGACAAGTATGCGGACAGTGACCTCAAGGATCTTGCGGACGAAAAGATGAAGGAAATAAACGCCGCATACGAGGAGATACAGAAGATGCGCGCAGGCGGCGGACAGAGCAGAGGCTATAATAACTCGGGCTCGTCTGGCTCAACGGGCAGATATAACTATGCAAACGTGCGCAGAAATATCAACATGGGCAACGTGGGAGCGGCTGAGGCAGAGCTTAATGGCGTTGACATAGGCGATCGCGCGGCGGAATGGAATTATCTTATGGGCTGCGTTATGGTCAAGAAGGGCTATTACAACGACGCGGCGAGATTTTTTGATACCGCGTGCAATATGGATCCCTCAAATCAGGAATACAGAGCCGCGAGAAATCAGCTCCGTCATAACGCGGGGGCGTACGGCACGGGATATAACACTCAAAACAGCGCAGGCTGCACGGGCTGTGACGTTTGTCAGGGACTTCTTTGCGCGGACTGCTGCTGCGAATGTATGGGCGGAGACCTTATCCGTTGCTGCTAACTAAGATATGAGCAGAGGAATTTCAAAAAAAACCAAAAAGCTGACACTTGGAGCTATGCTTGCCGCAATAGGAGCGGTACTGCTCCTGCTTGGCTCGCTCTTTCAGATCATAGACTTGTCTATGGCGGCGATAGCATCATTTGTGTGCGTTATCGCGGTAATCGAGCTTGGCTCGGGCTGGGCGTGGATGATTTACGGAGTGGTGGGAGTTATTTCCGTGCTGCTTCGTCCCACAAGCTTTGCGCCGTGGGTGTATGTGGCGTTTTTGGGATATTATCCGATAATTAAAGAGAAGATAGAAAGACTGAAAAAGCCGTTGGCATGGGCGCTTAAGGTTATCAGCTTTAACGTGGCGCTTATCGCGTGCTGCGCGGTGTCGTACTTTTTGCTTACCGCAGAGCCGCCCGCGAATGTGTTTGACTTTTTCAACACGCTTCTTGGTGTGCCGACCGCAGGTACGGCAGTTGCGATAGGGCTTTACGTTTTTGTCAATTTTGTATTTGTCATATATGACATAGCGTTGACGAGGCTTATCTCAATGTATATTTTCAGACTCCGTGACAAATTCAAATTCTTACACAAATAAAAACAGGCGTTGCATTAACGCCTGTTTTTGTTTGTAGATAATTCTTCGTTACTTTGTCAACAGTGACAAAGTAATCAAAACACCGCTTAAGATGGGGAGAGTGTCCTATTTTTTCTCCCGAAAAAATTTTGCTCTGCAAAACGGACGACCCTCTCCCCCTCTTAAGAATCTCCCCCACTCCACGAGTTTGCAAGCAAACTCGTAAAATTAGTGGGGTAATAGAATA
>JAZQKI010000029.1:0-5526 GCA_045542075.1 Eubacteriales bacterium
AATTTTAATTGCTCTTTCAACAGCTACCTTGTCAAGCAACGGCAATAATTCATCAAGGCTTCCTTTTATTGGGGTTGTATCATAATAAAACTGAAAAAGGTCGGAAGGCTCCCAATGAAGAAGCTCGTCCTTTCCCGAAACAAAACCGCATATCAGCTCTCTGTGAGGTAGAGTATTTAACATTGCATTATATTTTTGAATATCCGAGGTGGTTAACTCGTCAAGTATAACAACAATATCAATATCACTCGTATCACAAGCTTCGCCGCGGCCGTAGCTTCCTTGCAATCCAACAAACCATACACGGTTGGCGAATGTCTCATTTAGTGAGTGCAAAAATTTTTGCATCCAAGTAGTAATATCTATCATTTAAATCTCCCCGTCAAATTCAAGTTTATCGATTAGTTAGATTATACCATAAAAACGGCAAAAAGTAAATAGGACGGCTCAATTCTTTACAAATTGAACCGCCTATCAACGTAGGGCGGGGGCTTGCTCCGCCGCAAAATTCATAATCGAAAACGGCGGCACCAAGGCACCGCCCTACGAAAAACAAAAAGCCCTGCGTAGCAGAGTTTTGTGTATATAAGAAATAATAAATTATCTCTTCGTGAACTGTAAGGACGTAAAAAAATGTGCCTGTGGCACATTTTTAGTCCGACATGGCGAAAGCAGTGCTTTTGCCAGCCTCAGAATGAGGCGGGATAAGAAAGAGAGGCACCCACCGAAACGATGGATGCCATACAAAACGAGACAGGGGTGTCTCTGTTTCTTATCTCTTCGAGAACTGAGGAGCACGACGAGCGCCCTTGAGTCCGTACTTCTTTCTTTCCTTCATTCTGGGGTCTCTGGTGAGGAAGCCTGCTGCCTTAAGTGCGGGGCGGTTAGCTTCGTCAGCCGCGAGAAGCGCACGAGCAACACCGTGACGGATTGCGCCTGCCTGACCGGAAATACCGCCACCGTTTACGTTTGCAACGATGTCGAACTTACCAGTTGTGCCTGTTACGCCGAAGGGCTGGTTGATGATGAGCTTGAGAGTTTCGAGACCGAAGTAGTCATCTACGTCTCTGCCGTTAATTGTAATTGTACCTGTGCCGGGGTAAAGTCTTACGCGGGCAACAGACTTCTTTCTTCTACCTGTTCCGTAGAAGTAGGGTTTTGCACTTGTATACATAGTCACTTACTTCCTTTCTTCAATTAAAACTCGTAAGCTTCGGGCTGCTGAGCCTCGTGCTTGTGAGCCTCGCCTGCGTATACCTTAAGTCTGGTAGCTGCAGCGCGACCGAGAGAGTTCTTGGGGAGCATTCCCTTAACAGCTGCTTCCATAGCGAACTCAGGCTTTTCTGCCATAAGAGTCTTGTACTGTACGCTCTTAAGACCGCCGATGTAACCGGAGTGTCTGCGATAGTACTTCTGCTCAAGCTTCTTACCTGTAAGAACTGCCTTGTCAGCGTTTACTATAATTACAAAGTTTCCACAGTCAACGTGGGGTGTGAATTCGGGCGTATTCTTGCCGCGGAGAAGGTCTGCTGCAACAACAGCGGTTCTACCCATGGGCTTACCTGCTGCGTCGATAACGTACCACTTGCGGACAACTGCCTCTTTTTTCTGCATAAATGTAGACATTTTGCTATCCTCCAATAATGGCTTTTTTTCTTGATTTTTTAACCTTGCATATTATATCATAAGGGGTTTTATTTGTCAATACCTTTTTTGAAATTTTTTTGATTATTTTGATTTAGCAAATGTATTGCTCTCGTTTTCTCGTTTTTTCTCGCTTTTTTGAATACAATGCTCGTCTTTCGTTTGAAAAAAATTTTTTCGCGTTTTTTGATTTTGGGCGATTTTAGGCGGATTTTTGCGATTTTTCGTGATTTCTTTAATTTAACTTACCAATTCCCTCTTGCATTTTTCGTGTTTTGCGCGAATAGTATGTAGTATTACTAATGCCAAAATATCGGAGGTTTATAATGACGAATTTATATATGCCCGAGGGTCTTATATCGGGAAGTGTCCAAAACCGTGAGCTTATATCCAGCCGTCAGGGGCTTGAGCGGGCGATGGCACAAGGAATAATACTTGAATCTGTTGCGCTGCTTTGCGACAGTCAGATGAATCTGCATATTGATCTGCACGGAATAATCGGAATAATCCCTAAGGATGAGGTAGCATATTATCGCGAGGGCGAAAAAATAAAGGATATCGCCATCATTACGCGTGTCGGTAAGCCCGTTGCGTTCAGGGTGATGGATATATACGAGGAGGGTGGACGCGTGTATGCTACTCTTTCTCGCCGTCAGGCGCAGATCGAGTGCATGAGAAGTTACATATACGACCTTATTCCCGGGGATATTATTCCCGCGCGAGTGACGCACCTTGAGTCCTTTGGCGCGTTTGTGGACATAGGCTGCGGTATTATTTCCCTTTTATCCGTGGACTGCATTTCGGTCTCACGCATATCCCATCCATCCGACAGACTGTTTTGCGGGCAGAATATTCACGTCGTTGTTAAATCTATTGACGAGCAAAACGGCAGGATATTCGTATCAATGCGCGAGCTTCTCGGTACGTGGGAGGAAAACGCGGCGTTATTTTCGGCAGGTCAGACGGTTGCGGGAATTATACGCAGCGTTGAAGATTACGGAGTGTTTGTGGAGCTTACTCCCAATCTTGCGGGACTTGCCGAGCTTCGCGAGGATATGATAATTCCCGACAACCGTGCTCGGCTGTCGGGAAATGATATCTCGGGAAAGCACATTTACAGCGGGCAGCTTGCCGCCGTTTACATAAAGAGCATTATTCCCGATCGTATGAAGATAAAGCTTGTACTGATTGACTCCTATAAGGGCGAGCCTGTGAATACAAAGCTCAATTACTTTGTAGACCCCGCAAAAACTCTGCATATCGATTCCTGGCGGTACTCCCCAAGGAGTTGTAATAGGGTTATTGAAAGTGTGTTCTAATTGATTTTCTTCAGCTTTGCATACGTTGCCATAAGCTTTTTGGTGCCTACGTTGTCAAAGACTACCTCGTAGAGGGTGTCAGCGCCCATGGGTCTGACGGAGATTATTTCGCCGTCGCCAAATGTCATGTGGCGAACTCTGTCACCTGCATTGAATTGCTCTGTTGACGCGCTCTTGCGCGGTGTATTATACGGCTTGCCTATTGAGATGGGTTCACTCTTGTAGGCAGGCTGTTTTATGCTGTATGAGGGGTCTTGATAATACACCCTCGCGCTCTGCTGCGGCGGTGTGTAATAGCCTTCATAGCCCTGCTTTTCTACAAGCTTTTCCGGGATCTCCGAGACAAATCGGGAGAGCGGGTTGTGCTGTGTCTGACCGTAAAGCAGACGGGTTGAGGTGTGGAATATGTATATTTGCTCCTTTGCGCGAGTGAGCGCAACGTACGCAAGGCGGCGTTCCTCTTCCATATCCTCGGCAGAGCCTATGATATTTTGCATGCCCGGAAAGATACCGTCCTCCATACCCGGAAGAATGACTATGGGAAATTCAAGTCCCTTTGCGCTGTGTATGGTCATGAGCACCACTGCGTCGGCGGTGTCATCGTATCTGTCAACGTCCGCGACCAGCGCGTTTTCCTCAAGAAAGCCCACAAGCGTTGGGTTATCCGTGCCTGTCACGTATTCAATAATGCTTGACTTGAACTCGTCAAGGTTATCAAGTCGGTCTTTTTCCTCCTCGCCCGCGTCTATAAGCATTTGTCTGTATCCGCTAAGCTCAAGTACAGCGTCAAAGAGGTCGGGCAAGGACAAGGTCTCTGCCATTTCCGTGAGCTTGTTTATAAGCGCGGCAAAGCCTTCGAGCTGTGCGCAGCTTCTTGACAGAGCTGTATATTTGCTTGCGTTTTCAATGATATCAAACATACTGCAATTGTTCTCAAACGCAATTTTGCTTACCGCGTCAAGCGTGATGCTTCCGATCTTACGGCGGGGCTCATTGATTATGCGGAGGAGTCTTTCCCTGTCGCTATGGTTCTGAATAAGCTGCAGATATGCTACGACGTCGCGGATCTCCTTTCTATCAGAAAATCTTGTGCCGCCAAGCATTCTGTACGGAATTGCACTCTTTGCAAGCGCGCGCTCGATTCCGCTTGACTGCGCGTTGGTTCTGTAAAGCACGGCGAAATCCTTGTAGCATCTGCCGTCGCGAACTGCTTTATAAATGGTCTCTACGATGGTTCTTGCCTCGGAGTTCTGGTCCTCAAGCTTACGCAGAATTATCTTCTTTCCAATTTCGCCCTTTGTCCAGAGCCTTTTTCCCTTTCGCCCCGCATTGTTTTCGATAACCGCGTTTGCCGCATCAAGAATGGTTGAGGTAGAGCGGTAATTTTGCTCAAGCTTTATTATTGTGGCGTTGGAGTAAGTTTTGTCAAATTCAAGGATATTTGTAATAGTTGCGCCGCGGAATTTGTATATTGACTGATCGTCGTCACCTACTACCATTATGTTTCCAAATCCGCTTGCAAGCATTGACGTAAGCACGAACTGCGCATGGTTTGTGTCCTGATACTCGTCTATGCATACGTATTTGAATTTGCGGCTGTAATAGTCGCGGATATCATCGTTCTCGCGCAGAAGCGTGACGGTGTTCATGATTATATCGTCAAAGTCCATCGCGTTTGATTCCTTGAGCTGCTTCTGATATACGCTATATATACGCGCTATTTTTGACTTTCTGAAATCGCCGTCGTTCTCCTGCGCATACATTTCGGGTGTCATAAGGTTGTCCTTTGCCCTGCCTATCTCCGCGATAACGCTCTTTAACGGAAAGCTCTTCTCATCAATATTGCAATCCTTCATCGCGGATGCTACTGCTTTTTTCGTATCGTCGGCGTCGTAGATCGAGAACTGCGGCTTGTAGCCAAGTCTGTCAAAATTTACTCGCAATATTCTCATACATATTGAGTGGAAGGTTCCCGCCCAGATGTCGTTTGCGTAGGATTCGTCGTTATCAAATGCCTGAGAAAGTCTTGCCTTTATTTCGTTTGCCGCCTTGTTTGTAAATGTTATGGCAAGCACACGGTAAGGCGGTGTGGGATTATGCGCAAAGTCTGGGAGCATTGACTCGGCAACAGACGAGTTATCTGCCGACAGAGCCTCCTCCATCTCCTTTATGTAGGTATCATCGACAAAATCCGGCACAAAATTGTTAAAATATGCGTCGCCGTATTTAATTATGAAGACTATTCTGCGTACAAGGACAGTGGTTTTTCCGCTTCCCGCACCCGCAAGAACAAGCAGAGGGTTGTTTACCGTATATACGGCTCTCCTCTGCTCTGCGTTAAGATCAGCGTAGCATTTATCAAACAGTGCACGCTTAAGTGTTAGGTATTTTTCGTTTCTGTTCATATATGTAACCTGCTCGGCAATGGGTTGTTGCGTATGCAACAACCCATTTTTTATTATCAGTAGTTCTTGTTCTGGCTGTTGTTCTGGCTGTTGTTCTGGTTCTTGTTCTGATTCTGATTCTGATTATTCTTGTTCTGGCTGTTGTTCTGATTCTTGTT
>JAZQKI010000030.1:0-59219 GCA_045542075.1 Eubacteriales bacterium
CGTATGTTTCAACTGCCAACAGTGATTTTACAGATCCGCTTGCACTTCATTCAATTAAGATGATTACAGAGAGTCTTGTTAAGTCTTATAACGGCAGTGTAGAGGACAGAGCGGCTATGCATAATGCACAGTGTATGGCTGGTATGGCATTTTCTAACGCACTTCTTGGTATTGTTCACTCTATGGCTCACAAGACCGGCGCAATATTCGCTGACTACGGAGCTCACATTATTCACGGCGCGGCTAACGCTATGTACCTTCCTAAAGTTATCGCGTTCAACGCAAAGGATCCCGTAGCTAAGGCAAGATACGGCGTTATCGCTGATTACATGGGACTTGGCGGCGCAAATGACGACGAAAAGGTTGCAAATCTCATCGCATTCCTCCGTGGTATGAACGATGCGCTCAACATTCCCCAGTGTATCAAGAACTACGGCGCAGACAGCTATCCTTGTGAGCAGGGCTTCGTTCCCGAGGAAGTATTCCTTCAGAGACTTCCCGAAATCGCAAAGAATGCAGTTGCAGACGCTTGCACAGGCTCTAACCCCAGAGCAATTTCCGTTGAGGAAATGGAAAAGCTTCTTAAGTGCTGCTACTACGACACAGAAGTTGATTTCTGATAAAGTACATAAAAAATTCGAAGGGATCTGCCCTCGGCTTTTTTTTTTTTTATTCAACCGATATTATATAATCGTAAATAGGCTGGCCGCCCTCAAGAACTGCGACCTCACATCCGCCGCCGACCTTGTCGGAAATGAGTCGACCAATATATGACGCCTCCGACTCGGATACGTTCTTACCGTAGAACACGGTGACAAACGATGCGCCCGTCATACCGCGGATAAGCTGTCTCATACAGGACTGACTCGTATCAGTCACGCACGCGATCTTGTTTTCAACAAGTCCGAGGAACTGTCCCTTGGATATCTTGAATCTGTCTATCTCGGTATCTCTTACGGCATACGTCACCGACATGGATGTCACCATAGACATAGCGTGTTTCATTTCCGCGACAACCGAGTCAAGGTCTCCGTCGGGATTATATGCTATCATAGCGGACATTCCCTGCGCCACCGTTTCGGTGGGAAGAACAATGACCTTTCTCTTTTTTACTATTTCTGCCGCCTGTCTTGCGACCATACAAATATTCTTGTTGTTGGGAAGCACGAAAACGTATTCGGAGGGTGTCTTCATTACCGCATCTATGATGTCTTGCGTTGAGGGATTCATAGTCTGTCCACCCTCAATGACGGTGTCAACACCTATGTCGGTAAACATATTCTTTATTCCCTCACCCATACAAACGCTTACAAAACCGTACTTTTTCTCGATCTTGATCTTTTCCTTTTTGGGAGCGGACTGCTTATCAGCGCCGGATTTAAGTGCCGTATGCTGATTTCTCATATTCTCAATCTTGACCGTAGCAAGACTTCCGAACTGAATTGCTCTTGTAAGCACCGCGCCGGGATCGTTCGTATGTATGTGGAGCTTGATGATGCTCTCATCATCCACAAACACCGCGCTGTCACCGATGCTCTTTATAAAATCATAAAGCTCGCCCGACGTATCCTCGCCGAGATACTGCTCGTTTTTATCAATAATACATTCAGTGCAATAGCCAAACTTAATGTCGCCCGTCTCAAATTCGGCAAAATTAGCCGCCTCGCCCGACAGCTTCTCCTCGCTGATCTCCTCGGGCTCTTCCTCCTCGGAAAATCTGCCCTCAAGAGCGTCCTGCATTCCCTTGGCAACGCAGACAAAGCCAAAGCCGCCCGCGTCAACGACGCCTGCCTGCTTCAGTACGGGGAGCATTTCGGGAGTCTGCGCGAGAGTGTACTCCGCAGATTTCACGAACATTTCAAAAAGTATATGAACATCAAGGCTACTGTCTTCTCCGTAAGCCTCGGCAACGTTCTCCGACGCAACTCGCATAACAGTCAAAATAGTTCCCTCGGTAGGCTTCATTACCGCACGGTAAGCCTCCGACGTACCCTTTTTGAATGCCGCAACAAGATCCTCACCCGTGCACTCGTCCTTACCCTTCAGCGCTTTGGCAAAGCCTCTGAAAAAGAGCGAGAGTATCGCGCCCGAATTTCCTCTTGCGGAACGGAGCATGAGGGCAGCAACCTTTTCTGCGCACGCACCGACAGGGAGATCGCTCTCCACCTTGGATACCGTGCTCATAGTAAGGCTCATATTAGTTCCCGTGTCTCCGTCGGGCACAGGGAAAACGTTGAGGTTGTTTGCCTCTTCCCTCTTGTTATAAAGCGTGTTTGCGGCGGAAATCACCATACTACGGAATAGTTTTCCTGTGATTGCCATCAGAATTCCTCCAAAATTATCTCTGTGTTCCTATAAAGAACAGTGCAAGCGTACCGGGACCGGAGTGTGCTCCTATTACGGGGCCCGTGTAGTCTATCATAATTTCACAGTCAGGATATTTCTCCTTTATCATATCGGAGAGGGTCTTTGCGTCGTCATAGCAGTCGCCGTGACAAATGTATATAAGCTGATTTTCGGGATTGATGCCCGTTTCAGTAAGCTTATTCGCAATCTCGGTTATTGCGGCTCTGCGGCCTCTTGCCTTTGCTACGTTTACAAGGTGTCCCTCGTTGTCAACGTGCATAACCGGCTTTATCGCGAGCATAGTTCCAAGCACTGCGGTAGCCGCGGAAACGCGTCCTCCGCGCTTGAGGAAGAACAGATCGTCAACCGTGAACCAGTGGCAGAGGTTGAGCTTGGTATTCTCAATGAAGGATACAACCTCGTCAAAATCAGCGCCCGCCGCCTGCTTTTTTGCGGCAAGAGCTACGAGAAGTCCCTGTCCGAGAGAAGCGCAAAGTGAGTCGATAGCTACTATCTTTCTGTCGGGGTATTCCTCTGCAAGCTCCTCAATAGCATTTTTGCCGTTTGTGTACGTAACGGAAAGGCCCGAGGAAAATCCAACGTAAATAACGTCCTTGCCCTCTTTAAGATAAGACTCAAAAAACTCCTTGAATCTATCCATGTTTACTGCGCTGGTCTTAGCGCCCGCCTTTGTTCTTACAAAGTCATAAAATTCCTTGGGATCAAGCTCATCATTATATTTTGTTCCAACGCCGTCAATATTTACTTCAAGCGATATAGCGGCTACGCCAAGCTCCTTCATAACGGATGCGGAAAGGTCGCTCGACGAGTCGGTGAGAATAATATACTCGTTCATAATGTAAAATTCCTCTCTTAAGATTGGGGGGAGGATAGCTCCAAAACTACCCATTGTAATCATATTTTACAAGTTGATTATACAACAAGTTTGGGATTTTGTCAATGCTTTTTGCGATATTTGTTATTTGACAACACGTAAAACGGCTTTCAAAACGAGTTCAAAACCTGTTTTTTTCAAATTGTTGACAAGTCAATAGATTTATGTTAAAATTATATATTATATTATTTACTCTTACCACGGGTGCGAATATGACAGTAATTATTGCGGAAAAGCCAAGTCTTGCGAGAAATATCGTTTCGGGTATATCACAGAATTTCGGCATACAGATGCAAAAGAAAAACGGATATTTTGAGGGTGGCGCTTACGTTGTGACGTGGGCTTTCGGTCACCTTTTTTCGCTATGCGACATCGAGGATTATACGGGACTTGGCGGCAAGTGGTCTATGGAAGGTCTGCCCTGCTTCCCCGAAGATTTCAGGTTCAAGCTGCGTCTCGGCTCTGACAAGAAGGTCGACGCGGGTGTGCAAAAGCAGTTTGATACGATAAAATATCTCTGCACCCGCCCCGAGACCGACAGAATAGTAAACGCGGGAGACTCCGACCGCGAGGGTGAGATAATAGTCCGCCTTTGCGTGCTTCACACGGGCGCGCTCAACGAGAAAAATCAGGACGGCTCCCAAAAGCGCAGATTTGTCCGTCTGTGGCTTCCCGATCAGACTCCCGAGACAGTCGGCAAGGCATTGACAGAGATGAAGGACGAGCATGAATACGACAGCCTTGCAAACGAGGGCTTTGCGAGAACATATATAGACTGGCTTTACGGAGTTAATCTCACGCGCTACGCGACACTCAAAACAGGTACCCTGCTCCGTGTTGGACGAGTCATCGTGCCTATTGTCCGTGCAATTTACGAGCGCGATATGGCGATAAGAAATTTTGTCCCCAGCATATATTATGTGGCAGTTTCCAAGGAAAAAACCAAGGACGAGGAAATCGAGCTTGTCTCAAAGGTGAAATTTGAGCAGGACAACTTCTCGGGAGTTCAGGCTCTTTGTGAGAAATATAATGCGTCAAAAGCTATTGTCATTTCAAAGAAGACCAAAAAGGAAACGGTAAATCCCGGAAAGCTGTTCTCTCTTTCAAAGCTTCAGAATCTGCTCTCCAAAAAATATAAGATGTCAATGTCCGAGAGCCTTGACATAGTCCAAAAGCTATATGAGGCGGGATATCTGACGTATCCGAGAACAAACTCCGAATATCTTGCCACCGCCGAAAAGGACAAGATAAAGAAAATCATCAATAATATAAAAAATATCGGCTACCCCGTTGTCTTCAAGGATAAAAAGAGTATTTTCGACGACTCAAAGATCGAGAGTCACTCGGCGCTCACGCCTACTTATAAAATACCCAAAAAGGAGAATCTGACCGACAAGGAAATGCTTGTCTATCAGACGGTCTTCCGCCGCTTCGTGTCTGTATTCTGCGACGAAGACTGTATCGCGCAAAAGACCGAAATAGTCATTGACGTCGGTGGCTACGAGCAGTTCACTCTCAAGGGAATTATCATACTGCAAAAGGGCTTTATGCGCTTTGACGACTCCGAGAAAAAGGATAAGATACTTCCCCCTCTTGAGAAGGGCGACGAGGTCAACATTGACTTCAAGCCGTCTGAAAAGCAGACAAGCCCGCCAAAGCATTATACGGTTGAAACCCTCAATAATTATCTGAAAAATCCCTTCCGCGAGGACAAGGCAAATCTGTCCGAAAGGGCGGATAGCGACACTCCCGAAAATGATGACGAGGACTACCGCGCAATTTTCGAGGGTCTGGAGCTTGGCACGGAGGCGACCCGTACGGGTATTATTGACAACGCTTGCAAATCCAAATACATTCAGCTCAAAAAAGACGTATATACCATTCTGCCCGACGGCGAATATCTTATCGAGCAGCTTATGATAATGAATATTTCAATGGACAAGTACAAAACCAGCGTTCTCGGTCAAGCGCTCAAAAAAGTGTATCGCGGCGACATGACGGTGTCAGATAGCGTAAAGCTTGCCGAGGACGAGATATCCCTTGTGTTCCAGAAAAAAGAGTCCTCCCTTGAGCTTGACACCGACACGGGATTTTTCGGCGACGTGGTGGGTATATGCCCCGTGTGCGGAAAAAATGTGGTCAAGGGCAAGTACAGCTACGGCTGCACGGGCTACAAGGACGGCTGCAAATTCAAGATAAACGGCGTCATTTGCAAACGCCCAATCTCTATTGCAAACGCAAGAATGCTTCTCGGCGAGCAAAAGCAGACTTCTCTTATACAGGGCTTCGTCTCAAAAAACGGCAAGGAATTCTCCGCGCGTCTCAAGCTCGACGGAGATAAGGCTGTGTTTGATTTCAACTAATGTAAAATCTCTCATTTCAGCGGCAAGGAAAAATCCTTGCCGCATTTTTTTGCTTTTTTCAAAAAATATATTGACAAGAACAATACTTCGTGATATGATGTATTACATAAGGAGGAGTATTTTATGGATATTCAGTTAAAGCGAGGGCTACTGGACGTTTGCGTGCTGGCTGCCATCAAGGATGGAGAATCCTACGGCTACAAGATCATCAAGGATATGAAGCCGTATATTGAAATGTCTGAATCCACGCTGTACACCATTCTCAAGCGTCTGGAGCTTGCAAATATGTTGACCGTGCGCTCCGCGGAGCATAACGGCAGACTGCGTAAATATTACAAGATAACAAAGGCAGGTCTTGGGCGCATTGAGGATTTCAAGGATGAATGGCGCGAGGTAATGGCAATATATCAGTTTGTGACAAAGGAGGATACGGGTAATGACTAAACAAGAATTTCTCATCGAACTGCAAGCCGCGCTGAACGGTCTGCCGCAGAATAATATAAAAGAAAGCATACTGTTTTACAGCGAAATGATAGACGACCGAATTGACGACGGAATGAGCGAGGAAGAGGCTGTTGCGGATATTGGCTCTGTTGACGAGGCAGCCTCCCAGATAATAGCAGAAATTCCCCTGCTGAAAATCGCAAAGGAAAAAATCAAGCCCAAAAGAAAAATGAAGGCGTGGGAGATAGTGCTGCTTTGCGTCGGCTCGCCTATTTGGGGGTCCCTGCTTATCGCGGCGTTTGCGGTTATCATTTCCCTTTACGCTGCTCTCTGGTCTGTCATAATAGCGCTGTGGTCGGTCTTCGTGTCCTTTGCCGCGTGCGCTGTGGCTCTTACTGTTGTAGGCGCCGCATACGGAGTCGTGGGCGGTGTCGTGTTTATCAACAACGCGCATATTTACTCGGGTATTGTGATGTTTGCCGCCGGCTTGGTGCTTGCAGGTCTGTCCATCTTTACGTTTTTCGGATGCAAGGCGGCGACCAAGGGTATTATTATACTCACTAAAAAATTAGCATTTGGACTTAAAAGTCTGTTTATAAGAAAGGAGAAGGCATAATGAAAAAATCAACTATCGCATGGCTTATTGTTGCGGCTTCTCTGGTGCTTCTCGGAGCAATTATTTTCGGAGGGTTGATCATGGCGTTGAAATTTGACTTTTCAAAGCTTAACACAGCTAAAATTGAAACCAATACTCATACAATAAGTGATTCATTTGACAGTATAGCCATAGACACGGATACTGCAGATATTACTTTTTTGCCTTCGGAGAACGAGGAATGTAAGGTTGTCTGCAACGAGCAGGAAAATCTTAATCACTCCGTTGAGGTTGTTGATGGCATACTCACCGTAAGACGCGAGGACACACGCAAGTGGTATGAGCACATTGGAATTTTTTCATTTGGTAAGACAAGCATGACAGTATATCTGCCACAGTCGGAATACAACTCCCTTTCCATTAATGCTGACACGAGCGACATATCTATTCCGAATGATTTCAAATTTGAAAATATAAACGTCATTCTGAGCACGGGAGATGTGACGTGCTCCGCATCTGCCTTGGACAAAATGAGCTTCAAGGCAAGCACGGGTGATATAAAGCTTGAGAATCTTTCCGCAGGCTGTATTGATATTTCGGTATCAACGGGCAGAGTCACGGCTTCGTCGGTAGTATGCAGCGGTGACATAAAGCTCAAATCAAGCACGGGAGATGCAACACTCACAAATATCACGTGTGTAAATCTCACCTCAAAAGCAAGCACGGGAAAGCTTAATATGAACAACGTCATTGCCTCTGGCAATTTCTCTATTGAGAGGGACACGGGCGACGTGAAATTTGAGAGATGTGACGCATCGGAGATCACCATTGTGACCGATACGGGCGACGTTAAGGGCACGCTTTTGTCCGACAAGATATTTATTGTAGATACCGACACGGGCAGAAAGGATGTTCCCGAGACCACAACGGGCGGCAAGTGCAAAATAACTACGGATACGGGAGATATCAAGATAATTATAGCAGCCGATTGATTTGGCTTCCCCTCAAGGGGAAGGCAAAAAAACCGCAGGACACAAGTCCTGCGGTTTTACTTATCAAAATTATATTTCCCTTCTGCCCTCAAGCGCGCGGTTCAAGGTGACCGCGTCTGCGTATTCAATGTCAGCTCCCACCGAAATTCCGTATGCAAGTCTTGACACCTTAACACCAAGTGGCTTGAGAATTCTTGACAGATACATCGCAGTTGCCTCACCCTCAACCGTGGGGTTGGTCGCGACTATAACTTCCTTTACGTCGTCACTCGACAGACGCGCAAGAAGCTCCTTTATCCTGAGCTTGTCGGGGGTGATTCCGTTCATGGGCGAGATAACTCCGCCAAGCACGTGATAAACTCCCTTATACTCTCTCACCTTTTCCATAGAAATGACTGCCTTGGGGTCGGACACGACGCAAATTACGCTCTTGTCCCTGCCCTCGTCAGCGCACACAAGACAGGTCTCCCTGTCGGTTATGTTCTGGCATATAGGACAAAGGTGTATTTTTTCTTTGGCTTCAACTATTGACAGCGCAAGCATTTTTGCGTCCTCATCTGACATATCAAGCACTGAAAACGCCATTCTCATAGCGCTTTTTTTGCCCACGCCCTCAAGACGTCCAAACTGCTCGGCGAGTCTTTGAAGCGACTCTATGTACTCTGCCATATCAGAACATTCCGGGCATATTCATGCTGCCCGTTATTTTTGCCATTTCCTCATTATTTGTGTTTTCAACTCTCTTTATAGCCTCGTTTACTGCGGCTACGAGTATGTCGGAAAGTGTTTCTACATCGTCGGGATCAACTATCTCGGGCTGAATGTCGATAGAAAGGATCTCCTTTTTACCGTTTATCTTAACGGATACAACTCCGCCGCCTGCCTTGACCTCGTATTCTCTTGCGTCAAGCTCCTCCTGCTTTATTGCCATATCCTCCTGCATCTTCTGTGCCTGACGGATCATAGCCTGCATATTGCCTGCGCCACCTGCGCCCTTCGGTACGTTTGCTCTCATTTTTATATCTCCTTGTAATTTATTCTTGGTTTGCCGCGTCGAGTATCTCGTCTATTACCGACGACTCGACCTTTATATCCTCGGACTCATAAATAATGTCCGATTGGTTGTATCTTGCGCCGGATGCGGTGTTAATAACTCTTAAGAATTCTCCGCTCGTGTCAAAGCGCTTCACGTTATCTATCGTGGACTTATCGGGGAATTTCAAGACTATCTTTCCGTCCTCCGTCAAATACCACTTGGCTATCTTGTAAAAGGACGCAACCATGGGATTTGCATTGGTCAGCTTTTCAAGTGCCTCCGCCCTGTTTTTAATAGGTCTTAGTCTTCTCACTCCCTCGCCGCTCTTTTGAGGCTGGACGGGCTTTCGCGGAACATACGTCGGGGTGTCGGATCTGAACATCTCGTCGTCATCCGGCTGTGATGACTTTTTCGCTTTCTGGGGTGCGGGCTTGTCCTTTGTCGGTTCTGCTTTAATTTGGATATCCCCGCTCGCAAGCTTGTTTTCAAGCGCCGCTATACGCGCAAGCAACGCATCATTTGACGTTGAAAGACTGCTGTCACACATTCTTACAAGCGTCAGCTCCGCGGCTATTCTGCGTATGGGATTTCCCTTTTGCATAACCAACACTGCATCCTCAAGCATCGAGCAATGATATGAGATCTGTTCGCGGGTAAATTTAGCCGCGAGCATGCTCATTGACTTCATCTCACTGTCCGTAAGATCAAGATATTCTGCCGCGTTTTTCGCGGTTTTGATTATAAGAAGATCTCTGTAAACAGATATAAGATCCTGCCAGAAGACCGTTATGTCACGCGAGGACTGAACCACCTCGTTTACTGCCGAGAATATTGTCTCATAATCCTTGTCGCATACCGCCTCGCAAACACGGAGCATTTCCTCGCGTCCGCTTGAACCGACTGTTATATTTACAAGCTCGGGGGTTATTTTCTCACGGCTTCCCGCGCAAAGCTCAAGCAGACTTATCGCGTCTCTCATACCACCCTGCGCCTGCTTGGACAGCATTATTGCCGCGTCCTCACAAAGCTCTATTCCCTCCTGAGAGGCAATGTACATAAGGCGTTTTTTGAGCACGTCAGTTGCGATCCTGCGGAAATCAAATCTCTGACAACGAGAGATAATGGTCGCGGGGAGCTTGTGAAGCTCGGTGGTCGCAAGTATGAATACTACGTGTGCGGGTGGCTCCTCAAGGGTTTTGAGAAGCGCGTTGAACGCGCTCGCAGACAGCATATGTACCTCGTCTATGATGTACACTCTGTATTTAAGCGACGACGGTGCATAGACCACCTCATCGCGAATATCTCTTATATCGTCAACACCGTTGTTTGAAGCGGCATCCATTTCAAGCACGTCGGTAGCGCTTCCAGCATCAATTGATAGACAAGCCTCACATCTGCCGCAGGGATTTCCGTTTACGGGAGAAAGACAGTTGACTGCCTTGGCAAGAATTTTCGCGCACGTGGTCTTACCCGTTCCGCGCGAGCCGCAGAACAAATACGCGTGGGAAAATTTGGAGTTGTCAATTTCGTATTTGAGAATAGACGTAATATGCTCCTGACCGCAGACCTCGTCAAAGGTAGAGGGTCTCCACTTCCTGTATAAAGCCTGATGCAAAATTTTCAACTCCTTTCAATGTAATACTAAAATTTAATAAAAAACGCAACTCTGCCACAAAAGAAGACCATACACCGCAAATTCGTGTTTTCCCTCCACGCGATCTGCATACCTCCTGCTCAAGGCAGGCAACCTCACGGCACATCAAGTTTACCGCTTAATGCTGCTTGGTTCCCCATCTGACATGATTCACAGCTCTTGATTGCGCAAGACCCGCCCATCAACACAACAGATATGCCTCATTCGTAAAGGGTCCACCCTCAAATGCGGGATCCACCCCTGTATAGCGGATTTCAGGTTCAGGGCTCCGCTACTTCCCCGGCTGGTATGGCCTTCTTTCACAGCACAGCTGCGTTTTATCGCTATCCTTTTAAGATACTATATTATTATAGCAGAAAGGACGCAAACTTTCAAGTGCTTTTTGAAATATTTTTTCTCTGTGACTTTGACAACAGCTGCAAAGTCTCCAAAAAGCCGCAAAGGGAGAGAGGTTGCGATTCCTCTCTCCATTTTGAAACCCTCTCACGCAAGCGCTTTTTCTGTAATCGTTCATTGCTAATAAGACGGACCTCCTATTACTTCGCTGTTTATACGAGTTTGCAAGCAAACTTGTAAGCGTTTGTGTGGGTGGGGATCAAAGGGGCGGGAGGAATCGCAACCTCCCGCCCCTTTGCGGTGTTCTTTGGATACTTTCTGTCGTCGTGGACAGAAAGTATCATAAAAACATATATTTTATTCACCCAAAAGCATATCGTCCTTCTTTATCCAGCCAAGCTTTCTCATTATCTCGCTGAAAAGAAGCGAAAGCACCGCGGGAAGAACTATACAAACAAGCACCAATCCTACCCACATCATAGGGTCATTCATCTGTCCGTCCGTTGCCATCTGGTCGACAACTCCGAGAGGACCTACCATACCGCAGGTGCCCATTCCTGCCGCAACACCCTGACACTTTATCTTAAACACCATAGTTGATATGGGTCCAGTGATAGCCGCCGCAAGCGTGGGAGGGATCCATATTCTCGGATTTTTCACGATATTGCCCATCTGAAGCATAGACGTACCGAGTCCCTGAGAAATAATACCGCCCCACTTGTTTTCACGGAAGCTTGATACCGCAAATCCAACCATCTGTGCGCAGCAGCCTGCGACAGCCGCACCTCCGGCGAGCAAAAATCCTTCCTCCGTTCCGTTTGCGACTGCAGCCTCAAACGCCGACGCAGAGAAGATCATTGCGCATATAGCCGCGCTGGATATGGGAAGCGTGAGAATAATACCCACAACGACCGACACAACTATACCCATAAGCAAGGGCTGGAACGTGGTCGCGGTAGCAATAAACACGCCAAGATAATACATCACGTAAGACACCAGGGGACAAAGCAAGAAGCTTGCCAAAAATCCTACTGTCAGTGTCACAACAGGTGTGACAAGAATATCCACCTTTGTCTTTTTGGATACGAGCATTCCTATTTCGCTCGCAACTATCACCGCAAAGAACGCACCCGCGGGTCCTGCCGCGTAGAATATTCCCTCGCCCATGCCTGCAGTTGCCGCCCACTTTGTTATTGCGCCGTTGTTTATCACCGCGCCCATAGCGTTTGACATAGCTCCTACTGCCGCGCAAGAAAACATAACAAGCGGATGCGCGCCGAGCTTGTGCGCGATAGCAACGCCTATTGCCATGCCTGTTGCCGCCTTTGCGTAGGTTGCCACTACGTTGAAGATTTCTGCCAGTGACTTGAGAAATTCGTTGTCAATATTCGCGCCGTTTATATACTTACCCACCGTACCGAATATAGTACCGATAAGCAGTGACGCGAAAAGTCCCAATGCCATAGCGCCCATGGCATCAATAAAATAACGTTTGAGATATTTTTTTACTGTTTCCATAGTCTTTTTCGGGATAATTCCCTCTCCGTTTATACTTTAATTCAGTATATCACTTTGATATTTTCAAATCAACTAAAAAAATCAATGAAATTTGGGTAAAAAAACCTTATATTTTTACTAAATTGTCAAAAAACAAGATTTAGTGACATTCGTACCACGTTCTGCCTATCTTCGCCTCAACGTCAAGAGGAACGGAAAGCTTTGCCGCAGACTCCATCTCTGTTTTGAGTATCTCGAGGACCTTGTCCGCGCAATCAATCGGTGACTCGATCAAAAGCTCGTCGTGTACCTGCAGAACAAGGCGCGCGCCGGTGCTACTCTCGCTAAGCTTTCGCTCAACGTTTATCATGGCGATCTTGATAATATCCGCGCTGCTTCCCTGAATGGGACTGTTCATTGCAATTCTTTCACCAAACTTCTGAATGTTTTTGTTCTGCGCCGAGAGCTCAGGAATGTTTCGTCTGCGTCCGAACATCGTCGTAACGTATCCCTTCTCCTTCGCTTCCCTGACTACGTCCGAAAGATATTTTTCTATGTTGGGGTAGCTGTCAAGATAGTTTTGTATATACTCCTTTGCCTTCGCGATAGAGATCTTGAGGTCTTCAGAAAGCGAGAATTCTCCCATTCCGTAAAGTATTCCGAAGTTTACCGCCTTTGCCCTCTTTCGCATCTCGATAGTAACCTGATCGGGAGTCACGCCAAACACACGGCAAGCCGTTGAGGTGTGTATATCCTCGTCGCCAAGGAACGCGTCAATCATATGCCTGTCATCCGAAATGTGAGCAAGCACGCGAAGCTCTATCTGCGAATAGTCCGCGTCTATAAGAACGTGATTTTCGTCGGTAGGCACAAAATACTTTCTGAACTGTCTGCCCGCTTCTGTTCTTATCGGTATATTCTGGAGGTTGGGATCAGTTGAGGAAAGTCTGCCCGTGGCGGTTCCCGTCTGCTTGAAGGTGGTGTGTATTCTGCTCTCGGCATCCGCCTCGCGGAGAAGTCCGTCAACGTAGGTGCTTTTAAGCTTTGTCACCTGTCTGTACTCCAGAATGTCGTCTATTATCGGGTGATATTTACGAAGCTTTTCAAGAGTTTCCGCGTTTGTGCTATATCCCGTCTTTGTCTTTTTGGCAAAAGGAAGCATTAGCTTGTCAAACAAGACCTCACCAAGCTGCTTTGGGGAGTTGATATTGAACTGATATCCCGACGCCGCGTATATCATTGTCTCAAGCACCGCCGCGCTGTTGTCCAGCTGCTCACCGTAATCGGCTATACCGCGGCAATCCACTTTAATACCTCTCTGCTCCATGTTACAAAGCACGCTCGCAAGCGGCATTTCTATCTCGCAAAGGAGGTTCATCTGCCCGCTCTGCGCAAGTCTTTCTTCAATTACGGGCTTCATTCTCGCAATATACCATACCTGCGGTATACTGTCGGAGATTGTCTCACCGAGATAGTGCGTGCAAAGACGCTCTATTCCGTAATTGCCCTGCGATGAATCGTCAACGTATGCGCCAAGCATTACGTCAAAATGACAATTTCGCCAAATGATCCCTTTGTTCTCAAGGGTTTTATACAGATCCTTACAGTCATAGGCAACTATTCTTCTGGAGTTCAGAAAGTCGGAGATTTCCGCTGAAAGTCCTGCGCTCCAGACGGTCCTGCCGTCAGATACAAGGATCTCCTCTCCGCAAAGCTCAAACGCGTATTCCTCTCCCTCAAGAGAGAGAATATCGGAAATCTTCACATTTCTTATCTCTGCGCTCTCAGGCTTTGCCTCAGCTGTATCCCCGTCCTTGTCAAGCCCGTATTTTTTGAGCGCGGCAAACATCTCATATCTTGTGAAAAGTCTTTTTGCATCATCACGGCGTATGCCGCAAAACTCAATATCCTTAAGGGTTATTCCAAGCGGAACGTCCTTTCTGATAGTGGCAAGAGTGCGCGACATATAAGCCGAGTCCTTACCGTCTGTAAGCTTGTTTTTTACACCTGGAGTAGCATTTATTCCGTCAATATTTTCGTAAATTGCATCAAGACTTCCCGACTCGGCTATAAGCTTGAACGCACCCTTCTCGCCAATTCCCTTGACACCGGGAATGTTGTCCGAGCTGTCGCCCATAATTGACTTTACATCCACGTACTGATTTGCGTGGACTCCATATTTTTCAAAAAATTTAGCATCGTCATAAACCGTCGTTTCCATATTTGATGCCAAAAGCACCTTGACGTTTTGAGATATAAGCTGCAAGGAATCCTTGTCCCCTGTGAGAATATACGCTTCAATTTCCTCTCCGTCAGCCGCAGCCTGCTCCGCCATAGCCGCGAGTGTGCCGAGAATATCGTCCGCCTCATACCCCTCAAGCTCAAGCACCGAAAAGCCCATGGCGCGACAGATCTCCTTTGCGGGAGGCATCTGCATAAGCAACGCCTCGGGGGTGGCGTGTCTGCCTGCCTTGTACGCGTCGTACATCTTATGTCTGAAGGTGGGAGCCTTGAGGTCAAAGGCAACAGCCGCATAATCGGGCGAGAGTGCGTCTATCTCTCGCGATATTACGTTTATAAGTCCGAAAAGCGCATTCGTGGGAAATCCGTCCTTGGCAGACAGGTATCTTATGCCGTAAAACTGCCTGTTAAGTATGCTGTTTCCGTCAATGCAAAGTAATTTTTTCATTTTCGGGTGTCCTTTCAAAATATACTGTGTTTATTATACCACGAATATGGTTTTCTTGTCAAGAAAATCCAATCGGACAAACAATAATATAATATCAAAATATTTATAACTTTTTTCGCACTGATTATTGACATTCATTTTTTTGTGTGCTATAATATTTTATAGATTGAAATTGGCTTTTGACGAGCCTTGTCGAACGCCAGAAACCGTGAAAATAAATGATATGTGAAAAACCAGGAGGAACTTATGAAAAAAATTCTCGTTATTTTAGCAGCTCTTCTCGTTATGACCTGTCTCGTTGCTTGCAATGACAACAAGGACAATAACAACGACCCCAACATTGATATTCCCACCGACAACGGAAATGTGGAAAAGCCTACCGAGGATAACACACCCGCAGTTGACCGTGTTTTTGAAGATAAAAACGATACTGTATACGTAATGACACCCAACGGTGCGGCAAATCTCCGCACAGACACATCCTTCGACGATGATGCAAAGTCGGGCATTTCTCTCCCCAACGGCACAGAGCTTGAAAGAAGCCAGGCTGATACAAGCTGGAGTAAGGTAACTTACGAGGGCGAGGAATACTACATAGCTAACAAGCTTATCGTTGAGGTAGACGTGCTTGACGGCTTCGAGGAGACATCCAAGACAGTTAAGATCATCGTTGGTTCTGTTAACGTAAGATACGTTCCCGCAAGAACAGCTGATGAACCCATCTTCACTCTCGTAGAAGGCAACGAGGTTGAGGTAGTAGGCTTCAACGGCGACCTTGGCGAAGAGGGTTGGTACAAGATCAAGCTCACAGTAAGTGAGGATCAGCCCTACGAGTACGGCTATATCTCCGCTTATCACGAGTATTCTGAGGAAGTTGTTGATAACAACACCGAAGCAGCTGAGTAATATTCAGAAAATTATAAAGGGCAGATGTTATCTGCCCTTTTTCTTTTTATCTGTTGAAAATCCGAATTTGCCGAGCTTTTTTCCAAGCGCATAATAATCCCCATGCGCATACGCACAAAGATTCGCTTTTTCAATACAAAGCTTGCCTTTTTTATCAAGCAAGGATTCGTCTATATTCACACCCACAATATCAGCCATAAACATATCGTGAGTCCCGAGTGGGATAATATCAGTCACCTTGCATTCAAGCGATATCGGGCACTCCGCAATTATCGGGCAGGACACGTTTTGCCCCGCTTCCTTGTGAAGATTGCATTTTTTGAATTTGTCAACCTTGGCTCCCGTATAAATCCCGCAGTAATCTGCCGTCTTTACAAGAGATGTCGGTGTGAGATTTATAACAAATTCCCCGCTCTCCTTGATTATTTTATACGAATGACGGCTTGGCCGCACCGAAATATAAGTCTTTGGCGGAATGGTGTTGATAATTCCCGTCCATGCTATCGTTATTATATTTGATTTTTCCATATCTCCGCAGCTCACCATAACGGGAGGTGCGGGAGCGAGCAGAGTGCCGCCCTTCCAATGCTGTTTTGCCATATATATTTCTCCATATAAACAGTCAGTTTTTTATTTCCCTGTCCCGTATATTATATCAAAAATGTTTATTTGTGTCAATACGGTCTGATAACCGTAGCAATTTTTTTGTTTTTTCACTTGCAATTATCAAAATATTGTGGTATACTCTTTATATCTATAAAAAATTGGAGTTTTTATCATGTTTCAGAATCAGCTCGTTTCCTACTCGGGTATTCAGCCCAGCGGAAACCTTACTATCGGTAATTACCTTGGCGCGCTTAAGAATTTTGCGTCGTATTCGGAAAAATATAAGTGCTTTTACTGCGTGGTCGACGAGCATGCTATAACCGTGCGCCAGAACCCCGCGGATCTCCGCCGCCGCACCTACGAGACACTCGCTCTCTACATGGCTGCAGGACTTAACCCCGAAAAGAACACTCTTTACGTTCAGTCACACGTGCATGAGCACGCAGAGCTTGCATGGATCCTCAACTGCTTTACAATGTTCGGCGAGTTGTCGAGAATGACTCAGTTCAAGGATAAGTCCGCTCGACATGCGGACAACATCAACGCGGGACTGTTTACCTATCCCGCACTAATGGCTGCGGACATTCTTCTCTATCAGACAGACGTGGTCCCCGTCGGTGTCGACCAGAAGCAGCACGTTGAGCTCTGCCGTGATATCGCTGTGAGAATGAATCAGCTCTACCCCGACCTGTTCACCATTCCCGAGCCCATAATCGCAAAGAGCGGAAAGAAAATAATGTCTCTTGCCGACCCCACGAAAAAGATGAGCAAGTCGGACGAGAATCCCAATGCGATAGTCTATATTCTCGACGACAAGGACACAATTATCCGCAAGTTCAAGAGAGCCGTCACCGACTCTGACACCGTAGTTCGCTACGCCGAGGGCAAGGACGGAATAAACAATCTCATGTCGATCTACTCCTGCTTTACGGGCAAGGAATTTGACGAGATAGAGCGCGAGTTTGAGGGACGCGGATACGGCGAGTTCAAAATGGCAGTAGGTGAGACCTGCGCCGATGCGCTCGCTCCCGTGCAAAAGCGTTACAACGAGATACTCTCTGACAAGGCAGGTCTTGAAGCTCAGATGAAGAAAGGCGCTGAGGAGGCGTCCTACGTCGCCCGTCGTACTCTCGGTAAGGTTCAGAAAAAGCTTGGATTTGTCCAGATAAGATAATAACAGACAAAAAATTCCCGACACAGTCGGGAATTTTTGTTTTTATATGCTTTTCTTGATAGGTCTTAACGTCTTAGGATCAAGAGCCGCACAAAGAGCTACGGCTAAAACACCTGTCAGAATTGCATTTGGCAGCATATAGGATGCGTTGTACACGAGAGAATAAACCCAGACGTTCATGCCCTCGGGCGCGTAGCTTCCCCAGAGAATAACTCCCGAGAGAAAGCTGCACAAAAATCTTATAACACAAACAGCAACAGCTCCTACTCCGTAGCCGATAAGCCTACGCTTGCCAAACAGCCTTGCGAAAAGATCTGCGATTCCCACAACTGAGAACGCTATAACGTAGTCAAGCAGCACGCAAAGAGCTACTGCCCACCACGTATTCGCGGGCGGTACGTAAAAGCCCAGCATCATCTGAAGGAGCGAATATACAAATCCAACACCAATACCCCAGCCTATTCCGTGTCGGTATGAGTAGTATGCTATCGGCAGCATACTGACGGTAATAGTTCCGCCAAACGGCAGAAGAGCTCCAACACCCGTGATGGTGTTGAGCCAGACACAGACAAGCTCAATAACGTACGCCAATGCAATTATTATTGCGCCCTCTGTGACACAAAGAAGTTTCTTCTTCATTGTGATTTCCTCCTTAAAATAAAAATTTGTCCGCACGGAAAATCCTCCGGTGGACAAATTTACGCGATTTCAAGTGAAATCACTTATCTTAATCTTTCCTACGCCGGTATTATCCGTATCAGGTACGAGAGCTTTGCTCCCAGGGTTCGGTTTCCTTCCGTCTCAGCCGTGTCCTCAGCACATTAGATTGTGCGTATGTGGAGTACAGCACCCCCGATTTTCTATGCGGTGATCGCTTTGCGACCCTTGAATTATACTACATCACGCGACCTTTGTCAAGACAAATTTTGCGTGTTTATGCTTTATTTACAAATTTCGACAATCAGACAAATAAAAATTTCGGATTGTCCTCCGGGATAAGTACAGGCAAGCTCCTCATATCATACAGTAAATATTTTACTTATCTGAAGGGAGTCATCAAATATGATAGTCTTTGCCTTGATCTTAGCAACGCTCGCCAAGCTGGTACAGCCGGTTTTGGGCATAGGCAGTGCGCAAAACTTCCCCGAAACTCTGAGCCGAGAAGAAGAAAGCCTTTGTTTTGAAAGAAAAAATCAGGGAGACGAGGATGCCAGACAAAAGCTTATTTTGCATAATCTTCGCCTCGTCTCACATATCGTCAGAAAATATTATTCGTCGTCAAAAAACCAGGAGGACCTCATTTCCATCGGCACGATAGGACTCGTCAAGGCAGTGGATTCCTTCAACGCGGAAAACGGCGCAAGGTTTGCGACCTACGCATCAAAATGTATTCAGAATGAGATACTTATGAACTTCCGCTCGCAGAAAAGGCGGGCGTGCGAGGTATCTATAAACGACACAATAGACGTTGACAGAGACGGCAACCCGCTCACCTACATAGACGTCCTCAGCAGTGACGAAAACGTAACCGACGAGGTACAAAGAAAAATTCTCACCGACAAGGCACTCAAATACATCAACACAAGGCTCTCACCTCGCGAGCGTCAGATAATTATTATGCGATACGGGCTTATGGGGGTGCCGGAGCAGACGCAAAAGCAAATAGCCGAAAAAATAGGAATTTCACGCTCATACGTCAGTCGTATTGAAAAAGGGGCGCTTGAAAAGCTGAGAGATTTGTTGACATAGGCATTGGACTTCACGTGCATACAAGTTTGCTGGCAAACTCGTATATGTAGTGATGTTATAAAATCCCCGTCTTAACCGATATGAACCACGCTCGAGTAGGCGCTTGCGTGAGTAGGGTTCAAAATGGAGGGAGGAATCGTAACCTCCCTCCATTTGCGGCGTTTTGGATACGAATTGCATTTCGCAGAAATGCGAGCTGAAGCACAAGCAGTTGCCGCCGCGGGCAAAGTATCAAAGATAACACTTACCCCCGCCTATTACCCTTAAATATGAGCGCCGCAAGGTATCCAAAAAACAGTGCCGCAGTCGTGCCTGACGCCGCGGCGGTCAGGCTTCCGCCAAGGATTCCCACAACGCCGTCCTTGTCCACCGCTTCCCTTATTCCCTTTGATATATTATATCCAAAGCCTGTAAGGGGTACGGACGCACCTGCGCCCGCAAACTCCGCGAATGGCTCGTAAAGCCCAACAGCGCCCAAAAACACGCCCGTTACCACGTAAAGCACGAGTATCCTCGCGGGCGTAAGCTTGGTCTTATCTATCAGTATCTGAGCTATAACGCACAAAAGTCCACCAAAAATTATCGCTCTGATGAGCAATGCCAAGTCAAACATATCCATATCTCCTTACTCGCTTTTGAAATTCAGCAGATGTCCTATTGCAGGTATCGCCTGTCCCTGCTTCAGGCTGTCGGGACTCATCATCGCGCCCGATGCTATAAACAGTATATTTTTAAGCTCTCCGCGCTGCATTTTGGGTAGAATATACGCCGAAAGCACGCTCGCCGCGCATCCGCAGCCCGATCCGCCCGCGTGGGTATCCTGCGTATTTTTGTCAAACATCAGTATTCCGCAGTCATTATAATTTTCGCCTACGTCATACCCCTCAAGCAGCATCAGCTTTTTGAATATTTCCCCGCCCTCGTGTCCGAGATCACCCGTCAGGATAAGGTCGTAGTCACAAGGCTCCGTCTTGCTCTCGCGCAAAAATCTCACACAGGTATCAACTATCGCAGGTGCCATCGCAGCGCCCATATTCGCCGCGTCGCATATTCCCTTTTCTACTACGCGCCCGGGCAAAGCGGCACGTATTTTCACCTTACCCGCACTGCCGTCTCCGATTATAAACGCTCCCGCGCCTGTAACGGTCCACTGCGCCGTGGGGGGACGCTGACCGCCGTACTCGATCGGAGTTCGGTACTGTCGCTCCGCAGAGCAGTTGTGCGATGACGTTGCGGCGGCGCAGATATCATATATCTTGTGCGTAGTCATAACTGACGCGAGCATTATTCCCTCCGCTGACGTTGAGCACGCGCCGTAAATACCAAAGTAAGGTATATTGCACCCCAAAAGTCCGTACGCTGAGCTTGTGCATTGATTAAGAAGGTCACCCGCAAAAATCGCGCCTATATCCTCAAAGGCAAGCTCGCATTTCTTAAGAGCTATATTGAAGGCAAGACGGAGCATCTCGCCCTCTGCCGCCTCCCAGGTTTTCTGTCCGAATCTGTCGGTCCTGTCGTGCATATCGAAACAACTCCCGAGAGGTCCATCAAATTCCTTTTTACCTACAGCATTGCCGTAATTTATAAAAGACGAATCAAGCTTGATTATACTCATTTTATTATTCCTGCCGTTTTTATTTTTATTGTGCTTTTGTACGCGTTTGACTATGCGTGATTTTTATTGCCAAAAACTGTTGAAAAATCAGCAGACGTATGGTATAATAAATATATATAAGGCAAAAATCTAATCTGAAGGAGTATTTTATGCTTGAATCAAAAACAATTCAGTACCATATAAACGTAGGAAAAGGCGACATAGGTAAATACTGCATTCTCCCTGGTGACCCGGGCAGATGCGAGAAGATCGCTGCTCATTTTGATAACCCCGTGCATATCTCATCAAACCGCGAATACAACATATATAACGGATACATAAACGGCGAGCTGGTAACAGTTTGCTCAACGGGCATCGGCGGTCCCTCCGCGGCTATTGCTATGGAGGAGCTTGCAGCATGCGGAGCACACACGTTTGTACGTGTCGGCACCTGCGGAGGAATTTCTCTTAAGGTCAAGTCGGGCGACGTGGTCATCGCGTCGGGAGCTGTGCGTCAGGACGGAACGTCGCTTGAATACGCTCCTATCGAATTCCCTGCCGTATCCGATAGCGAGGTGCTTTTTTCGCTCGTCGGCTCAGCCAAAAAGCTGGGATATAATTATCACACAGGCGTAGTTCAGGCAAAGGATTCATTCTACGGTCAGCACTCTCCCGCGCGTATGCCTACAAGTCAGAAGCTTCTTTATCAGTGGGAGGCCTGGAAGAGACTCGGCGTGCTTGCAAGCGAGATGGAATCGGGAGCTCTCTTTACTGTCGCGGCTTCACTTGGCGTGCGTTGCGGCTCTGTCTTTTCCGTCGTCTGGAATCAGGAGAGATTCGAGGCGGGACTTGACACGGGTGACGACGAGACTCACGACACGGAGGCGGCAATAAAGGTCGCAATACAGGCAATATCCGATCTGATCGAAGCCGACCGCTCAAATTCCTGATACCAGTTTTTATCTGACATAAGCTCATCGGAGGTGTAAAATGCCCAATCCATTAAAATATAAGAAGGTTGCGAGTGTCTACGTAAAGCGGAACAAGCTCAAAGCTTCATCAAAAAATAGCGTTATATACGATATACTTGACACGCTTGAGCAGATCGCTAAAATACTCGCGGCTATAAATCGGATAATTATGGGCGATCCTCACTCCGATTATCGAAAGCAAAAAATCAGACGCATAAAAAAATATGCAAGAATAAGCAAGACCACGGGTATGCTCATACTCAAAAAGCAGAAAAAGATAACTGTTCTCAAAAGAATGAAGCCCGCAAAGAAATGGTCGCCTAAGAAAAAGTGGATAATCATATAAAAAAGAACCCTGCTCCGCAGGGTTCTTTTTACTTTAGCCGTATGCTGATTTTATTCCTTCGAGGACAAAAGCTCGTGAAGGATAGCCGCAGCCGCTCCGCCAACCAGAGGACCTATAATAAAGATCCAGATCTGCGAAAGAGCATCAGTATTGCCCGCAAACGCCTGAAGAAGCGCAGGTCCAAAGGAACGCGCGGGGTTTACGCTCGTGCCTGTGAGGTAGATACCAAGCAAATGAACGAGAGTAAGCGACAATCCGATTACAACGCCGCTGACGGACGAATTTTCTGTCTTTGATGTTACACCCAAAATTGCAAAAACAAACGCAAAGGTCAGAATGATCTCAACTATAAGAGCAATAAACAATGCGCCTGTTTCTCCATAGTTGCGGATCAATGTGTACTGAGCTTCATTTCCGCCAAGTGACTCAAAGCGTCCGAAGAACAGACCAAGAATTCCCGCACCCGCTGTCGCGCCCAAAAACTGCGCGCCGACATAACCGAAAAATTCCTTAAGGGTGATCTTTTTGGAGATAAGCATAGCGATCGAAACCGCGGGGTTTACGTGACATCCCGAAACGTTACCGACCGAGTAAGCAAGAGCAACGATAACCAGACCGAACGCAAGAGCGGTGGCTACAACTCCTTCAGGTCCCATGCAGCCTGTTGCTACCGCAACGCCGCAACCGAAAATCACGAGAAGCATAGTACCAATAAACTCCGCAATGTACTTTTTCATGTTAGTCATAAAAGCCTCCTGAAAAGTTATTTGTAATATGTAATTACAAGATAATTATATCACTCAAAATAGTCAAAGTCAATATTTGTTTGTAATATTTATACACAAAAAACGGCAGATGAACTGCCGTTTTTGTTATATTCTGGTATTCTTAATTCTCTTTTTCATTCTGTACACATCACGGAGCATCTTGAAGGAATCACTCCAGACGTTCACCGTGGACTCTCGGTGATTTATAATTTTCACGGGCATCTCGTCTATTTTTATGCCAAGCTTATTTGCCCAAAGGATACATTCAAAGTCAAAAGCAAAGCGATTTACCTCGCAACGCGAAAAGATCTCCTTTGCCGCCTCGCCCGAAAAAGCCTTGCAGCCGCACTGTGAATCCGAGAGTCTGAAGCCGCCTATCAGGCAAAGCAGCCTGATGTATATCTTCGACGCTATTTTTCTGATAAACGTGTACCCTTCATATCCATCCTTGGATATGTTACGCGAGCCTATAAGCATCTGCATCTGCGGATCCCTTTCAAACTCATTACGCACGCGGTCAATCACGTCCGTACCGTACGCGAGATCTGCATCGGTAAACATCACAACGTCTCCCACAGCCTCAAGCATCGCCATGCGCACTGCATACCCCTTGCCCATATTGTCCTTATATCCTATAACCTTAACGTGCGGCAGAGCCAGATCTTCAATGATCTCGCCGCAATTATCGCGCGAGCCGTCGTTTGAAAAGATTATCTCGTAGTCGTCAAAATGCTCCGACATATAATCTGAAACCGTCCTTGCGGTATCCGCAATGATCGACGCCTCATTATACATGGGAATACAAAGTGAAAATTTCATTTTGATATATGCCCTTCTGAATTTTATAGCTTTTTATATACGTATATCTCAAACTCCACCTCTGTTTTGAGACATTCCACATCCAAGAGCTTCTCCTTATCCGCCTCTGAAGTGCGCCAATAATACGGTGTCATTGAGAAAAGACTCTCAACGCAGGCTTGCCCGTTTACCTCTATCTCATATTTGAGTGTCAGCTGCTCCGCCGTCTCCATTTCTTTAGGCAGGTCTGCCCGCTCTTTGTTTTCATACGTAGACTCGTAAAGCACTCGCTTGAGTCCCATAAGGTGATCCTTGCCCGCGCCGACCACTATGAGTATTCCGTCGTCTTTTAAGACTCTCATATACTCACTCTCCGTGCATGGCGCGAATATATTTACGACACAGTCAACGCTTGCGTCCTTTACGGGAAGCTCGAACACACTGCCCGTTGCATAAAACGTGTTGTCTATTTTCTCTCGTTTTGCCGACCTTGCGCCTGCGGCAACGCCGAATTTCGACAGATCAAAGCCCAGTGCAAATCCGAACCCTTGCGCTATCTTATTCGTGTAATAGCCTTCGCCGCAGCCCGCGTCGAGTATCACGGCGTCGCTGCTCACGTATTTTGCGGCGACCTCACAAATCTTATTTGCAAGAGGAAGATAATAATCTCCCGAAAGGAAGGCGCGCCTTGCCGCTATTGCCTGCTTGGAATCCCCCGCGCCCTGACGGGAAAGGCTTACGTATCCATCGGAGGAAAAATCAAAGCAATGGCGTCTTTGCCCTGTGCAAAACAGGCTTTTTTTGTCGTCCGACTCATAAACACCGCTCTCGCATACGGGGCATTTTATAATTGTCCTCAAAACACTGTCTCTATCAGTCATAAATACCTCTGTTGCGTTTTTTCAAGTAATTATACCACTAAAATCGCGAAATATCAAGTGCCTTTTGGCACAATAAGAATTTTATTCCAGAGCAATAAACTCACTTCTCACTATCTCAAGCTCAAACCAGAATGTAGAGCCCTCACCAAGCTTACTGTTGAGTCCGTAAGCGGCATTATGGGATTCAAGAACGCCCTTGACTATGGATAGTCCAAGTCCTGTGCCTATTCTTGCGCGCTTGTGTACCTTGTCCACCTTATAGTATCTGTCCCAGACAAGCGGCATATCCTCAACGGCTATTCCCTCGCCCGTGTCGGTCACGGACAGACGGACTATTCCGTCATTATGGCTCTGTACCACCTTGACGTATTTATCCTCACCTGTGTAGTTTATGGCATTGTTGATCAGGTTGTAGATCACCTGAAGTATCATGGTCCTGTCTGCACGGACGTATATCTCCCGATCAAAATCAAAGGTAATTCTGTATCCGTCTCTCTCGGTGAGCTTTGAATATCTTGCCATTACCTCGTTTACCGTCTGCGTGAGATTGAATTCACACGGCTCGGGCTTTCTCGCTCCCGAGCGTATTTTTGACAGGTCAAGCATATCGTTTACAAGCTCGTTGAGTCTTTCGGTCTCGTCGATTATCACCTGAAGATTTTCGGGAGTGTTCTCATCGGGGATATCTCTCATGACCTCGCCATAACCTTTTATCATAGTCAGCGGCGTGCGCAGGTCATGGGATATGTTCGCCACAAGCTCCTTTTGGAGCGCATCGGTCTTTGAAAGCTCATACGCCGCATAATTCAGCGCATCGGCAAGCTCCTGGGATTCACGGTAGTTTCCGCCCCTGAAATGCGCGTTATAGTTGCCCCTTGCAAGCATTTCCGCCGACTGTCCCATTTCCTTGAGAGGTTTACACACCGACTTTGAGACGCTGAGCGCCACGATCAGCGCCGCGATAAGAAGGATAAGGGCTATCCAGCTGAATTGCATCTGCAGAGTATTTACGGTAGCGTTGAGAGGCACGTGATCGGAGTTGAGCATGATCACATAAACACTGCCCTCCGATTCTCTGACCGAGACGTAAACCGTTCCAAAATCCCCTGTGTCGGGCCTTGAATGTGTGTCCGAATGAGCAAGCTGGGCAATGTAAACTCCGTCCTCCGAGCTCATCGCCTTGGAGCAATAATCTGAGAGCGTATCTCCCGAAACGTGATGTATAAGACAAGTGTGAGAGATACAAACATCCTTTACTATCTCTCGCGCGTCTCCGTTCTCTACTATGAAAACACGTATGCATTCGTCATATTCCGCCGCATAAAAGTTTGCCGTATCGTTAAGCTCCTGCGGTTTTGTCAGAAATGCGGAAAGCGCCTTGTCGGTAGTCTCAAGCTCCTCCATTTTACTTTGCTCGTAAAACCAGTTGAGTAGCGCGACCTGAAATACCCATATTACTATAAGCATTACCGCCACAAATATCAGTAAAGCGCCAAACAACCGCCACGAGACTCCCATCTCGTAGCGGCTATTTATTTTCTTTCTTTTTTCGTGCATTTGCTGCGCGTTATTATTCATAACATTCTCCGTCGCAAAGTAAATTTATCAGTTCTCGCCCTCAAATCTATAGCCAACTCCACGGAGCGTGACTATATATTTACTGTATTCTCCAAGGCTTTTGCGCAACAGCTTTATGTGAGTATCAAGCGTGCGGGCATCTCCGTAGAAATCATATCCCCACACCTCGCTGATAAGCTTTTCACGTGAAAGAGCTATGTTCCTGTTGTCCAGCATATAGAAAAACAGGTCGTATTCCTTGGGTGACATTTCTATTCTTTGTCCTCTTATGTAAACTATACGCGCGGTCACGTCTGCCTTGAGTCCGCCGCCGTCAAGCTCTATAATTACGTTTTGCTTTTTCTGAGCTCCCGTGTCGTGCGTTACAGCTCCCGAGGAACGCTTCATTACCGCGCCTATGCGAAGCATAAGCTCCTTTGGAGAAAACGGCTTTACAACGTAATCGTCCACACCAAGCTCAAAGCCGTTTATACGGTCGTATTCCTCGCCTCGTGCCGAAAGCATTATTATGGGTGTCTGCGATATTTTTCTTATCTCTCTGCAAGCTGAAAAGCCGTCAAGCTCAGGCATCATAATATCCATTATTATGATATCGAAATTTTCTTTGCGGCAAAGCCTTACCGCCTCCATTCCGTCGCCCGCCTCGGTCACCATATGGCCCTCAAATTCAGCGTATTTCTTTATTATAGAGCGAATTCTCGCCTCGTCGTCAACTACAAGTATATGAAACATATTATTCCGTCCTTTCTGTAAATAGTCAGCTCTGATCATTCAAAATCGACGTAATCCGCCGCCCGCTCACGCAAAATTATCTCAACCGTGATAATTTCCTCACCGCGCTTAACCGTAAAGCTTATCTTGTCCCCGGCGACGCAATCACTCACTGCTCTTGATATATCATCCGACATGAATATATCCATGCCGTTTACCGAAATAATTTTGTCACCGAATTCAAGCTCGTCCGTATATTCGGAGTCAGTTACTATAACTCCCTTTGATGTTATTCCGTATTGAGAATAGTAATACAAATTTTGGGATGTGATGTCTATGGTGCTTACACCGTGATCAGCCTCTGCCGAATTACCGCTCACAGCTTCCGCCGCGGTGTTATTGTCATTGCCCTTCAGAAATGTTTTTATCGCGAATGCGCCAAATATAATACCGGGCAATATCACCATAACCGTAAGCAGCGCCGACACCGCACCAAGAATTATAAATCTCACTATCAGTTTTCGTGTTCTGCTCTTTTTTGTGTCCTTTGGAGTATAGCTGTAAGAATACTGCCCCGCTCCATCCTGCTTATAGGAGGAGTTGTATTTATTATTCACTTTGTCACGTTCGCCGTCAAAATTATTCATAAAACCACTCCTTTCCCATGTTATCACTTTGATTATATTCAAAATTTGTGACGATTTAATGACGAACAATTAAAAAGTCATTGAATTATTAAAATATTCTTGTTTTTGAGCGTATTATTTGATATAATATAATTAATATATGACTGTTATCGTCAAAAATTTACAAGGAGTAGGTATGATCAATCTCATTTTCGGCTGTGCGGGAAGCGGAAAAACAAGCCGTATCCTGCAGGAAATCAAAAACTCCATATCTCAATGCAAGCGCACGTATCTTCTCGTGCCCGAGCAGCAGGTGTTTACCGCGGAGTCAATGTTGGCTGAGCTGCACGACAGCGCAGGACTGTACTTCGAGGTCATAAGCTTCTCCCGTTTGTGCGAGCTTGTGTTCGGTCAATTCGGAGGCATAAGCTATACGTCTGTCACGGGCGGCATGCGTAATCTTATTATGTGGAAAAGCATACGCCAGGTGTCCCCCATCCTTTCAAATTATTCCGGCACTATACCCGATGCAAGCCTTGCGGGTCTTATGCTCGCGATTGCGGACGAGCTTCGCGCAAATTCAATATCGGAAAAAGATATTGAGGCAGCAATCGAGCGCACCAAGAAAAATGATATAAGAGATAAGCTTTCGGATATAAACGCAGTTATCTCAGCCTATAACGCAAATCTTAAGTCCGCTCTCGGAGAGGGCGCTGTCGCCGCTGAAAACAAGCTTGAGCGCCTCTATGACTGTCTGTGCGATAACAACTTTTTCAAGGGTGCTGACGTATTTGTGGACTCCTTCACCGACTTTACAGGAATTCAGCACAAGATACTTGAGCAGATAATGAAGCAGGCGGATAATATGTACATATCTGTCTATTCGCGGGAACGCGGATATCACGCATCCCATAATAAAAGTATTGTTGAAGCTATAAAAAAGCTTACGCGCGCGGCTCGCGATAGCGGACGGGATTTCGGGGATATTACCCTTGGCGGAAACGTCCGTACTCACAGTCCCCAGCTCAAGCTCCTTGAAAAGCACCTGTGGGATTTCACGGCACAAAAGGACACACTGCCCGAAATTCCCGAGGAGCTTTCACACGACATAGAAATGATAGAGTGCGAAAACGAATATGAGGAGACAGAGTGCGCCGCGCTCAAGATACTTGAAGCGCGCCAGAACCGTATGAAATATTCGGATATAGCAGTTATCATGCGCAATCCCGAGGAGCGCTCGGGAATTATAAACGCGGTATTTTCAAAATACAATATACCCTATTTCATATCCGAAAAAACACAGATCACCTCTACCCCCGCGGCGAGATTTATTCTCTCGTCTCTCCGTTGCGTGGCGAGAAATTACCGCTTGAACGACGTACTAACGCTTTTGAAAACAGGTCTTTGCGGAATAGACGACAAGGATGCGGATATGTTTGAGGAATATTGCCTCGCGTGGAATATTCAGGGTGATACCTTCACCTCATCCGTATGGAATATGAATCCCTCAGGATACGTCAAAATGCGAAGCCAACGCGATCTGGATATACTTGAGGCAGCAAACAAGGTCAGAGCCGCGCTTATTTCCCCTCTTGAGGAATTGAAAGTAAAAATGAAAGCGGCGGGTGGCGATGCCGCCGAGCTTTGCCGCGCTCTTTATTCATACATGGAGCATCACAAGCTCTCCGCGCGCCTTTGCGACCTGGCAGAGCTTGAGCTTGAGCTCGGCAACGTAAAGGATGCAGGGGAGATACTGCGAGTGTATGATCTTCTTGTCTCTACTCTTTCCGAAATATGCTATGCCCTGAGCGACCACACTCTCACGCCCGATGATCTCATGACCGCTATTGAGATAATGCTCTCAGGCACGGAGATTGCGTCCGTACCGTCCATGAGCGAATGCGTCACTATTGGATCGGCGGCGACCTTGAGAGTTGAGGGCATAAAGCTGGGAATTGTTATGGGGCTTTGTGAGGGTGTGTTCCCGTCCGTTCCCAAGGACGCGGGGCTTCTCAGTGAATCCGATAAGGAAGCCATCACAGACGAAACAATTACATTCAAGGCAAGGCGGGAAAAGCTTATGTCAGACGAGCTGTTCTACGTCTACAGGGCTATGACGACTCCGTCGGAAAAGCTTATCGCAACAACCTATTCCTCAAGCATCTCGGGAGGCTCGGTAACTCCCTCAACGCCATGGCGCAGACTGATCACACTGTTCGACATACCCGTGGAGAAATTCAACGGAAAAGCTGTAAGAGCTTTGTCCGAGCATCAGATCAATCTTGCCGAGACAGAAGCGCTTGAACAGCACAAGCGAGAATATTTCGGGGAGAATCTGACCGTTGAGGACACCATACCCTCCGAAAAACTGCAGTCCATTCTTGGCAATACGCTATATCTGTCGAAAACAAAAATCCAGAATTTCGTTAAATGTCCTATGCTCTATTGGAGCAAGCATATGCTCGATCTCCGCCCACGGGATATCGCACAGGTGAGCGCGGCAGAATCAGGCACGCTTATACACTACGTTTTAGAAAACCTGTTCAGAGAAATTCGTCTCTATGACGGATCCCTGCCGACAAATACCTCATCTCAGATACTTTCACTCACAAACAAGTGGGTGGACCAATATATCACGGAAACAAAATGTCCCAAGACTCCCGCAACCATGTTCGCCTTCTCAAAGCTCAGAAACATGGCATACCTTATGGCAAACAACGTATCTGAGGAATTTTCAATGTCTGACTTCAAGATGTTTTCCTTTGAGCAAAAAATTTCAAATTTTGGCGAGAACACACTCAAACCTTTTGAAATAACCCTGAATTCCATTAAAAACACCCCCACCGTGTATCTCGGTGGCGAAGCCGACAGAGTTGATACATACACCAAGGACGGTATAACCTACGTGCGAGTTATCGACTACAAAACGGGCAAGGTGTCCTTCAATGAGGAAAACGTCATCTCGGGCGCAGACCTTCAGCTCCCCGCATATCTCTTTGCAATAGCGTCAGAAAAAAACAAAGCCGCCTTTGGCGACTCACACACGATCCTTCCCGGCGCTTCGCTCTACCTCTCGGCAGTGGAGTCGGCGGGAGATATCTCCATAGCTCGAAGCGGTATGATATACAACGGCGAGGATTTCCTTGCGGCAACAAACAAAAACCTCGATTATAACTATATCAGCACCGCCGCTGCAAATGCCGCGCAGAAGGACGAGCTTGACTCCTGCTCCGAGCTTTACTCGGAGGAAAAAATATCCGAAATGAAGGACATTCTCACGGGAACCGTTGAGAATACCGCCAATCAGATCTTCTCGGGCGTTGCCAAGCGCACCCCCTCCGCTCAAAGCTGCAAATACTGTCCTATTCGTCAGTCCTGCCCTGTTGCGGTAAAATCCAAATACTAAAAAAGGAGCGATATTATGGATAAAATAGATTATACTCCCTCGCAAACGCAGGCACTTGAAATAAGCGGCAGAAACGTGCTTGTAAGTGCTGCGGCAGGCTCGGGCAAGACCTTTACCCTGACTCAAAGAATAATCAAAAATATTCTTGAAAAAAATGCGGATATATCAAAAATATTGATCGTCACGTTTACACGCTCCGCGGCGGGCAAGCTCAAAAGTGATATTTCCTCCGCGATAATGGACGAAATCGCAAAAAATCCCGAAAACACTCATCTGCAAAAGCAAATGCTCCTGCTCGGCGAGGCGGAAATATGCACTATAGACTCGTTCTTGTCACGTCCCGTGCGCGAGAACCTTGAAAAGCTCAGGCTTCCAATGTCAATGAGAATAGCGGATGATGCGGAGATAGCCTCGCTCAGCCACGCCGTGCTTGACGAGATAATGGCGTCCATGTATAAAAAATATAACGTCTGCGATGACTGCAATCTTGCAGATATAAATCTCAACACCCCTCTTACTGACCTTTTGTCTCTGCTTACCACCACCGTCAAGGACTCATCTGAAATAGCTCCATTCCTGATAGCTCTCCACGGAAAGCTTATTACATCGCCGAGAGGCGTCGAGCTTCTTGCCGACTTTGCCAAGAGGCTGAGAGAGGATGCTGACCGCGACTTTCTTGATACCGCCGAGGGCAAACGAATCTGCCGTGAGCTTGACAAAATTACAGATGGCGGCATTTCATTCTACGAGAGATCGTATGACTTTGTTGCAAACGACGAATTGCTCGTAACTCAGTATCTCCCCGCCTTTGAAGGAGACAAGAGTGAGCTTATTTCAATATCCGAGTCTAAAAAGCAGGGCTACGAGGCTCTGAGAAGTAAAATAAACGCTTACCCATCCCAAAAGATAGGACAAGTCAAATCCCCGCAAAAAACTCCCGAAAGCATAAGGCTGCACGAGTCAAGAAATGAGATAATTTCTCAGATACAGGCTTTTCGCAAAGAATACCTGTGCTATGATCAGGATGAAATACGCGCAATGTATCTCAAGACCGCGGAAATGACCGAGGTGCTATATACCCTGCTCCATGATTTCGACGTCAAATATATGCAGGAGAAAAAGAATCTCGGAATATACGAATTTTCAGATATGCCGCGATATATGATAGAGCTGCTTCAGAATGAGGACGGCTCGCCGAGCGAGATGGCTAAAAGAATATCCGAAAGATATAAAGAGATCTATATCGACGAGTATCAGGACGTAAACAAGATACAGGACCGTATATTCGAGCTCATCAGCAACAACAACCGCTTTATGGTCGGAGATATAAAGCAGAGTATCTACGTTTTCCGTGACGCAGACCCTTCATTGTTTGCGGATTATCGAAGAAATTACCCACTGTACTCTCCTCAAACCGAGGGAGACAATCCCCCCGTCGGATCTACAATACTGATGTCCAACAACTTCAGAAGCGATAAAAACGTTATAGAGTTTTCCAACACAGTCTGCGCTCCTATGTTTGAGGCTTGCGGGGAATCCATATCCTACACATCGGACGATGATCTTGTATTATCTAAAAAACGCCCCGAGAATTATGTTCCCCCTAAGGTCGAGGTACATATATTTGCCAAGGGCTCGCCGAGTGATGCACAAAAAAGCATTCCCTGGGCAAATATTGATGACACCTCCACGCCCGAAAGTGTTGCGCGCGACGACGGGTTCGACGAGGAGGCAGTATTTGTCGCCAATCAGATAGCCGAGCTTATAAGACACGGAAAAAAAGCGCGCAAAAAGTCTACCGATCCCGATAAGCCGCTACAGTACGACCCTATACTTCCGGGTGACATCGCGATCCTCGTGCGCAAAAAGGACTCCATAGCGTCTATCACAAAGGCTCTCCGCGCCCTGAATATTGAATATCTTTTGGCATCAAAGAGTGAGCTTTTGCAGAGCCGCGATATGACTCTTCTCACTGAGCTTGTTAACGTTATCGACAATCCCCGAAATGACGTTCCCCTGTGCAGCGTTCTGACGTGCGAGCTTTTACCTTCGAGCATGAGCTTTTCAATGGGCGAGCTTATGAGCATACGCGCTCACTCAGGCAAAAACATATCTCTGTATGATTCTATACTGACATACGGTGGCGACGGCGAGGACGATCCGCTTGATACACTGCTCTCACAAAAGTGCCGCAGGCTTGCGGAAAAGCTTACATCCCTGCGTCTGCTCTCGTCAAGGATCTCCGCGGAAAAATTCCTCCGCACGCTAACGGCAGACGAGATCTTTATGGGCTTTACAGAGGGAGATGCGTTTACGTTTATGTACGATTCCGCCTGCAAATACACAAAGAGCTACTGGAACGGACTCTCGGGCTTTGTCAGATATTTTACCAATATTATTGAAAACGGATCCTTAAGCGGTGAGGTGCAGCGAATTGACAATGCCGTCAACATAGTCACGATGCACGCTTCAAAGGGACTCCAGTACAACACCTGCTTCCTTTACGACTGCGGGCTGCAGTTTAACAGAAAGGATTATGAAAAATCCCTGATATACGATAAGGATCTTTGTGTTGGCATGCACATACCCGCGCGTTCCGAGGGCGAGATCAATACCAAAAAGCTTAAAAGCATAATACACAAGGCAGCAGCGCTTGACGTGGAAGGCAGAACGCTTGAGGAGGAGATGAGAATCCTCTACGTTGCTCTTACGCGAGCCGAGGAAAGACTTATTGTCTCAGGCACGATCGCAGGCAACTCCACATATAAGAGCTTCTTCAGAAAATACAACCTTTACGGTATATCAAGCGCATCCACAACATCCCAGCCATCCCTTCTCGGTTGGATTGCCGGAGCGATGCGCATTGACGGCCACAACAAGTCCACGTACAACGTAACTCTGCACTCGCTTTTGAATCGCACGCCTCTTTGTAAGCCGTTTGAAGGTAATGACGCAAAAACGCAGTCTCAGGATGTCGACAAAAAAACAAGAGATTATGCGTCTCTTATGGCATCCCCTCCATCGCTCCGCCCCGAGGAAGCAATTCTCTCCTCCATACCCTCAAAGGTGGCAGCCTCCAAGGTGTCCGAGAAAATGCTTGATGAAAGTATCTTCCCTGATCTGCCGCTGGGTGTACTGTTTTCTGCGCCTGACGAAAACGGTCAGATAAAAGAAAATGAAAAGGCGGACAGCGCAAATGCCATCAAAAACAGAATTGAGCTTATGCGCTCGCAGTCTCCCGACTTTGACTCCCTCTCGGGAATAAAACAAGAGATCACTGCCGCTGACCGAGGAACAGCTATGCATGCGTTTTTGCAGTACTGCGATTATAAGAATATTCTCGCGAACGGAATTGAAAACGAAATATCCCGTCTGATTGAAAACAAATTTATCTCTCAGCATACGGCTAATATTCTCAATTCATCCCAGCTTAAAAAATTTGCAAAAAGCAATTTCTTCTCTCTTATCTCAAGCGCAAGGAATATACGCCGAGAGTTCAAGTTTGGAATGTTCAAATCCGCGTCGGAGTTTACACAGAACAAGGAGCTTTCAGCCCTTGTTGCCGACAAAAAGATATTCGTTCAAGGATCGATCGACCTGCTGTTTGAGGACAACGACGGTAGAATATACCTGTGCGACTATAAGACGGACGGTATATCCCCCGAGGAGCGTAAAGACCCCGCGCTTTTGCAAGCGCGCATGACCAAGGCTCACAAGCATCAGCTGGACCAATATTCTTACGCAATAGAGCGTATTTTTGGCAAAAAGCCGGAGCGCACGTATATTCTCTCACTTTCTCTTGGAGATGCCGTGGAGATAAAATAATACTATGTCGTTCTGAGCGAAGCGGCGATGCCGTGGAGCTGAAGCATCTCACTTGCCTGAACGCGAGGCTTCGGAGATCCTCCGACAAGCGCGGAATGCCAAAAGGGCGTTGCAACCGCAACGCCCTTTTTTATGTGTCACGATCCTACCCTTTCCGTCATAAAATGACAGTAGGGACTGCCGGCGCAGACTCCCACCTTAAAATATATAGAAAGGTATTTATTATGGCACAAAATATAGAAAACCGCGCGCAGATAACCTTTAATTACGGCAACGTCCTGGGCGCATCCGCGGCATCAAACCTTGCGACGACCACCCTGCAGGGCCCCCTGACAGTTACAAAAAACTCACTGAACGCATTCTACTCGGCAGATGACGAGCTTACTTATATAATTACACTTGAAAACACCGGCAACTCCGCCATTGAGGGCGTTACCGTCACCGACGACCTTGGTAGATTTACCCCTCCCGGAATGTCTCGTCCCGTCACACCTCTGACCTATGTGGGTCCCGCACAGCTTTACGTGAACGGTGTCCTCACCAATCAGCTTGCCGTGGAAATAACAGGCACAGGCGAGCTTCAGTTCAATATTCCCTCTATCCCCGGCAACTCCAATGCGATAATAGTTTATATCGTAGAGGTCAACGAGTTCGCTCCTCTGTCCGTCGGATTCGGAAGCATTACCAATGACGTGATAGCCGATGCGGATGGGCTTTGCGAATCGGGCGAGGACAGCAGCACAATAACCGTACTCCCCGCCGCTGACGTGCGCCTTATCAAGCAGATGTCCCCCGATCCCGTTGTCTGCGGCGAACAGATAACATACACGATAAATATTTACAACTACGGAAACATCGCGGCAACAAACGTACAGCTTACGGATGTTTTCAGTCCCGCGCCCACAGATATCTCCGTATACGTGAACGGCAATCTGCTCACTGACGGATATACGTATAACGAGGCAACAGGCTTGCTCACCCTCCCCACCACTACTGACGAGTCCGTCACCATTCCCGCGGCTACTTATTCACGCGATACGCAAACGGGTATTGTAAGCACACAGCCCGGCACAGTCACGGTAGCTGTCACAGGTACTATTTAACAGAAAAAAGGCTTTTACACTGTGGTGTAAAAGCCTTTATATTATTCAAACGACTCTCCGCAGAATGTCTTTACAGTAGGTCTTATACTGCCAAAATTAAAACCGTATTTTGCGCTCTTGCCAAGAGAAGCCTCGATCCTTATGAGTCTGTTATATTTTGCGACTCTCTCGCTTCGGCATGGTGCGCCCGCCTTTATAAATTTTGTACCAAGTCCTACCGCAAGGTCTGCGATAGTAGTGTCCTCTGTTTCTCCCGATCGGTGAGACATAATGGATATATATTCCTTTGCATACGCGGTGCTTGTGACGTCAATGACCTCAGTAAGCGTTCCCACCTGATTGGGCTTGACAAGCACCGCGTTGCCCGCGCCCAGACCAATTCCCTCCTTGAGACGCTTGACGTTGGTCACAAACAGGTCGTCTCCGACAAGCATACATTTGTTGCCTATACGCTCGGTTAGCTTGCTCCAACCGACAAAA
Source organism: Eubacteriales bacterium (assembly GCA_045542075.1). Classification (GTDB taxonomy): domain Bacteria; phylum Bacillota; class Clostridia; order Oscillospirales; family CAG-272; genus SVTX01. Next base: position 36,369 of record JAZQKI010000030.1, read on the forward strand.
TCCCTTTGGTCAAGTCCGTCCTCAATAGAAATAATTGGATACATGCCGCAGAGCCGCTCCCAAAAGCTGATAAGCCCCTCTCTGTCATATTCCATTCCTCTTTTTCTGAGCTTATAGCAGGAGTCCCCCTCACTGTACCACTCGGACGCCGCCGCGTCAAGCGCAAGCTTTACACAATCCGAATATCCGCAGACCTCAATTGCTCTGCAAATATATTCTATCGCCTGCTCGTCGGAATCAAGGCTCGGAGCATATCCCCCTTCGTCGCCGACAGCTACCGACTTTTTCTCTTTTTTCAGTATCTCACCAAGCTTGTGATATATCTCGCTTCCCATTCTTACCGCATCCGTAAAGGACGGCGCGGCAGTGGGAACTATCATAAATTCCTGTATTTCTATATTGTTATTCGCGTGCGCTCCGCCGTTCAGAATATTCATCATGGGTATGGGCATCACCTTTGCCTCCATACCGCCGATAAATTTGTAGAGCGGCATGCGATAACTGTTGGCGCATGCTCTCGCATTCGCAAGCGAGACTGCCAAAATGGTGTTTGCACCGAGATTTTGCTTGTTCTCCGTTCCGTCAAGCTCGCAAAGTATTCTATCCACCTCACTCTGCTCGGTAGCATACACGCCAATGAGCGCGGGAGAAATAGTACGGCACACGCTGTTGACCGCTGAAAGCACTCCCTTACCGTTGTATCGCGCGCTGTCTCCGTCACGCTTTTCGACTGCCTCGTATATACCCGTGGACGCCCCCGACGGGACCGACGCTACACCAAGGCTTCCGTCTGAAAGCACCACCGTCGCCTCTATCGTAGGATTTCCTCTTGAATCAAGAATTTCTCTTGCGCTGCATTTTATTATCTGCGGTTTTGTCACCACTCTGTACCTCCCGGTCATTGATATAACTATTCTTTCCCTTCACAACTCATTATATGCGCAAAACACATTTATATGAAGATCTCAAAGATCAAAAAATAAAAGTTAAGAACCACGCCAAAGGACTTTGATGCTTGACTTTTTTTATTTACTTATTGTCTCTGATTTGATCCTTTGAGAAAGCTGACCGCCGAAGCATATCCAGATACTATCGGGGTCCTTGTCCGCGTTGATTATTTTTGAAGCGTCCTTGTGCGTTCTGCAAACCGATACAGCTCTCGAATGATACTCGTTCAAATCGTAATTATGACCGCAAGCCAATATCCTGTTTATCTTTTCGTCAGGTATGGACAAAAGCAGCTTCTCCATCTCATCTTCACTTTCCGCGGGAATACATACGGAAAACTTTTTGTCCTCACCGAATATCTCACAAAACGTCTTATACATAAGAGAAACCTCATCAGGCTCCGCAGAGTTATCGATAATAACCGTAGGCGTGTAGGAAATAACCTCAAAGGAGCCGCAGCTTCCCGCCGACTCAACACCCGCAAGCATTGCGGAAACAGGGATCCTGATACCCTCGCGCCGTATCGCCATAATAGCCTCTATCGCCGTCATAGCGCAGTCACGCATAATAAGCGAGGGGGTTTTGAGACAAAAGCCGTCTCTGCCGTTGTAGTTGAAAACAAGTCGCCTTGAAGATTTTTCTACCACCTCAAACTGAGCCCTTGCGGGAATGAAAAGTCTCTGGCCCGACGGCGCGCAGACGGTGGATATGTAATTGTAAATATCGCTTTTCTGATTGCCACTGACGACCTCGCGAGTGCCGCATCGTACTGCGTCACACAACCGCGAGATCTTCTCCGTCGCGTGATGAGTATCGTACACCGTGGGTATCACAGCAAGCTCATACGGAGCGCAGACCTTGTCAAATCCTTCGGTTCCCTCGAGAATAATAAACTCACAGCCGCAAAGTCTGCACAAAAGAAGCGAAAGCACAAAAATTATTTCCTCTCTGCAATAATCACTCTCATAATTTTTGTTTACCTTACTCTTTATCTCTGCAACGCACTTGTTATAGTCCTCAATAGAGGGTATCTCCCCGCCCACAAACACTGTGGCGCGGGAATCAAGCTCACGAGTGGAGCATATTCTGCCTATTCTGTACCCGGCAGCCTTTATCATTCCCTCAAGCAAGAGCGCACATCCGTGACCTGCTACTCCCTCGGGAACGTGAATAAATCTCACTCCTCGGTTTATCTGACCAAGAGATACGCAAAGCTCGGCTATTCTCTTGATGGATACGCCGTCTCCCTCAGATGCGAGCCTGAACCCGTCTATATATTTTAATGAATTTACGTACTTCATTTTTTACAGTCCTTTGAAAATTTTAACCGAATTTTCGGGTACTAAAGCCTCTATTGTATGTTCTGTGCCGTCAATAAGGTCGAGATAAGTCTCTCCGCTCGGTATATCGAGTCGGTAGTCCTCTCCTCTGTTGGCTACGACAACAAGCCTTGACTCTCCCTTATTTCGTGCATAGCATATCGCGCTTTCGCTATAGTCGATAATACTGAAATCTCCGCCGTTGAGTGCCTGCTCGTCACGTCTTATGCTGCCAAGTCGCTTGTAAAAATCAAGTATCTCAGCGCGACGGGGGTCGTCAAGCTCATGCCACGGAAAAGGCATGCGGCAGAAGGGATCGCGGTAGCCCTCAAGTCCCACCTCATCGCCGTAATAAAGCGAGGGTATTCCGTAAACGGTATACTGCAATGCAGCGGCAATTTTTAGAAGCTTTATTCCTCTGTCAAGCTGATCCGCCGAAAGTTTTGCGCGCGACAGCTCATACATGCTTCTGTCCTCGTCACCCATGTCTCTGCCAAGCACCGTCAGTATTCGCTCGGTATCGTGAGTGCCGATTATATTCATAAGCCTGTCCGATACCTGTCGGGGATATGAGGAATATATCTCAGTCAAGGTATTGTAAAGTGTTTCGGCATCTCCCCATACGCAAAAGTCGATTATTGAGGATCGCAGAGGATAATTCATAACACTGTCAAGCTGCCTGCCCTGCAAATATCTTCTTCTTTGTCCGTACGCGGATTTCTCAACAGCATTCTCCCAGACCTCGCCAATAATTACGGCTTGTCCGCCCGAGCATTTTTTTGCGCGCTCGCGCAATTCGTCCAAAAACTCGTCGCAAAGCTCATCCGCCACGTCAAGTCTCCAGCCGCCGATCCCCATCTCGGTGTATTTTTGTATCACACCGCCCTCGCCTGTAAAGAATCTTCTGCAGCTCTCATTTGAGTGGTTGAGTCTCGGGAGTATTTCTATTCCCCACCAGGACTCGTATTCATAGGGATGGTCCTTGAAATGATACCATCCGCAATAATGTGAATTTTTATCGTTATATGCTCCACCGTCTCCGTATCTTCGGTGACGGTTGAAATATACGCTATCATCTCCGGTATGGTTGAAAACTCCGTCGAGAATTACGGATATTCCCCGCTCCCTTGCTTTTCCTATAAGATGACTCAGCGCGGCTTCACCGCCGAACATCTCGTCGACCTTCATATAGTCTCCCGTGTCGTATTTGTGGTTGGAATACGCCTCAAACACGGGGCAAAGGTAAATAACACTCACGCCGAGCTCTGAAAGATAGTCAAGCTTTTCGGCAACGCCCCAAAGATTTCCCCCGAAAAACATATTATTCTTCAGCGGATCCCCTATATGAGCGGCAAACTGCGGAATTCCGTTTTCCCAATCCTCATTTATAATGGCGTCCTCACGCACGGGCAAGGACCTTGCCTCTTGACTCTCGCCCCTGAAAAATCTGTCGGTGAATATCTGATACATAACTCCGCCGCCAAAGCTCTCGGGAGTTTTATAGTCCTTTTCATAAATCAAAAGGCTGAAACGTCTGCCCTCTTTCTCGGAAAGAGTAAAATCAAGATTATTCTGCGTGTCAGTATAGATAGTTTTGTCTCCGCGCACGAATACTATCTCATAATAAAAAAGTCCGCATCCTCGCTCTCCGCATATAGCCTGAGTATCGATGTCCAGACAGTATATATCGCTGACACCGTCCGAGCCCTTGAATATCATAGGGATATCCTGTTCTCCTTCTCCGTCGCGACATATACGCAGCACTGGTGTGGTAATTCCCAAAACGCGTGATATTGACACCTCAATATCAATTACCGCGCCGCAACAAAACGCGCCCATATTAGATACGTCGCGCGCGTCCTCAAATTTTCGTATACAAACGTCTGCATACTCGTCTATCTGTGAAAAAAGCTTTGGAAGCATAGGGTCCTCGTCTGATGTTATTTATATGGGGGAAACCTTGTGGGCTTCCCCCTTTTGTCTATTATTTTATAGGCTTGATGTTCCAGAATTTCTCTGCGTATTCATCAATGCATCTGTCCGCGGCAAAATAGCCCGATGCCGCAGTATTAAGAAGTGACATTCTCGACCAATTTCTGCGGTCCGCGTATGCGGATATCATTTTGTCGTGAGTAAGTCTGTAGGACTCGAAATCAGCAAGACACATGAACGGGTCTGCTATGCCGTAGCCCGACGAAAGAAGATAGGTTGCTATATCGGCAAAGGACTCGCCCGCAAATCCGATATAGAGCTGATTTATGATCCTCTTGAGTCTCTCGTTATTTGCGTAAAATTCGGTGGAGTGGTAGCCACGGGTCCAGAGGTCCTCAACCTCCTTGGCGGTCATACCGAAGATAAACATGTTCTCCTCGCCTGCCGCCTGGAGCATCTCAATGTTTGCTCCGTCAAGCGTACCTATAGTCAAAGCTCCGTTTATCATGAGCTTCATACAACCCGTACCGCTCGCTTCCTTTCCCGCAAGAGAGATCTGCTCGGATATTTCAGCTGAGGGTATGAGTATTTCTGCCGTTGTGACGTCATAGTTTTCAAGGAATACAACGTCGATCTTTTCCTTGATCTCGGGATGAGACTCAATATCCTTGGAAAGCGCGCAGATAAGCTGAATGATTCTCTTTGCCATCTGGTATCCGGGGGCTGCCTTTGCGCCGAAGATAAAGGTCTGAGGCTGGATCTCAAGGCTCGGATTGTTCCTTATATCGATATAAAGTCCAATAATATTGAGCACGTTAAGAAGCTGGCGCTTGTATTCATGCAATCTCTTTATCTGTACGTCAAAGACTGTGTGCGTGTTAAGCTTTTTGCCCGTCTTATGATACAAATGCTCGGCAAATTTCACCTTGTTGTCATGCTTTATCCTGCGGATCTGATCAAGCACTGCCTCATCATCCGCAAACTTTGCAAATTCCGAAAGCTCGACAGGGTTATGTCTGTATCCCGTGCCTATCGTTTCATCGAGAAGATTTGCGAGAGCGGGGTTAGAATAGCACAACCAACGACGGTGAGCTATACCGTTTGTGACGTTGTCAAATCTATCGGGGTACATATTGTAAAAATCGTTGAATACGCTCTTTTTGAGAATATCCGAGTGAAGCTTGGATACACCGTTTACAGAGTGTGAACCGACAACAGAAAGATTAGCCATTCTTACTGTGCCGTATCCCACGATGCTCATATTGGATATTCTCTGCCAGTTGCCGGGGAATGCCTGCCATGCCTCGCGGCAGAATCTCTCGTTTATTTCACAAACGATCTGATACATTCTGGGGAGCTTGAGTCTGAACAGATCCTCGTTCCACTTCTCAAGTGCCTCGGGCAAAACTGTGTGATTGGTGTAGGAGCATATCTTTACGACCTTACTCCACGCCTCTTCCCATGAATAGAAGTAATCGTCTATGAGTATTCTCATAAGCTCGGGAATACAGAGGGCGGGGTGAGTGTCGTTTATATGAATAGCGACCTTATCCTCAAGGTTTGCGAGAGTACCATAGGTTGCCATATGGTCGCGAATGATACTCTGAACCGACGCGGAAACAAGGAAATACTGCTGTGACAGACGGAGAAGCTTGCCCTCCTCATGATTGTCAGAGGGGTAAAGAACCTTGCATATAGCCTCAGCTCTTGTACTGTTCTGCACTGCCTGAGCGTACTGTCCCTGTGTGAAAAGACTCATATTGAAATTGTGTATATCTCTTGCCTTCCAGAGACGGAGACGGCTCGCCGCTTTGCTGTCAGCACCCGATATCATCATATCGTAGGGTATAGCCTCTATTTCCTCCGCATCCTCGTAATATACCTCCATATGTCCCTCAGTCCATCTCTCCTTTACCTTTCCGCCAAAGCGTACGACAAAGGGACGGTCGGTTCTCGGAACAAGCCAGACGTCTCCGCCGGGAAGCCAAACGTCAGGAAGCTCTACCTGCATGCCGTCAACTATCTTCTGCTTGAACAAGCCGTATTCGTAGCAGATGGAAAATCCTGTTGCGGGATAGTCAAGAGACGAGAGAGAATCCATAAAGCAGGCAGCGAGTCTGCCAAGACCTCCGTTACCGAGTCCTGCATCGGGCTCGCAATCATAGAGAGAGTCAAGCTCTACACCAAAGCTGCCAAGAGCCTGGGAATATTCATCGACAAGACCGAGATTGTAGAGATTTGTCTTGAGAGAGCGACCAAGCAAAAATTCCATGCACATATAATACACGCGCTTTGCTCCCTGTCCGTTTACTTCCTTTTTGAATGCGCCTCGTTTTTCGGTGAGAATGTCTCTTACGGTGATGGCAACCGCCTTATACATCTGCTCCTTGGATGCTTCGGCGGGTGTACAGCCGAAGTATCTTGAGAGCTTTACTTCAATATTTTCTTTGATTTGCGTTGAGTTAAGATTCGTGTTCATTAAAGGGCCTTTCCGTGACGGCGTGTCCGTCACATAAAATGATATTTGATCAAATTGATTCGTACATTTCCATGTACCTTTGAGCCGACGTCTTCCAGGAGAAATCCGTTCCCATTATCTTGCTTGCGAATTTCTTGTATTTTTTCTTGTCGGCATACATCTCGAGTGCCGCGTTTATGCGATCGTAAAGCTCGTAGGATGAATAATTTGCGAAGGTAAATCCGTTTCCGAGCAGCTCTCCGTCCTTTTCCCAATAGGGCTTTATGGAATCATAGAGTCCTCCCGTCTCGCGAACTACGGGAATAGCACCGTATCTTGACGCGATCATCTGGGACAGTCCGCAGGGCTCGCTCTTTGAAGGCATTACGAAAATATCCGCAGAAGCATATATCTTCTTTGAGAGGTCTCTGTCATAAAGCATAAGCGCTCTGACCTTGTCAGGATAAGCGTGCTGAAGTCCCATAAAGAAATCCTCATACTGCTGCTCACCCTTGCCAAGCACTACAAGCTGAACGTCGCGCTCATAAACCAGCTGATAAGCCATATCACGCACAAGGTCAAGTCCCTTGTGGGTGGCAAGTCTGGATATTATTGCGATCATAGGAACGTCGTCTCTTTCGGGAAGACCGTAGCTTCTCTGAAGATCGCGCTTATTCTCTGCCTTTGCAGATATAAAATTACGTCTGTCGTAATTCTTGAAAATAGCCTCGTCCTTTGAAGGATTGTAATAATCGTAGTCTATTCCGTTGAGGATACCTGTGAGCTTGTGAGAATTTCTGTAAAGGACGTGATATAGTCCGTGGGAATACTCCCAGCCCTTTATTTCCTCAGCATATCTGGGGCTTACTGTGCTGACCATATCGGCGCACTCTATTGCCGCCTTCATAAGATTAATACAGTCGTCATATCGCATAAGGGCGTAATACTCGGGGCCGAGATCAAATACCTCGCCGAGAATTGCGGGATCGTATTTTCCCTGATACTCTATATTATGTATAGTAAATACGCTCTTTATATTCTCATATCCGTCTCTGTGATGAAATTTTGTATTGAGATACACCACAGAAAGTGCCGACTGCCAATCGTTTGCGTGAAGCACGTCGGGATAAAAGTCTATGTGAGGCAGCATCTCAAGCACAGCCTTGCAGAAATACGCGTATCTTTCGCCGTCGTCGAAAAAGCCGTAAAGACCTCCGTCACGCTTGAAATAATACTCGTTATCTATAAAGTAGTACTTGACACCGTCCTTCTCAAGACTTAAAACGCCGCAGTACAGATTTCTCCACGCGAGGCTGACCGTAAAAATAGCCTCGGTCTTCATCTGTGCTCTCCATTTATCGGAGATGGCAGAATACAAGGGCATAACGACTCTTACGTCATTTTCACGGCTGAGAGACTTAAGGGCTGCGGGAAGCGATCCCATAACGTCGCCAAGTCCGCCCGTTGCGGCAAACGGCATTGTCTCCGCGCCTACAAAAAGTATTTTCTTCATATTATCTCCCTTTCTGAGCTTGGCTTATACAGTTACGCGCTTACCGATAAAGAACGGCATAGTCTCATGTCCCGAAAGAACACGTCCGTTCTTGACCATTACGTTCTTGTCCGCTACAACACAGTTAAGCGATGCGCCCTCGCAGATGTAAGCGTCCTGGAAAAGTATGGAGTTCTTTACCACCGCGCCGCGGCTTACGTGAACGCCTCTGAATATAATAGAATTCTCGACCGTTCCTTCTATAACACATCCGTCTGCAATAACGGAATTTTTCACCTGCGCGCCGTCGCAGTATCGGGTGGGGGCAGAATTACGAACCTTTGTGAGTATGGGGTAATTCTTATCCCCGAAGAGATTCTCTCTTACACCGCGCTTAAGAAGCTGCATAGAGCAGGCAAAATAAGTCTCCATAGAGTTTATGTTTGCGTGGAATCCGTCGTATTCATATATTCTGTAGTTTGCCTTGCCCACCTCGCGTGCAAGAATATCGTGCAAAAATCTGTGATATCCGCGAGCCATGGAATTCTGCATAATGCTTACAAGATACGAGCGCTTTACGATCATTATGTTCGTGTAAACGCGGGTAATTCCGTCAAAGCGCTTTTTCTCGGACAGATCGGTAACTCTGCCGGTTTCATCGGCGTCAATAACCATTATCTTTTCCGCAGAAACCTTATCTGTAAGATCCTCAGTCTTTGTAATGAACGTAATGTCCGCTCCGCTCTTGTCATGCTCGGCTATGACCTTTGTAAGATCTATGTTGCAGATTATGTCACAGTCTGCCAATACAAGATGATCTTCCTTACATCTGTTAATAAAGTTTGCAGCTCCCATTATAGCCTCAAGTCTTGAGGAGGAGAGTCCGGATGCATTGTTATCAAAGGATGTTATGTGAGGGGGGAGTATCTTGATACCACCCGAGCGTCTCGCAAGATCCCAGTCCTTGCCTGTTCCGAGATGGTCCAGAAGGGACTCGTAATTGTTGTTGGCAATAACGCCAACCTTTGTTATTCCCGAATTTACCATATTCGAGAGCATGAAATCGATAAGTCTGTATCTTGCTCCGAAGGGTACGCTTGCCATAGTTCTTGTTCTTGTAAGCTCGGGTATAGTATTATCGTGTATATTCGCAAATATAAGTCCTGCTACTGTCATATCCGTTCCCTCCTGTTATTTTGATTCACTTATCATAGCGCCGTCTTCAACAACAGCACCGCTTTGTATCTCTACGTCCTCGCCTATTACGGTCACGCCCTTGGCGCTTGCACGGGGTGCGCCTACCTTGGCGTTTGCGCCGACAGTAACGCCTGTGTCAACAATAGCGTATCTCACGTCCGCGCCGGTATGGATAGTCAAGTCACCCATAAGAACGCAGTCCTCAACGTACGCGCCTGCCTCTATTCTGACATTTGCGCCGATAACGCAATTCTTAACCTTACCGTATATCTCACAGCCCTCGGTCATATAGCAGTTCTCTATTTCCGCCTCGCAGCCTACGAATTGAGGTCCGCGCGCAGAGTGTCTTGAATATATTTTCCATTCGTCGCCGCCGATATTGAGCACAGGATTGCTTCCGAGAAGGTCCATGTTAGCTTCCCAGAGAGAGGAGATGGTTCCTACGTCCTTCCAATATCCCTCAAAGCTATATGCAAACATTCTCTGTCCGTCTGCAAGCATGTTGGGAATTATGTTCTTTCCGAAGTCGTTGGAGGAATTTTCGTCCGCCTCGTCCGCAACAAGGTACTGCTCAAGCTTATCGCGTCTGAATATGTATATACCCATGGACGCTTTGGTGCTGTCAGGATTCTTGGGCTTTTCGGTGAACTTATATATTGTTCCGTCATCGTGAGTGCTCATAATACCGAAGCGGCTTGCCTCCTCGATCGGCACGTCTATAACGGCAATAGTACAGTCCGCATTCTTTTCCTTGTGATATGCGAGCATTTTCGCATAGTCCATCTTGTAGATGTGGTCGCCCGAAAGGATAACTACGTGGTCTGTTTCGTATCTGTTGATAAACTGAAGATTCTGATAAATAGCATTTGCTGTGCCCTTGTACCAGTCCGCGGATTTCTGTCCCTGGTAAGGAGGAAGCACTGTGACTCCACCCCATACTCTGTCAAGGTCCCAAGGCTGACCGTTTCCGATGTATTCGTTAAGCACGAGTGGCTGATACTGCGTAAGAACTCCGACGGTGTCAATACCCGAGTTTATGCAGTTTGAGAGCGGAAAGTCGATGATTCGGTATTTTCCGCCGAACTGTACCGCAGGCTTTGCGGTCTTTGTTGTAAGCGCGTAAAGTCTTGAACCCTGTCCGCCAGCCAAGAGCATAGCGACACATTCTTTCTTCTTGAACATAGACTTGTCTCCTTAAATTTTTAATATGTTTTTAGGTCTCGCGTTATATATTTATGCATTGGGTCTCGTGGTTATTTTGTTTTTTTGACGCGGCGCGTCTTACGCGTAGGCTTTGCGGGTGCCTTTTTTTCTCTGTCAAAGTAAAGTATACATGCACCAAGCGGAGGCATACGGAAATGCAGAGTCTCCTCTTCAAGCTCTAAAACACTTTCAAGCTCAGCCCCCGTGTTCGTAACACCGCTTCCGCCGTATCTCTGATCATCGGAGTTGAACAGCTCCTTGTAAACTCCCGCGCGCTCTACCTTTATTGTGAAGTTCTCGTAGGTCTCGGGGGTAAAATTCAGAACTACTATAAGCTCTTTACCTCCCTCACCTATTCTGCGGAAGGATATGATGCTTCTCGGAGAGTCATCGGCGTCTATCCACTGGAAGCCCTCCCAGGAATCATCTATCTGCCAAAGCTCGGGACGGCAGAGGTACAGGTTATTTATCTCCGCGCAGTAGAGCTGATATTTTGCGTGCATATCGTAGTCAAGCATGAACCACTCAATGCCGTCGTCATAATTCCACTCTCTGAACTGCGCTATTTCATTACCCATAAAGTTGAGCTTTTTGCCGGGATGAGTCATCTGCCACGCAAGGAACACCCTTGCCCCGGCAAACTTTCTCCAATAGTCTCCCGTCATCTTGTCCACAAAGGACTTTTTGCCGTGTACCACCTCGTCGTGAGATATGGGAAGCACGTATTTTTCGTTAAACGCATACATAAGCGGGAACGTGAGCTTGTCGTGATGATATTTTCTGTGTATATGCTCTTCCTTGGCATATGACAGGGTGTCGTTCATCCAGCCCATATTCCACTTCATATCAAATCCCAAGCCGTCATTCTCAAAGCCCGTAATATTGCTCCACGCGCTTGACTCCTCTGCGATCGTGAGCACGTCGGGGTACTCGCTCTTTATTGACGAGTTGAGCTTTTTGAAGAATGCTATCGCCTCAAGATTTCGGTTGTCACCGTATATATTCGGCACCCACTCGCCCGGCATTCTGTCATAGTCCAGATAAAGCATTGACGCAACCGCATCCACACGCAAGCCGTCGATATGGTACTTGTCTATCCAATAGAACGCGTTTGAGACGAGGAAAGACTGAACCTCCTCACGTCCAACGTCAAAGCATCTCGTTCCCCAGCCCTTATGCTCCATACGGTCCTTGCCCTGATACTCATAAAGCGGCTGACCGTCAAACTCATAAAGACCGAACGCATCCTTGGGAAAATGCGCAGGCACCCAGTCCATAATAACGCCTATTCCCGCCGTGTGCATTATGTCTATGAAATTCATAAGCTGATGAGGTGTGCCGAAGCGCGCAGTAGGAGCATAGTATCCTCCCACCTGATAACCCCACGAGCCGTCAAAGGGATGCTCGGATACGGGCATTATCTCGATATGTGTATATCCCATCTGCTTTACGTAAGGCGCAAGATCGTCGGCGATTTCCTTATAGTTGAAATAGCTTCCGTCCTCGTGTCTCTTCCAGGAGCCGAGATGCAGCTCGTATATATTCATGGGCTGCTTGTAAAAGCCCTCTTTGCTTATGTCAAGACGGAGAGACAACCATCCCTCGTCATGCCATTCGTATTCCTTTTCTATGTCGTATATGACACTTGCCGCCTCGGGAGGTGAATCCATAACAACTCCGTACGGGTCGGACTTGAATATCTCCCTTCCGTGGTTTACCAGCTTATACTTGTAAATGTCTCCCTGCTTTACGGTGTCTGCGGGAATACAAGCCTCCCAGATACCTCCGCCGCTGACTCTGTACATAGGGCATTCGTTTGACCAGGAATTAAAGCTTCCCACAACAAAAGCAGCCTCTGCGTTAGGCGCCCAGACTCTGAAGAAGATCTTATCATCTTCCCTATGAGCTCCCATGTAATTGTAAGCTCGGCGTGACGTTCCCTGATGAAACAGATATTGATGCTCAGAATAATTTTTATCTGCCATAAGTCCCTCCGAAATAAGTTTGATTTTTACAACTTTTTACATATTTACTCATCCTAAATTATATCACATAACGCCTTCTTTGTCAATGACCAAATGTCGGAATATTTACGGCAGATAACACCAACTTGCCTATTTTTTCAAAAACCTCTCACAGACTTGACACATTTTCTTTTTATGATATAATTATAATTGAGTGAAATGAGCGCTTGGAGGCAAGGACATTGATAAAAATAACTAATCTGACCATAAAGCATGGCGGCATCCCGCGGCTGGACAATATATCTCTTACCGTACCCCCAAAAACCATTTTCGGTATTCTTTGTCAGGATAGGGCACAGAGAATAACACTTATGCAAGCCCTCGCGGGAGTTTCCACCGTCGATGACGGCGAGATCCTGATCTGTGGCAACAATATAAATACCGATAGACAAAAAACACAGCTTAATATGAGCTATATGCCCGAAAATATGCCTTTTTATGAGGACATGACGGTTATAGAATATCTTTCGTTTATATCCGAGGCAAAGCGGATGGAATACGGGCAAGCTCAGAAAGGCATTAAAGATTCCCTTACCTCGACAAATCTTCTTGCGGTCAAGGATGCGCTGATATCCAAGTTAACTCCTACTGGCAAGGCAAGACTTGGCATTGCTCAGGCAATAATTTCGAACCCCTCTGTAGTTCTCTTTGATCACCCCACGTACGGACTTAACAAGAACGAATCTCAGGAAATTTTCAAGCTAATACGAACCCTTACCCGCTCCAGATGTGTCATCATAACATCGGAAGACCCACAGGTATTCAACTTTTGTGACAATGGAGCAAGGCTCTCCGACGGAAGACTTGACACGAACACTCAATCATATTTTGGAGGGACAAGGTAATGGACGCAATTTTCAAACGCGAGCTCAGGTCTCATCTGACAAGCATATTCGGTTGGATATTTATAGCAGTATCCATAGGAATTATTGGATTTTCGGTCATCTCAACAAACCTTGTTAGCGCAGTGCCACAGGTGGAATACGGACTTAACGTCCCCATTATGTCAATGATCCTGACCATTCCCTTTTTATGCATGCGGATGTTCGCTCCCGAAAACAAGAGCGGAAAAATAAAATTTCTTCTTTCCCTGCCTATAAAAGCGCACAGTATTGTTCTCGGAAAATATCTTGCCGCTCTGACAGTCTTTGCAATTCCAACGATAGTTCTCGCTGCGATACCTTTAGCTCTTTCAGTATACGGCAAGGTCCTTTTTGCGCAGTCCTACGCTTCAATACTCGCGTATTTCCTTATCGGCGCGGCAATGATAGCGATATGTATGTTTATAGGAGTTAATTCCTGCAGAAGTTGGGTTACGCTTGCCGTCGGAGTGCTTGTCTCGGCGGTCCTTTACACAGGGCCCGTGCTGACAGCATATATCCCCACAGCACCTGCGGCGTCTCTTATAGCAATTCTATCTCTGGCGCTTGTTGTTGGGCTTGTAATATGGCTTCTGTCAGGAAGGCTTATATTCGGTGCGGCAGCATGGGGCATATCAGCCATCCCGACCGCAATAGCATATCTTGTTGATCCCACAATATTTAATTCCCTTTTCCGCAGAATATTCCTGTTTATCTCCCCCTTTGAAAGAATATCCCGCTTTATGCTCGGAATATTTGATCTTGGAGACGTTATATACCTTCTGTCAATTGCCGCATTATTTCTGTTTCTCACCTGCGTGGCGGTTGAAGGAAAAAGAGGCGGCACCAAGCGCGCGTCTATCAGATCTATAGCCCCTGCAGTCGCATCACTTGCGGTCATCATTTCGATAAACCTCGCCGCATGCGCTATCCCCGCGGCTTTTATTACAGCTGATGCATCGGGTCTTGGCATATATTCGCTCTCGGACGCCTCTCACAAATTCGCATCAGAAGCAGACGAAGACGTGACCGTATATCTCCTCAGTGAGCAAGGTATTCCCGACGCCCAGATAGAACAAATACTTTTGGAATACGAGGCAGCAAGTCCGCATATAGATTATAAGCTGGTAAATATTACCGCAGACCCGGATTTCGTTTTGGAATACATAGGCGTATCATATTACCAAGTCAATGGGGACGGAATACGGCCTCTGAGTAATCACAGCATAATAATCGAGAGCGCAAAAAGACATACCGTCATTAACTCATCAACCTACTACAGATACAAGGTCGGCTCATACTACTATTCCGAGTCGGAATTTCTTTTACTCTGTCAGCAAGCGGCTTCGGAAGGATATGACATAGCTCAGATGGGATACGAAACCTTCTTTGATCTTGACAGGATTGTTGTCTCGGGAATAGAATTTGTCACTCTGGACAACGCAGGCACGGTGTTCACCCTTACAGGACACGGCGAGCAGGCTATTGACGACTCATTCTACAGCAGTATCAGGTATCAGGGCATACCGTATGACGAGCTGGACCTTGACAGTGCAAGCTCGGTTCCGGATTTCTGCTCCGCGCTCATCATATCCGCTCCAAGCACCGATCTTTCGTCTGACGACGCAGACAAAATAATTGAGTATATTGGCCACGGAGGAGACGTTATTATGATCACGTCACCCGAAAATACAAATATGCCTAATCTGTTGCGAGTAGCAGAGGCATTCGGACTCAGCGCACAGAGCGGTATTATTTCGGACAGCGACAAGGAGCATCACACCGACGGCAATAGCACCCACCTTATTTTAGACGCAAACGCCGACCACCCCGTTTCGCACTATGTCAGTACAAGCTACCAATCTCAAGGCGGCGACGTTAATGCCCGTTTTCCCAACGCTCATCCCATAGTCAAGACCGGATCGTCTGACGATGGGCTTGTGATAAAAGAGATCTTCACAACCTCCCAAAAAGCCTCTCTCTCAAGCGGAGGGGAAAGGAAATATGTCACGGGATACAGCGCCCAAAGGGTAATTGATAATGATACGGAAAATACCGCAAATCTTTTCTGGTATTCTTCATACGAGGCATTCTCAAAGGAATATGTCAAGGAAAATCCCATCAACACGGTTTATTTACTCGTCTCGCTTTCCTACGTTGGGGGGACGCAGGATTTTGAAACGTCGCTTGACGTCGATGTCCGAAGTATCTCGGGATCTTTTCTGAATATTCCTCAAAGCATTCCTACGGTATGGGGGATCGCATTTGGATCGATAACCCTTATAATTCTTTGCTCTGGTATTGCTTTGATCATAAGCAGAAGGATCGGAAAAAGATCCTGATTTCCGTACACAAATCATATCTTCAACAACCTGTAAAATAGATTTACTGAAAGGATTTATCAATGAATATTGCATTTTTTCTTACTCCAAAAAACAACGTTGCATATCTTACAATGGGAGACAGTATGCGTCAGGGACTTGAAAAGCTCCGCCGCCACGGATACACCGCTCTGCCCGTTATAAAGGAAAACGGAGAATATGCGGGGTATATCAGCGAGGGAGATTTTCTGAGAAGCATTTTCAATATAGGGACTATAGACCT
This sequence comes from Eubacteriales bacterium, assembly GCA_045542075.1. Lineage (GTDB taxonomy): Bacteria > Bacillota > Clostridia > Oscillospirales > CAG-272 > SVTX01. The sequence continues at coordinate 52,406 of JAZQKI010000030.1, forward strand.
TGCTGATCTCGAGGATATTTCTATCGACGAGGCGGTACATAAGGAGGATTTCACGGTGCGTATAACCGCATCAATGGAAAACCTTCTCTCAACTATCCTTGACCACAACTTCGTTCCCGTGGTGGACGACAGAGGCATGTTTATGGGTATTGTTACAAGACGCGCGATACTTAAATATTTTTCCGATAAAAACAATTAAAGACTTATCCCGCCGCAATTTTTGCGGCGGGTATTTTTGTGTATAGATAGCATCCGATATATGCAAAAAATACCGAGATAAATTTCTTGACAATACAGCTTGTTTTTGTTATAATATAATTTGTATAACTGTTTTTTGAAGGGAGAATGTCATGAATAACATATTTGCGTCGATAGTCGGCAACAAGACCTTGTGCTCAAGACTTGCGCGGGCTGTAGATGACAACTCCCTCTCTCATGCGTATATTATAGAAGGCAGTGCGGGAAGTGGCAGACACACCATCGCGCTTCAAACGATAGCGGCTATGTCCTGCGCTCAAAAAAACACCCCCGGCGCAGCTTTGCCCTGCGGAAAATGTATCTCTTGCAAAAAAATACTTGAGGGGCGTTCTCCCGACGTTATCCGTATTACTCCCGACGAGGACAGGATTAGTATCGTCGTTGATACAATAAGATTTCTCAAGAGTGACATTCACCTTCCCCCAACAGACCTCCCGATCAAGGCGTACATCATAGATCCCGCCGATTCCATGAACGTACCGGCGCAAAACGCACTTCTGCTCTCCCTTGAGGAGCCGCCCGAATACGTGATGTTCTTTTTGATATGTGAAAACTCATCCTCTCTGCTTGAGACCATCAGGAGCCGCGCACCCATTCTGCGCACGAAAAAAATACCGCGAGAGGATATTGAAAGCTATATTTTACGCCAGGACCGCCGCGCCGTCGAGCTGAAGGCACAATCCCCCGAGGAATTTGCCGAATTGATATGCGCGTCTGACGGAAGTATAGGATGTGCACTGTCGCTGCTTGACACAAGGAAGCGCAGGCAAGTGATCGAAAACCGCAAAATAGCCAGGAATTTTATAGATCTGACCTCGGGAAAGCTTAACCGTGACAAGCTTGAGCTTGTATTTATGCTCGGTACCAAGCGAAACGAAATATGCGACAGGCTCCGCTATATACAAAATGCTCTGCGCGATCTTATCCTGCTCAAAAAGTGCGATGATGCACCTCTCTGCTTTTACGCAGACCGCGAGCAAGCCTGCGAGCTTTCAACGCATTTTACCTCTAAAAAGCTTCTTGTGCTTTTTAGTGCTACCGAACAGGCTATGGACGATCTTATGCGCAACGCCAACGTAAGATTAACAACTATAAATATGCTCAGAAATTCAGAGCTCATCTGAAAATGAAAGGATAATTATGGATTCAAATAACAACAATTTCTCAAATCAGCAAAATAAAAAGCGCCACAAAAAGCCTTATTATAAAAAACGCCATAAAAAGCCCGCGGAGGCTCAGGCGCAGAATGTTGAGCAGACAAAGGATTTTGAGCTTGAAGCGGCGATAAACGAAGAGGATATGTTCTCCCCCGAGCTCGAGTGCGACACACCCGAGGTAACGGTCAGCATAAGCACTGAGGACACTCCCAAAATTCACGTCGCTGGAGTCAGATTCAAAGCAAACGGAAAGATATATTTCTTTGACAGAAACGAAATCGACGTGCGTGACGGCGCATACGTCATAGTTGAAACGGCTCGCGGTCCCGAGTTCGGCGAGGTAGCGTTTGGTGATAAGGAAGTCCCCGAGACGTCCCTTGTTCTTCCCCTCCGCCCTGTTTTGCGTATTGCGACAAAAGAGGACAAGGATCACAACGACGAAAACAAGCGCCGTGAGCAGGAGGCATTTTCAATCTGCCTTGAAAAGATACAAAAGCACGAGCTTGACATGAAGCTTGTGGAGGCGCAGTACACCTTTGATAACTCCAAGCTTCTCTTTTATTTCACAAGTGCGGGACGCGTTGATTTCCGTGAGCTTGTAAAGGATCTTGCGGGTGTTTTCAAGACAAGGATCGAGCTTCGTCAGATAGGTATTCGTGACGAGGCAAAAATAATGGGCGGTCTCGGCGCATGCGGCAGACCTCTTTGCTGCGCGACATTCCTCTCCGACTTTGTTCAGGTGTCCATCAAAATGGCAAAGGAGCAGAACCTCTCTCTTAATTCCGGTAAGATATCCGGCTGTTGCGGCAGACTTATGTGTTGCTTGCAGTACGAATATTCCACGTATGAGGAGGAGGCGGCAAGAACTCCCGCGGTTGATTCCAAGGTCAAGACTCCCGAAGGCGTGGGTACCGTCACTGAGGTAATGCCCTTGGCAGGCAAGATAAAGGTGCGTCTTGACGACCAATCCGACGTCCCCCCCAAGACCTTCCATCGCGATGAGGTTAAGGTGCTTTCCCGACCGGAGCGCAAGGAAGAAAAATAAAATTTATTAAAAAGATAAAAAAATTTCAATTAGGTGTTGAAATAATTGATTTTTTGTGGTACAATGTACTCGTAAAATATTTTTAACGGAGGATGATACTATGGCATACAAGATTACCGAAGATTGCATCGGTTGCGGCGCTTGTGCAGCAGACTGCCCCGTTGAGGCTATCGCTGAGGGCGACGGTGTATATGTAATTGATGCAGATAAGTGCATTGATTGCGGAAACTGTGCAGATACCTGCCCCGTAGGTGCACCCGTTCAGGCATAATTACTTAATTTACGCCGAGTTAACGCTCGGCGTAAATTTTTAGATGGAGAAACTTATGAGCTCACAGAAAAACTCTGTTAAAATAAATGAAAATCTTACTCTGTCGCAGGACAGTCACGGGCTGACGTTCGGTACGGATGCGTATCTCCTCGCGGCATATCTGTCCGGTGGCGCAAAAAAGCGAGCGGCGGATCTTGGAAGCGGAACGGGAGTTATTTCCCTTTTGTGTCAGTCAAGGGATAAATTCTCTCACGTGTACGCAATTGAGGTGCAGGAGAGCTTTGCCGCTCTCATTGAACAAAACACAAAGGAAAATGATCTCGAGGGAAAAATAACGGCAATACACTCGGATCTGCGACAGATAAATTCATCTCACACGGGTGGGGAGCTTGACTGTGTTTTCGCCAATCCCCCGTATATGAAAGCAGACTCGGGCAAGCGCAATCAGCATGACGAAAAATTCATCGCCCGTCACGAGGTGTTTGGTACTGTAGAGGACTTCTGCGCCTGCGCGTACAAACTTCTCAAGCACGGCGGTAAATTCTGCACCGTCTGGCGTCCCGACAGGCTCACCGACCTTCTCTGTGCTCTGCGCGCAAACAGGCTTGAGCCAAAGGTTATCATATTTGTTCACGCATATCCGTCAGCTCCCCCATCAATGGTCATAACCGAGGCTGTAAAGGGCGGCGCGTCGGGAAACAAGCTGTATCCCCCGCTTTATCTGTCGGATAGCATCAATGACAGCAAAAACAGTATTCTTTCGGCAGACGCGCAGAAAATTTACGGTACCTGCTCGTTTGATGCCTTTTTGGCAAAAAATAATCGGAACAAGATTCCGCAAGATTAGGACACAATATGGAAAATATGAAAAGCGTCTTGAGTTATACAAGACGCGCAATAGACGATTATTCAATGATAAATGAGGGCGACAAGATCGCCGTTGGCGTATCTGCGGGAAAGGACTCCCTTACCCTGCTCTGCGCTATGGCTTATCTGCGTCGCTTTTACCCCAAAAAATTTGAGCTTATCGCAATAACTATTGATATGGGATTTGAGCCAAAGCAGGACTTCTCTGCTATCCGAGAGTTATGTGACAAGCTGAACGTGGAATACCACGTGATCCCCACGGAAATATCCAAGATAATTTTCGACGTGAGAAAAGAGAAAAATCCCTGCTCGCTCTGTGCTAAAATGCGCCGCGGCGCACTCAACAACGCGGCAAAGGAGTTTGGCTGCACGACCGTCGCGCTTGGACATCATTTTGATGACGTCGTTGAAACCTTTATGCTCAATCTGTTTTTTGAGGGCAGACTTGGTTGCTTCTCTCCCGTGACGTACCTTTCGCGCGTGGATATAAGCGTCATCAGACCTATGATATATATGCCCGAAAAGGACGTCTCTGAATTCTCCCGCAAAAATGCCCTCCCCGTTCTCACGTCTCCCTGCCCCGCGGACAAGACCACCGAGCGCGAGGAAATGAAAACACTGCTCCGCACGCTTGAAAGACAGAACAAGGGACTTCGCTATCGTATATTCGGAGCTATCTGCCGCAGTGAGATAGACGGCTTCAGGGATGCGGGAAAAATGGACGGAATAAAGAAATATTCCGACGAGGAGACAGATAGCGAGGCATAATATCCCACAAGCATACAAAAATCACAAAAATACGAAAAAATTCTACGTAAATTTTTTTCGTATTTACAATATTTTTTTTTGCAAAAAATACTGTACAATAAAATAATTTTGTGATAAAATTATTACGTTATAATTTGTCGCTTACAGGCGATTTCAAAGAAAGGTAAGGTCATAAAAAATGAAGAAGCTTTACACAGGAAAAACCAAGGATGTTTATCAGCTCGAAAATGGCAACGTATTGTTGAAGTTCAAGGACGACTGCACGGGCAAGGACGGCGTTTTCGATCCCGGCGAAAACTCGGTAGGTCTTACTATTGAGGGTATCGGCAGAGCAAATCTTGAAACATCTATCCACTACTTTGAATTGCTCAAGGCGGCAGGAATAAAGACTCACTACGTCTCCGCAAATCTTGAGGACGCTACAATGGAGGTTCTCCCCGCAGAGTGCTTCGGCAAGGCGCAGGGCGGCGGCGGACTTGAGGTTATTTGCCGTCTGGTTGCTACGGGCAGCTTTATCCGCAGATACGGTGAGTACATAAAGAACGGCACACGCATCCCCGGCGGATACGTTGAATGCACCTTCAAGAACGACGAAAAGGGCGATCCGCTCGTCACAGGCGAGGGCCTTGAGGTTCTTGGCGTTATGTCCCCCGAGATGTTCACAGAAATGAAAAAGCAGACTCTCGCTATCACAAAGATAGTTGCTGACGACCTTGCCTCCATCGGTCTTGACCTTTGGGATATCAAGTTCGAGTTCGGCTACAACAACGGCGAGGTAGTTCTCATTGACGAAATCGCTTCGGGCAATATGAGAGTTTACAAGGGCGACACAATAGTTGAGCCCGTTGAGCTTACAAAGCTTATTCTTAATAGATAATATATAGTCAAAAGCTCTGTCGAATATGGCAGAGCTTTTTGCTTTTCCCCCGCGCATTGACAAACTATTTTGTATATGGTATAATTAAGATGAATAAAAAACAGGAGGTCAATATTATGAAAAAAGCATTATTTAAGATTTTATCCCTTATTCTTGCGTTGGTTTTGATTACATTAGTATTTGTGTCTTGTGACCATAAAAAAGAAAATGAAGAAGAAAACTTGATGAAGCTTGATGAGGATCAGCGTGCAATAGCTGTGTACAAACGTGCAGGGGAAAAAATGTCCGCCGCAACGTCATATAATTCCACATCCGAAATTGACTTCTCGTTTTCAATTAGCGAAGTAATGTACAACATAGAAGGTACTGCATACGAAACATATTGTATGGATACTCCAACAGGGCTTTACCACGTCACTGAAACCACAATGTACATGAATACTCAGGGGACTTCTGAAAAAGAAGAAAGCTCATATATCAATGGGTATTACGACGGTAAGATGTTCACAAACGAAAATGGATCTGCTAGATATGACAATGTAAGCCAAGAGGAATATATCGAATATTCAAAAGAAGAATCCGAAATTGATATTACTGATATAGCATACGAGCTTTGCGGCACAAAGAAATGTAGAAAAAATAGTGATAGTACATGGGAAGTTGAGTTCTCTGAATTTGATCGCAACAGTCTTATGCCATTTAATGAATATTTTACAATCCTTAGCGGTATGTTTGATACCAATATTGAGGATGTACAAATAAGTATGTCTATATCTGACGATTTTTATATTAACCATGCAAGCATAGTCTTTGTATTTATGGACAACCGCAGCGGAACCTCGCTATCAATTAAAACCACGTTCAGCAATATAAACACCGTCGACAAGGACAACCTCAATATTGTAGATCTATCCGAATACCAGTGCATTCCCAATTTCCCCGCAATTTCAAAAACACAGAGTGCGATACAAAACACGTCCATATCCAAGGCTATAAGCTTTGAAGTTTCAGTGTATGAAAAAATTAAGCAAAACAATCACAGTATCTCCAGTATAACTACATTCAAGGGGACATTTCACAACGACGCAGTTCAAGGAATTAGCTTCAATTATACACAAACAAAAAAAGACGTTAAGGACTCTTACGTATTCGAATATTCAAAAGGTATCTTGACGATCACATTAAAAGGATCAGATGGAACGGTTAAAGATAAGTCCCAGCAATCAATGACTTATGCAGAGGCGAGTAATGTGATAATGTCATTTGTTGATCCTATGAAATTTCAAACATTAGATATTTACGCTGCAGAGAAATACACAAAAAACAATTTTGATTTTGATATAGACAACTCATCTCCTACTTATATTGATACAGCATATACCGATGCACACGGAACGTCCTCAAATCTTGAAGTGAAACTGAATGATAATATATTAAGTGATTACGAATATAAAGCTTATGGCAACTCAGATGTAGGAACCATCATTGTTGAGATTCGTATCATAGGTAAGTTCGCAGAGATCTCTTCTTCAGAGAATGTGTAAAACCATCCCAAAATCCCGGCTCATCAG
>JAZQKI010000031.1:0-49317 GCA_045542075.1 Eubacteriales bacterium
ATTATAATAAATTGTAATTATTATGATAAAAAAATGTTTAATAATATTTTAGAATTTGAGTAAATAATGAAGAATACATAGTTATGAAAAAATCACAAAAAAACTGAGAAAAAGCAAAACCTTTAAACTTGAAAGAAGATCTATCCTTTTACAAAAACAAATAACATTATGGTTTTTGGAGTGCCGCTTCGGCGGCACTCTTTTTTATATCAACCAGTTGGGCTTTTCCCAAATCGACAAGCACCTTGACAAGACCTTTGTTTACGAGTATAAAAAATCACCATAGATCATTTTGATTCTATGGCGATTTTTTCTTTTATTATTCCACCCGTTTGAACAGCTCTCCTTGTATGTCGCAGACTTGCTCAATGGGTATTGAGGTTTTGTCGGTAAGTATTATTGCTCTGTCATACTCGTTTATCTCCTTGACTACGCCCGAGACGGTGACGTACGCGCCGCCCGCCTTTCTTTCGTCGGGCACAAAATACGTGACGGTGACTATCGGCTGGTCGTCAAGATAGTCGATTATCATCTGCATTTTTTCATTAAGGACAGATTTTACGTCCTCGGTTATCTCGCATCTTTTACTTGTGAGCCGTCCCGCCTCGGCGACGGTCGAGTCATATCCCGTGAGCGCCGCAAAGGGTGAGAACTGCGCCGCGCGGTCGATATCCGACATTCTCGGTCTGTTTGGCGATACGTGATGCGGCATATTGATTATATCCGCATACTTCTTCTCTGCTTCGGTCATACCGCATCTCCTTTCATTCTAAGTCTTTCTTAACTCATTTTTTCATTTCCATATACGGCAAAACGGTAAATCCGCACTTTTCGTACAGCTCCACTGCTATCTCGTTTTCAGCCTCTACCTCAAGCCGAAAAATACAGTCCGTGTACCTTTTTGTGATAAAATCCATGAACTTCCTGCCGAGCCCTGCCCCGCGGTACTCGTCTTTAATATACAAATCCTCTATCCAGATACACGGCTTTCCAAACTCAGTCGAAAAGCTTTTCGCAACCATGGCATATCCCTGCACGTTGCCTGAATTTTCAATTATATATCCTTCAAGATACTGACTGTTATTGATACAATTTTCTATGTCCTTCAAAAATATCTCGTCCGAGCCGTTGCTGAACACGGCGGGCGAGGTATAAAACACCCTCATCATTTCAAGGACACTGTCCCTGTCCCCCGCCGTCATAGCTCTTATTGTGCTTTCCATATCTTATGATCTCCAAAATTTTTTTTACGCCTTATGTCCGCCGATCTGGGAATTGCGGTCCTTTGCGGTCGCTCCCTCCTCCAGATTCATACCTCGGAGAATGGCGTTCTTTCCAAATTTCTTTTTAATGTCGATGATCGCAGATTGCATCTGCTTTTCCTTCTGTAATGACGCTTCCTCGTCCGCGCGCTCGCGCTCAAGAGTCTCAAAATCATCAAAAATGCTAAGCTGCTCTGACGGTGCGGGCTGATTTTTGACCTCATTTTCGTCCTTTAACCTGTTCGCCACGATATTTATGCGGCGGACTAACAGATTTTTGTCAACAATGCGTGTGTATAGCTCGTCCACAGCCGAAATAATCGCCTTAGTGGACGACGAATACCTGCCAAGATTAGCGGTGCCGTGCGCGTGCTTGGGGACTTTTCTGCCGTAGTAGTCCGTTGTGACAGGTCCATTGTACAGCTTGCTTATCTTTGGGTCGGTCAGATTCTCGATGTCGTAGCCAATCGTCAGCACGAGCTGATCGGTGACGAGCCCCTTTTCAACTAAATCAAGCACCAAAAGGTCGGTCATCTCGCGGGTGATAAGTCTTGCCTTTTCAAAGTCATACGGACAATGCAGTACCTGTCCCGAGCCAAGACTTGTCGACTGCGGCTTATATGCCTTTATCTGCTCTATCGTGCAGGGCTCCCAGCCCCACGCGTGGTCGATAAGCAGCTCCGCGTTCACGCCAAAAAGCTTATAAAGCAAGCCCTCGTTGTATCTGCCGTAAGGGTTGCCAACGGAGCAACGCGCGATGTCGCCCATAGTATATAGACCGTTTGCCTCAAGCGTGTTCTGATAGCCCTTACCGACGCGCCAGAAGTCAGTCAGCGGTCGGTGATCCCAGAGCAGCTTGCGGTATGACATCTCGTCAAGCTCGGCAATCCTGACGCCGTCACAGTCTGCCTCAACGTGCTTTGCCACTATGTCCATCGCTACCTTGCACAGATAAAGGTTGGTGCCTATTCCCGCCGTCGCGGTGATCCCCGTGGTAGACAGCACGTCCTTTATAAGCATTCGGGCAAATTCGTGTCCCGTCATTTTGCGGGTCTTGAGGTACGACGTCGCGTCAATAAACACCTCGTCAATAGAATAGACGTGAATATCCTCGGGCGCGACGTGCTTCAGATACACCTGATATATCCGCGCGCTGTAATCCATATAGTACGCCATACGCGGCGGCGCGACAATGTACGACACCGCAAGCGAGGGGTTCGCGTTCAGCTCGTTGATGTTATATGACTCGCCAACAAGCCTGCCCGCGCGGCGTTTGCGCTCGTAGTTTGCGTCCCTGACCTTCTGTATCACCTCAAACATTCTCGGACGCCCGGGGATACCGAAGGATTTAAGCGACGGCGACACGGCAAGACCGATGGTCTTCTCGGTCCTGGACATATCCGCGACCACGAGATTGGTCGTCATAGGGTCAAGCCCTCGCTCTATGCACTCAACCGAGGCATAGAAGGACTTTAAGTCTATCGCGATGTATGTTTTCTCGCTCATCTTCCCTGCCTCCTTTGCGCTTTGATTTACCTATTTTAATTATATCACAAATCACCGCCTTTTTCAATGCTGAAATTTGAATATTGAAATAATATTATGGCAACACCCCGCAGAATAAACGCAAAAAAGGACGAGAAAATCTCGTCCTTTTTATATTATTCAGATATTACTTCTTTCTTCTTACGGAGATGGTCTTCCAGAAATCGTCCTCTTCGTCTTCTTCTTCAACCACGGGAGTCTCAACCACTGCTGCTGCGGTGTCGCCCTCCTTCTTGTCAAAGCCTGTAGCTACGAGAGTGATACGGATCTCGTCCTCTGCCTCGTCGTTGAAGCGGATACCCCAGATGATGTTTGCATCGGGATCTGCCTCGTTCTGAATGAGTGTGTTTGCAAGGTCGATATCCTCAAGACCAACGTCGGGAGATACAACGTAAGCAACGAGAATTCCGCGAGCGCCCTTAATGGAGGACTCAAGAAGCGGGCTGGAGATAGCCTCTCTTGCGGCAAGCTCTGCCTTGTCCTTACCTGTTGCGGAGCCAACGCCCATGTGAGCGTGACCTGCGTCTCTCATAACTGTGCAAACGTCAGCAAAGTCAAGATTGATGTATGCGGGAACGTTTACAAGCTCGGAGATGGACTGAACGCCCTTACGGAGAACGTCGTCTGCCATTTCAAAAGCGTTAGCAAGAGTAATTCTCTGGTCGCTTGTTTCCTTGAGCTTATCGTTAGGAATAACTATGAGAGAGTCAACGTACTGAGAAAGCTCCTCAATACCTGCCTCGGCATTTTCTTTTCTTACCTTACCCTCAAACGTGAAGGGCTTTGTTACGATACCGATAGTGAGTATGCCCATCTCCTGTGCTACGCGAGCAACAACGGGAGCAGCACCTGTACCTGTTCCGCCGCCCATACCAGCGGTGACAAATACCATTTCAGCGCCTGCGAGAACGTTCTTGATATCCTCAAGAGATTCCTCTGCCGCTCTCTTACCGATTTCGGGCTTTGCGCCTGCGCCTCTGCCGTTGGTGAGCTTTTCACCGATAACGAGCTGTCTGGACGCATTGGAACGGGCAATAGCCATTCTGTCTGTATTGATCGTAATAAATTCAGCTCCGCCGATATTCGAGATTACCATTCTGTTTACAGCGTTGTTTCCGCCGCCGCCGACGCCTATAACCTTAATATTAGCGCCAAGTACGATAGAATCGTCGTGTTCAAACATAGACATATTGTTAGTCCTCCAAAATTTATATATTCCTTAATTTTTTTCGTACAATTTTATTAAAAACATACACATATATATAATAATACATTTATACAAAAATTTCAAGAGTTTTTTGAAAGTTTTTCAAAAGTTTTTTGAAAATTAACAAATTCGGTCAATTTCCGACATCAAGGATCATTCTCCCGTATTTTCCGTTGTGTTTTCTTCACTGCCCTCGGAGCTGTTCTCCTCGGGGGTTTTATACTTCCCCTCAATTACGTACTCTGAAAAGTCCAGCTCATTGTCCACCCTTGCGCTTGCGAGCGCGGGGTTTTGCACGTTAATGATAACGCTCTTACCGTAGCTTGTGCTTCCCTCGTCTATTATGGCGTCGATAACCTCAAATTTTGTTTTAAGGCTCTCGCATCTGCCTATATACACAAGAAACCTGCCGTTCATTATAAGTCGGACGTTGAATTTTTCGTCAAGGAAGACCGCGTCCGTATTGTCAATATACCCGCTTTCGTTCAAAAAGCCGAGAAGATCTGTGACGTATTGGTATTTTGAGATATCATCGCCCTTTTTGATCAGGCGACCGTTTTCGTCCCGCACGTCCACAGTGCTTGTGAAAACAAGCTTCTCGCCAAGCACAGGCTCCTGAATTTCGGGCAGAGTCAACACTCTTGCGCCCAGAGCTATAAATTCCAGCTTGGAGTCGCGGATGTCCGTGACGGCCAGATCGCTATCCACACCGTAGAACTTGTCCCCATACTGTACCACAAACCTGTACTCTGAAAATTCCACCCTTATAGTCACACGGCGCGAAAAGATATTTTTACGCACGCTTACCTTCTCTGCCATGGGGAGATTTTTGCGTATGGCTCTTTTTATTGCGAATCCGGGCTTTGAGTAGAGCGCTCCGCCAACCGAAAGCTCGGACGCCTCCACTATCTCGGACTCGTTGAACAGAGTCACGTCGCCCTCTATCTCGATACTGTCTATTCTCGTCACAAGGACGATAAACCCTACAAGCAGGAGCGCAACAATACAAAGTGAGATTATCTTTGCGCCGTTGAGCTCGGGATTTGAATAATCCTTGTTTTTCAAGCATTCCGATATTCTGTTAAGCTTTGCGCTTATTTTTCCCTTTGCCATAAAGATAACCTCCTCTCCATCAAAATTCCTTTATCGCGGCTTATTTTGCCGCAAGCTTTTTTATTTCCTCGTAAATTATTCTGTTGGCGTCGGGCTCGGCAAAAGGAGTGATATTCTTGCCAAGTATTCCTCTCAGGCTCTCGTCCGAGAGCAGTCTTACCGCCTCTGCCTCGAGCTTACCCGAGGACAGCTCGGACTCCTGAACCAGAACACAAGCGTTTGCGTCAGAGAGCGCCTTTGCGTTCTTGTACTGGTGATTGTCCGCAACGTACGGAGACGGAACGAGTATAGCCGCCTTGCCGCCAAGCGCAAGCTCGGATATAGTCATCGCGCCCGCTCTGGAAATAACAAGGTCCGCCTCGCTCATGCGTCTGTCCATGTCGTATATGTAATCAAGGTGCTTGACATTTGCCTTTTTATCAAGACCGCGAGCGGCAAATTCCTCTTTCATATGCTCAAAATCTCTCTTGCCCGAGGCGTGGACAAACTCCACGTCGGGATACTTGTCCGCAATATGCGACAGCATATCCGCTACGGCAAGGTTTACGTACTCCGCGCCGAGAGAACCGCCAAACGAAAGCACGTGTCGCTCAAAGCCCGACTTTTCCGCCGCGCCGCTCTTTTTTGACGAGGTGATAACGGGATTTCCTACCTTCATAGCACGTCTTGCGCCCGTCAGTGCCTTTGCCGTAGACTCAAAATTAGTCATTACAAGGTCCACCGAGCCGCAAAGACGTCTTATCGCCTTGCCCGCGCTTGCGTTTGACTCGTGAAGCACTGTGGGGATGCCGAGCCTGACACCCGCGCGCGCCACGGGATAACACGCAAATCCGCCCGTACCGATAATAATGTCGGGCTTAAACTCATCAATTATTTTTTTAGCCTCGCGGGGCGAGGTGAGCATATAATACAGCGTCTTTATATTTGCGGGGTTATATATAGCCTTCATGCCGCAGATCTTCACGGTATAGAGCTTGTCGTACCCTGCCCTCGGAACGAGATCCTTTGCCTTGTCGTTTGCGTTGTGCGAGCAAACGAAGGCTATCTCGCTTTCGGGCTCGTATTCCATTATAGTGTTTGCTATGGCTATCGCGGGATTTACGTGTCCCGCGGTGCCGCCACCCGTCATAAGAACTCTCATATATTTCCTCCAAAGCTATTTTTCAACGTAAGAATATCTCGATATTGCTAAAATCACGCCCATCTCCACTATCTGTATGATAAGCGCGGTACCTCCCGACGAGAAGAACGGGAGAGATATGCCCGTGTTGGGCATGGAATTTGTGACAACGGCAATGTTCAGCACCGCCTGAAGCGCCGCCTTTGTCGTCAGTCCGTAGGCGACCAGCGAGCAGAATTTATCGGGTGCCTTTGAGGCTATCTTGTAGCCTCTGTAAAGCAGGAGCAAGAACAGAATTATCACCGCCAAAGCGCCGATAAATCCAAGCTCCTCGCAAACTATCGTAAAAATAAAGTCATTCTGCGGCTCCGCCACGTAGCCGTATTTTTGTCGGCTGTTTCCAAGACCGACTCCGAAAATTCCGCCCGAGCCTATGGCGTAAAGTCCCTGTAAGTTCTGCCATGCAGAGCCCTGCGGGTCTGCCGCCTCGATATTCAGCCAGGTGTTGACACGCTCCTGCGCGTATCCCGAAAACATAAGTACGACAAAAACCACGACCATGCCCGCGCCGACTATAAGCAGCATCCACTTTTTGTCCGTGCCGCCGATGAACATGACAAACAGTCCGAGCAGACCGAGAATTATAAGTCCCGACAGGTGCTTTTCAAGCACGACAAGTCCGCATATTATGGCGATAACTATGCCCGGATAAAGCACTCCGTATTTGAACTGACCGCCAAAGCGTTGACTGAGCTCGATTTTTTTCTCGTTTTTCGCCATGACGTACGCCAGCATCATAACAAGTCCCATTTTTGCTATCTCAGACGGCTGCACCGTGATAAATCCAAGGTCTATCCATCTCTGCGCTCCCTTTCCCGTCATACCTATGAAAAGCACGGCGACAAGGAGTATGGCAGAGCCAACGTACGTCGCAATACCGAGGAGTCTCAAATGCTTTGGACGCGCGATGATTATTATTCCCGCCGCGACCAGAGCCGCAACCAACGTGAACGCAACGTGACGCTTGAAGTAATACATACTGTCTCCCGTCTCTCTGTACGAGAAATAGGAGCTTGCGCTGAACGCCATAATCATTCCGAAAAGCGAGAGCGCGACGACTATCAAAAGAAAGTAAACGTCTATACCTCCCCGCACAAGCACGCGGGTCTTTTTCTCCTCCGTCTCCTTGTGCAAGGGCTCGTCAAAGACAGGGTCGTGAGCCTTCAGATCCTGCTCGTATTTATCATTCAGCTTTTGCGCCTTGCTTTTTACAAAAAATAGAACCTTATTGCTTTTCTTCGGCTTTAAGTCCTTTTCTTCCAATCTCACCCCTCCTGTCCTTGAAATTTTGTTTATCTTAAGCTTTAAGGCAGAATTATGCCCAAAAATCCTACGGCGCAGAATATTACGGATACGATAAAGAATACCGTAACTATCCTTGTCTCCTTCCATTTCAGCATTTCAAAATGGTGATGGACGGGCGCGCGCAGAAATATTCTCTTTTTGGTGAGCTTGTAGCCCACAGTCTGAAGCAGGCTTGATAACATATCGAGAATAAACACAAGCCCCATTATCATAACAGCGACAAAATGTCCCGACGCTACCGCGCAGCCCGATATGATACCGCCGATAAACAGCGAGCCCGTATCCCCCATAAACACCTTTGCGGGATAGTGGTTGAATACCAAAAATCCGAGAAGCGCGCCGAGGAGTGCGCCCGAGATAATGCCCATATATCTCTGCTCAAGCACGCAGGAAAGAAGCAGCAACGCCCCCGCGACCGAGATGCCGACGCTTGATGCAAGTCCGTCAAGTCCGTCGGTAATATTTGTGCTGTTTACAAATCCGACTATCACAAGAACGTATAACGGATAAGCTCCCCAGCTCAGCTCAAGCGCAAAATTTGTAAAGGGGATCATAAAGGACGTCTCAAGGTTTCCGCTTATAGCCATTACGGTAACATACGCCACGGCGATCACGATCTGCAAAAACATCTTCTGTTTGCTTGTAAGTCCCTCGTTCTGCTTGCGGCGAAGCTTTGCGCGGTCATCAATTATACCGATAAGCGCATTTCCGACACCGAGAGCAAGAGTATAGGCAAATACCACAAGACCGTTCTTGTCTACCCCGCCAAGCACTCCGCACACCTCAAGCACCACCCAGATAAGACAGACTATAAGGAGCGCGATTATAAATCCAACTCCGCCCATCGTCGGTGTTCCCGCCTTGACCGCGTGATTTTCAAGCACCTCGTGTATCTGCTGACCCATTTTGTGCTTTCTCAAAATGGGAATAATAATTTTGAGCGAGATAACAGCCAGAATAAACACCGCAAGGGTAATTATAAGGCTCTCTATTCCTATCATTCTGCTATTAGCTATTCCGATCTTATCCTGTATCCACTGATAAAGCATTATATGTCCTTCCTTTGCTACTCTGATAACTTACCTGTCTTGCTCTGTCTTTTCTATCTCTTGGATCATTCTCTCAAATTTCATGGCTCTGCTCGCCTTAAAGAGAATAACGTCACCGCAATTCAATATTTCTTTTAGTGTTTTTATCGTGTTCTCTGCCGAGCAGTCAAGCTCGGTATGTATATTTGACTCACTCATACCGCAAAGCCTCGCGCCCTCGGCAATTTGTGCGCCAAGCTCGCCCACCGTAAACAGAATATCTATTTTCTTGTCTGCGGCAAATTTTCCGACCTCTCTGTGAAGTTCTGCCGAACACTCGCCAAGCTCGCGCATATCACCAAGCACCGCTATTTTGCGCTTGCCCTCAAGTGTCGCGAGCACCTCAAGCGAACTGCGCATTGACTCGGGGGAAGCGTTATAGCAGTCAGCTATTATCTTAAATCCGTCCGCGTCGTATATCCTCTGTCTGTACGCCTTGGGGGTATATTTTGCAATTCCCCGCTTTATCTGCTCGCCGCAGAGTCCCATAAGAAGCCCTATCGCGCATGCAAAAAGCGAGTCGTAAACTATATGTTGTCCTATCGCGGGAACAGAAATATCATTTATCTCTCCCCCGCTGTATTTCAGGTCAAAAATACTGCTCTCGGAGGTAAATCTTATATTCTCCGCGCAAAAATCAGCGTCTCCGCATGCCGAGACAAACAGGATTTTGTAGTCCGCGCCGCTGTTTTTTTCGGCAAGCTGACGCAGCAGCGGCTCGTCGCCGTTGAGCAGAAGTGTCCCCCCTGCGCGCATACCCTCCGCTATCTCATACTTTGCCCTTGCGATATTTTCACGTGTGCCGAGATATTCAAGGTGCGACGTGCCGATATTCGTAATAGCCGCAACCTTTGGCGAGGCGGTACGCGACATCTGACTTATCTCGCCAAATCCGCTCATACCCATCTCAAATACCGCCGCCTCACACCCGTCTCCGACCTCAAGCATAGACATAGGCATACCTATAACGCTATTGAAGTTTCCCTCGGTGCTGTAAAGCTCAAATCCCTCGTTCAGCACACAGGCGGTAAGCTCCTTTGTGGTAGTCTTGCCCACGCTTCCCGTGATAGCTACCGTGTCAATGGGAGTGTTTTTTCTGTACCCCTGCGCAAGCGTTGAGAACGCCGCGACCGAGTCTCCTACCACACAAAAGCTGGAGTCAGCATCCGCGCCCTCGGGCACTCGCTCACAAAGGAAGCACCTGCCACCGAGATTTTGCGCCGACGGTATAAAATTATGTCCGTCAACACGCTCGCCGAGAGTCGCGATAAAAAGCGTTTTTTCGTCTGCCTCCCGCGAGTCCGTGCATACGTATTCAAATTCTCTGTTTTCACCTATAAGAGTGCCGCCGCAATAGTGCGCGACGTTCTCCATATTCTCAGGGCAAAGCCCCAATTTTATCTTCATATATCCCCCGAGTGATACTTATTTGCAAATTTCTGTACAAGCTCCCGCTCGCAAAAATATCTTTTTCCGTTTTTATCTATTTCGTAATTCTCATGTCCCTTGCCCGCAAGCAGAATAATGTCGTTATTACGGGCGTTTCTGATGGCGTATTCGATTGCCGCCTCCCTGTCCTCAATGACGGTAAAGCAGGACTCCTTATCCACACCCGAGAGTATCTCGCAGATTATATCCGAGCGATTCTCCGTGCGGCTGTTGTCTGACGTGATTATCACAAAATCCGCCATTGACGAGGCAATACGTCCCATCTGCGACCGCTTTGAGCGGTCTCTGTCCCCTCCGCAGCCGAAAAGAAGAACTATCCTCTGACGTCCGCGGGAAAATCCCTTTGCGGTGCGAAGCAGATTTTCAAGTGCGTCGGGTGTGTGGGCATAGTCAAGAAAGACCGAAAAATTACATCTTCCGTCAAGCTTAACCCTCTCAAGCCTTCCCTCGATGCCGCGCAGATGCGCAAGCGCATTTTTTATGTCAAACGCCGAGACTCCAAGCTCGTAGGCGCACACGGTCGCTTCAAGCGAATTCATGACCGTAAAATCTCCGGGTATTGCGCAGCTTATCCTCGCCCTCAGCTTCGGGTGGGAGAGCTTATATTCTATTCCCCACTGACCGAGGACTATCTGCTCAGCGCATACCGATGTGTCCCCTCCGCACGCGGAACAGGTCACGGCGATATTTCTATGCATATCCGCAAGTCTTACGCCGTAAGGATTATCGCAGTTTATTACCGCCTTTTTGCACCTGTCAAACAGCTTTGCCTTGGATAGAAAATACGACTCCATATCTCCGTGAAAGTCAAGATGCTCGGGAGTCAGATTTGTAAAAATACCAACCTCAAAGCTTATGGGTGACACCTTGCAAAGCTCAAGCGAATGTGAGCTGACCTCCATGACAACGTACTCGGCGCCGCTTTTTTTCATCACGTCAAATATTTTGTAAAGCTCCTCGGGGTCGGGGGTGGTGAGGTTGGATAGCTGATTGTCCGAGCGAATATCTATCTTCGCCCCGCAATACATGCTTCCCACCGTGCCTATAAGCCCCACCCGTCTTCCCGAGCGGTAGAGTATCTCGTATATCATACGCGACACCGTGGTCTTGCCGTTAGTTCCCGTAACGCCGATTATCTTCATGGAATCCTGAACATTACCGTACCACGCGGAATACAGCCTTGCCATAGCGTCTCTTGTGTTATCCGCGCGTATTACGGGGATATGTCCGTCAATATCCCGCGCGTCAAAATTTCTGTCGCACAGTATGACCGCCGCTCCCCGACGGATGGCAGACATGATAAAATTATGTCCGTCCGCCGAAAGACCGCGAATACATACGTATATGCACCCGTCGTAAGCCTTTCGCGAGTCGGTTACTATTCCCGACACCTCGATATCCGAAAGCTCCTCAAAATATTCTATTCCTGCAAGTCGGCAAAGAGCTGAAAGCCTCATATATACCTCCGAAAATATAAGCTTTTGAAAAATTTATACTTCCGTCGGCATTATATTGCCGTTTAATCGTCGGCGTCAAGATACCTGAATTTCAGTTCAACCACCGTTCCTATCTCAACGGGTGTTCCCGCGGGTATAGATTGCTCATATACCACGGCTCCCGTGCCAGACATATAATTTTTAGTTCCCGATATCTTGATGTTAAGTCCGTATCCCGTGAGCGTGCCGTTTGCCGCCACCGCGGTCATTCCCGTAAGGTCGGGGACTATTACCGTTTTCCTGTTATTTTTGGATTCCTCCGTAGTGTAAAGCACTACCTTCGCCGAGCCCTTTTCCATAAGAGTCAAGGGTGCGGGTGACTGCGCAAGAACCGTGTCACCGTCGCCTACTATATCAATAGACACGCCGTACATCTCTGCAAGCTTTTGCGCTCTCTCAACACTGAGAGCTATAAGCCAGGGTGTCTCGATAGCCTGCTTTGCAAGCTCATCCTCGTCAAACACCGCCTCAACTCCGTAGTAAGGCAGTATCTCCTCAAGAAGCTGCCCTATGTAAGGCGCGGCGACCACGCTTCCGTAAAGCACGCCCTCGGTAGGCTCGTCGACCATGATTATTGCCGCTATCTCGGGTGAGTCCGCAGGCGCGTACGCCACAGTCGAGCAAACGTACGGCGTATAATCCGTGTCGTGTGTATCCTTTTTCTCGGACGTACCCGTCTTTGCCGCGACTCTGTATCCCGCAACGTAGGCGTTTTTCGCTCCGCCGTCGGTGGCAACACCCTCGCGAAGCACCTCGGAGACTATTCTTGACGTCTCCTGGCTTATTACCTGGCGCTTAACCTGAGTTTCATAGGAATATATTACGTTTCCTTCATTGTCGCGCACCTCCGAAAGCAGATGCGGTGTGACAAGCTCGCCTCCGTTTGCGACCGCGCTTATGGCGGAGAGGTGCTGCATTACGGATATCTTGAAGTTCTGACCGAAGGACGTGACCGCAAGGTCAAGCTCGGTAAAATTATTCTTGTCAAAGAAAATGCTCACGCCCTCGCCCTGAATGTCTATTCCCGTCTTGTCAAGGTATCCGAAGGCGTTGAAATAATCGTAAAATCTGCTCTGTCCTATACGCGCGCCCATCATCATAAGCACGGGGTTACAGGACTGCTGGATACCCCTCGCAAACGTAAGGCTTCCGTGTCCCGTGGTCTTGTGGCACTTTATCTTTTGTCCAAGCACGATATGGTAGCCCGGGCAGGAAAACGTCTCGTTTTCTCTTACGAGATTTTCCTCGTACGCCATAGCCGCGGTAATTACCTTGAAGGTAGAACCCGGCATATAGACCTCGGTCGTCACCTTATTGTTCCACATAGCGAGCATAAGTCCCTGCGAGAGCGCGGACTGAAATTCCTCATAGCTCTCGTATTGATACTGATTTTCCTCTGCGTTGCTTATTCTCAGAGTCTCGCAGTAAAGCTCGCGGGTTTTCTCCAAAAACTCCTCGCTCCCCTCCTCGAGTCGGCTTTCATAAAGCCTTGCGAGAGCCTTATCGAGCTTGGTCTGGGAGTCCTCGTTCAACGTCCAGGGGTTATTGAGGTCAAAATTCGGGTAGGTAGCCATAGCAAGCACCGCGCCCGTGTTTACGTCCATGACCACGCCGCACGCTCTGTTCTTTCCGCCCGACTCAAGATACGCCTGCTTGACCTGTTCCTCAAGCTCCGCCTGGATATAGACGTCAATAGTCGTGACCACGCTGTATCCGTCTATCGCGGGGATATAGCTTTCATAATCGTAGGGCATTTCCTTGCCCGACGAATCCTTTGCGGTAACGTACTTTCCGTCCGTGCCCTGCAAATACTCGTTATACTGAAGCTCGATGCCGTATATTCCGTCGCCGTCGCTGTTGGTAAAGCCCAGCGCGTGCGAGCCGAGGCTTTCATAGGGATAATATCTCTTGCTTGTAGCCTGGAGATGCACGAGCGCAAGATCGTCTATCTCCGCCTCCTCAAGAAATGCTCTGACCTTTGCCGCATCCTCTTGTGAAATATGCTTTTTGAGTGTTCTGTCGCGGTATCTTGTGTAGGTAGATTGCGCTATTATCTCGTCATAGCTAAGCCCCAGGGACTCTATCTGTGAGAGCCCTTTTGCGATAATCTCAGCATATCCCTTAGCGTCGTTGACGGTCTGCTGCGCTATTACCGCGGGGTCGATGAAAAGTCTGTACGTAGTTATATTCGTGGCAATAACTATGCCGTTTTTGTCGTATATCTCGCCTCTGTCGGCAGCTACAGGTGTGACCTGCGTTATCTGGTCTATTACCTTCTGCTCATACTTCTTAAAGTCAAAGAGCTGAATGGAAAATATCCTCAGGCAAAGGAGCAGCAGGAGTACCGTGATAACGGCGCAGATCACTGCCGACCTTTTCAAAACCTTATTGCTGGGTGTTCCGCCCTCCATGTCTACTCCTCCTCTCTTATTTGTACTCCGAATAAATTATATGTTTGTCCATGACGCGGATATTACAAAACTCCGCACCCTGTCAATCCTCTTTTTTCAGTCCCAGGGCTTCAAAGAGCCTTACTATTGCCGACTCTCTGGAATAGGACGAGTCCGTTATCACGGTATCCTCGCGATCAATACTGATATAGCGTGACGCGACGTACTCCGCGCTTACCATTCCGTACTCACCCTCGGCGATCTCCTTTATGTTAATCATATTGTTTTTGACCTCAAGATCTACCGAAAGCTTTGCCTCCTGCTTTTTGAGCTCCTCAAGCTTGGACTCAAGACGCGAAATGTCACTTTCCGTGCGGCTTACCATAACGGACGAGGTAACTATCAAAAGAAGCGATACAAAAATTATCATGACCGCAAAAAGCATACCCTTGGGCATACTCTTGCGCTTTGCCTTGACTTCTCCCTGAGCATCAGCGTCGGGAAATCCTCTGCCTACCGTCTCCATCAGCTTTTTGGGCTTTATCGGTATAAGACCGATCTCCCTCAGCTTCTCCCCCATCAGCTTGCGTATGGCAAGCCGCATCTCTTTTTTTGACTGTAATTTGACCTTTCCGCGGGAATCCGCGAGCGCCTTTTTGTATTCCTCCTCGTCTCTTGAGGCGGCGTCGGGGGATTTGGGACCTCGCAGATCCTTGTAGTAGCGCGCAAAGTCCTCGCTACCTGTATAAAGCTTGCCGTTATACAAGCTTGTTTTATATTTTTTGCTCTTGGGGTCTATTGTGTCCGCACCCTTACGCGCGCGCCTTTTGGCTGACGCCGCGGCATCCGCCTGCGCATCAAGGTGCGCCTTCTCGGCAATTCCCTTGTTGCGGAATCTGTCACACAACAGATTTATGTAATAAGAGCAGGAATCCTTTATATTTTTCATATCCGTCTCCATATAATTTTTGCTCCTGCGAGCCATTACTCAAATGGGGCTTGTATAAAATCAGAGCTTTTCCGCCACGCGAAGCTTCGCGCTTCTTGATCTGGGATTTTGTTCTATCTCGGTATCACCGGGCAGGATAGGCTTTTTCGATATTATTTTGACCTTCGGCTTGTTGCCGCACACGCACACGGGAATTCTCGGCGGGCAGGTACAGCCCTCAGCGAGCTTTACGTAGCTTTGCTTGACTATTCTGTCCTCAAGCGAGTGGAAGGTGATTATAGCAATTCTGCCGCCCGGGGCGAGAAGCTCGGTTGCCGACTCGATCGCGGGCTGAATGACCGAAAGCTCACCGTTTACCTCTATTCTTATTGCCTGGAACGTGCGCTTGGCGGGATGATGTCCGCCCTCCCGCGCAGCCGCGGGAATTGCGCTCTTTATTACGTCGACAAGCTCACCCGTTGTCTCAATAGGCTTTATTTCTCTGCGACGTACTATCGCCGCCGCGATCCTTGGGGCAAATCTGTCCTCGCCGTAGTCGTAAATTATTTTGCGTATCCTGTCCTCGGGATAAAGATTTACAACGGTATATGCGTCAAGCTGATTGCGTCTGTCCATTCGCATATCGAGAGGCGCGTCGGCGTTATGAGAGAAGCCTCGCTCCGCCGTATCAAGCTGATACGACGACACACCGAGATCAAGCAGCACGCCGTTTATTCTGCCAATATCAAGCTCGCGGCAAACGTCCGCGATGTTTGAAAAATTGTTTCTGACTATAGTAACCTTGTCTCCAAACTCCGAGAGTCTCTTACTCGCCGCCGCGATAGCCGCCTCGTCCTGATCTATAGCGATAAGTCTGCCGCCTGTCAGTCTTTTCGCGATCTCATAGGAGTGACCGCCGCCGCCCGCGGTGCCGTCTATATAAATTCCGTTGGGGTCAATATTCAGATTTTCGATACACTCGTCAAGAAGCACCGAGCGATGTGAAAAATTAAGTCCTTGAGTTTCCATAATTCAGCCTCTCAAAATAACAATACACATATATTATAATATATAAACTATATAAAATCAAGGGGTGACGGACAAGTATTCGTGAACATTTTAATAATTTTTCAAACGCCCGCGGAAATAAAAATACACCCGCATAGCGGGTGTACGGATTTCATAATAAGCCTTCCCCTGTTGAAAAAGTCAAATTTTGCGTTTTCATTCACGTGTCGTCCGGGAGGGAGGTTAGCCTTCCCCAGCGGGGAAGGTGGCGCCGAAGGCGACGGATGAGGAGAGCCCCATTTGTGATTATAAAGGTATTTTGCGATTACATCATTGTCGGGGCGCATTGTATTAACGACCCAATGCGTCAGTTGCTCGAGAGCGTCGACATTATGGGTAATCATAAAAAATATCGCCCTCAATGGTGGTACTCTCCTCATCCACCGCAAGCGGTCCCCCTTCCCCGCTGGGGAAGGCTGATTGTGCATTTACGGACCGTCGAGGGCAAATCCGCCCCGCAGCCGCAAAAATTTACTCTGTAAAATCACTCTTTCTCACACGCACGAACAAGGACTTGAGCGCCTTGAAATTAAAGGGTATCAAGGGATAGAGATAGCTTCTCTTCCCGTTTACTGTCTTGTTTGTGGCTATGAGAATAATTATCAGCACACTTCCAAAAAGCAGTCCCCAGCCCCCAAATAAAGCCGTGAGTATCAGCAAAAGTATCCTCAAAAATTTGAACGCGTACCCAAGCTCGTAGCTCCTTTGCGTGAAGTTTGCTATCGCGACAAAAGCCATATACAGTATGACCTCGGGGATAAGCCAGCCGATATTCACCGCAAAATCTCCGAGTATAAGCCCGCCCACCACCGAAAGCGAGTTCGAGAGCATATTCGGGGTGTTCAGCGACGCCATACGCAGTCCGTCTATAATAAACTCCGTCAGAAGAAGCTGCGCGATTATGGGTATCCGTCCCCTGTCCTGCGGAATGATAAAGGAAAGCCATTCGGGGATAAGCGCCTCGTGAGTTATCGCAAAATACCACAGCGGTGTCAGAAACAGCGCAAGCCAGAATACCACGTGCCGCACGACTCTGATATACGAGCCCGTAAGCGGCGGAAAATAAAAGTCGTTTGTCTCCTGCATAAAGTCAAATATCGAGGTCGGCAATATCATGACCTCGGGCGAGTTGTCAATTATCACAAGCACGCTTCCCTCAAGCAGCTGCGCTGACGCAGAATCGGGACGCTCCGTGTATCTTATTTTGGGAAACGGATTATACCACCTTGTCTTTATCAGACACTCAGCGAGCGATTCGTGTCCCATAGCGAGCGCGTCTGTTTTGATATTGCTGATTTTTTCCTTAATCGACTCGACGTACTTCATATCCGCCCTGTCCTTCATATAACAGACCACAATATCCGTCCTTGAGTCCTTGCCGACGGTAATATAGCTCATGGTAAGCGAGGGATTTCTTATTCGTCGGCGGATAAGCGCGGTGTTGAAAATAAGCGTTTCCACAAATCCGTCTCTCGCGCCGCGCATGACCTTGTCGCCCTCAGGCTCCCCCGTGCTTCTGGCGGGATAGGTCCGCGCATCAATGATAATTCCGTTTGCGCCGAATCGCGAGCCTAAAACAAGCGTCGCGCCCGACATGACCATCTGCACCGCAAGGTCAATATCCGTTGTGACGTCACTCTCAACGTAAGAGACGTTGCACTCCATAAAAGCCAACACCGCGTCCCTGTGATCGTTGCAGGAAAACAGGTCCTTGTTCGGCTCAAGTGTCTTGAGTGAGACAAAATCCGACATAAGCTTCTGCATAACCACGTCCTTAACAAAGCCGTCGATATAATAAAGCGTCAGCTCGTCAGCACCGATCTTGAGGGTCTTCTTTATAATGTCGAAGTTATCGTCAACGCAGAAGATATCGTCAAATATCCTTATGTTTTCTGAATACTTCTCGGCAAATTTCTTCATATAAAGCTCCTGATAGATTTTAATGCTATTATTTGCCGGAAAGCATAAAAAAATACGGCGTTATTGCCGTATTTCTTTATTATCTTCTGATAAGCTCCATAAGCTCGTCAAGAAAATTGTTGACGTCGGTAAACTCGCGGTAAACGGACGCAAATCTGACGTACGCCACCTTATCCGCAGCCTTGAGCTTCTCCATGACCATCTCGCCTATCTCGGTGGTAGTGACCTCGTTCTTGAGAGAGTTCTGAAGCTCGTTCTCAACAGAATTGACTATATCCTCGGCATTTACGGGGCGCTTCTGCGTTGCCTTGAGTATTCCGCCGAGAAGCTTTGTTCTGTCAAAAAGCTCCTTCTCTCCGTTCTTTTTTATTACAATGATCTGCAAGGACTCCAACACCTCAAACGTGGTAAAACGCTTCTGGCACGCAAGACACTCTCTGCGTCGGCGTATGCTGTTGCCTTCCTCAACGGGTCTGGAATCTATAACCTTGCTATCACCTGCTCCGCAATTCGGACATCTCATATATATCATATTCCTTTCATTACGTGATCCATGCAAATATTATATCATACACAAAAGACTTTGTAAAGGGTTTTTTTGTATATTTTATCAACTTTGTGTTTATTTTTCCACAATATGTTTTATTTTTCGCCATAAAATCGGATTGTGGCTAAAAATTTTTTGAAAGTTATTGACACGGGCACAAAAAAAGTGTAGAATATACTGCATAGCAAAACCCTATACGAAAGAAGGCATCATAATGAAAAGAATTCTGACCGTGCAGGACATTTCCTGCATCGGAAAATGCTCGCTCACAGTCGCATTGCCCTTAATATCCGCAATGGGCGTTGAAGCGGCAATACTCCCCACCGCAGTTCTCTCAACACACACCATGTTCCGTGGATTTACGTTCTGCGATCTTACAGATGAAATAAAGCCTATAACCAAGCACTGGAAGGAACAGGGCTTCAAATTTGACGCGATAGGCACGGGATATCTTGGCTCCTTTGAGCAGATAGACAGCGTGGCTTCCATATTTGAGGATTTCGGCGACGGCGTGCTGAAGATCGTTGACCCCGTTATGGGCGACAACGGAAAGCTCTACCCCGCGTTTGATATGGACTTTGCCCACAAGATGGCAACCCTCTGCGCCAAGGCGGACATAATTATCCCAAATCTCACCGAGGCATGCTTTATGCTTGATATTCCCTACATGGAGAGCGGATATTCAAGAGAATATATTGAGGAGGTTCTGCGCAGACTCACCGCCCTCGGCTGCAAAAAAGCCGTTATAACAGGCGTTTCCTTTGACGACGCGCTGCTCGGTTGCATGGGCTACGACAGCGAGACGGGCGAGTTCTTTGAGGATTACAATAAAAAGATCGATCAGAAATATCACGGCACGGGCGACGTATTCTCGTCCGTATTCATCGGCGGACTTATGAATAATATGAGTATTGAGCAGAGCGCGGCTCTCGCCGCGGATTTTGTCTGTGAAAGCATTATCGCCACACAGACCGACGAGACACCCATTGATTACGGCGTGCATTTTGAAAAGGTCATTCCGAGCCTTTGCGAGAGGTTGAAACAAATGTAAAACAACATTTTACGGGCGTATCACAATCGCCCGTATTTTTTTGCGTTAATTCTATTCGGCGGGGATAACCCACCGCCGTTTGTAATTTATAACCTATTATTTGCGGGCTGTCCGGGAGGTCAGCCCCTACGGGTAATCGTCATCTTGAGCGTAACGGCGTAGCCGTGAAGTCGAAAGATCCCCGAAATTCTGACCGCAAAAGGGCGGAGGGATGACAACGCAGGGACAGGCCTCCCGGACGGTCCGATGCAATCGGTAATCGATTATTTACGGCGGGAGTAAACCCCCGCCCTACGAGTAATCGACTATCAATTTCGTTCACGGATGATTTATTATTATGTCGTAGGGGTCGACCTCCCGGACGGTCCGATGCAATCGGTAATCGATTATTTACGGCGGGAGTAACCCCCCGCCCTACGAGTAATCGACTATCAATTTCGTTCACGGATGATTGATTATTCTGTCGTAGGGGTCGACCTCCCGGACGACCCGTTGTAATCGGTAATCGATTATTACGGACCGCCCGGGAGGTCGGTCCCTACGAAAAAAAATATCAAATTTTCTTAAAAATCCTAAAAAAGCTATTGCTTTTTTTTATTTGTTGTGATATAATAATTAGGTCGCTGGTATAGCACAGTCGTGTAGTCTTACCACCTTCGGTGGTGTGGCACTACCTCCTTGTGCCATACAGCTCATTCTTCGCTGGTATAGCACAGTCGGTAGTGCAGCTGATTCGTAATCAGCAGGTCGTGTGTTCGAGTCACATTACCAGCTCCAAAAACAAAGAGAGGGCTAAAGCCCTCTCTTTGTTTTTGCAGTTTATGACGAAGAACACCGTAAATGCGAAGCATTTGCACGTTTGACGCTTTGATTACAAACGATATAAATTAACCCCACGCGTCAAACAATGTTCTGAGTCACTTTACCAGCTCCAAAAACAAACAGAGGGTTAATACCCTCTCTTTGTTTTTGGCTCTCAAATGACGAAGAACACCGTAAACGCGGAGCGTTTGCACGTTTGACGCTTTGATTACAAACGATACAAATAAACCTCACGCGTCAAACAATGTTCTGAGTCACATTACCAGCTCCAAAGTAAAAGGGAGAGGCATTTAGCCTCTCCCTTTTACTTTGGCTCTTATGACGAAGAACACCGTAAATGCGAAGCATAATGCGAAGCATTTGCACGTTTGACGCTTTGATTACAAACGATACAAATTAACCCCACGCGTCAAACAATGTTCTGAGTCACATTACCTCTCCTCTTTACTTTGGATATTATTTTCAACCGAGACAAACAATTTCAGCCGAGGAAATGGCAATATTTTTCTCGTATATTTTCACATAGATAAACTGATTCTTCGTGCCCTCATAGTATACGGTGCACAAAGAATCGCAATACTCAAATGCGCCGTAGTCTATAATTTTCAAGCTATCGGGAAGAGTAATTTCGGTTAAACTATCGCACGAAAAGAATGCCCTCTCCTTGATAGATTCCACGCCGTCCGGTACGGTAAAGCTGGTCAGATTATCGCAGTTGGCAAAAATCAAGTCTGGCAAAACCTTTATTCCTCTAGGAAGAGTGACTCTCTCAAGCTTTTGGCAGTCATTAAACAGAGAGTTTTCAAGCGTTGAAACACCGTCGGGAATGGTTATCTCGGTTACACCGATAAGTCCCTCAAATGCCCCGAAACCGATCTCAACAATGCTATCGGGCAGGTTAAGGTCCGTGATACGTGTACAATACGCAAAAGCCTCGCTACCGATTTTGGTAATACCATCGTGAAGCTTTATCTCGGTAAGGGAACGACAGCCCGAAAGAAATCTCGAAGGCACCTCGATCATATCACTTGGAATTTTAATATCACAGAGCGACTCGCATCTACTGAATACACCTTTTCCTATTTCACCGATACCCTGCGGCAAGGATACACTTTTCAATGCCCTGCACCCAGAGAACGCATACTCTCCAATAGTTTCAAGTCCATCAGGAAAATTAATAGATTCAAGCTTATTGCATGACGTGAAGGCTCCCGGACCAATATCTTTTATTCGGTTCGGCAATATAACATTAGTTATTCCATCACACCCATAAAAAACACCGTAATCTAACGTAAGAGGAGCATCACCGTCTTCAAAAAACAGCTCCGTAAGATTATGGCAACCTTCAAATGCGCTCTTATCTATTTTGCTTACACTGGCAGGTACGGTCAAGCTCTTTATTTTGGTCCTGCTAAACGCCCCCTCGCCTATAGAAATTGTGTTTGGGGAAAGAATAATTTCCTCCAAGCACGTTAAATCGTAGAATGCACGATACCCTATCTCCATGGGGCCTTCACCAAAATCAATGCTCTTTAAGTTTGTGCCTATAAAGGCAAACATACCTATCTTCTCCACCGTATCGGGTAAAAAAATGTATTCAAGCTTTCGACTGTAATTAAACGCATTGGATTCAATGTACTTTAAGCCTTCAGGAAGAACAATGCTCTTTACAGTCGAATTGTTCTCGAAAGCCCAACCTTTCACACCGATCACCACGTCACCGTTTGGGGCAGTAGGAGGGACAACAACATCACTGATATCCTTAGCACTGCCGACAGAACTCAGATAGCAAGTTCCATCACCTTTGGATGTAAACTCCAGGCCGGTGGTATATTCCACCTTGTCATTTTTACTACCGTCGTCAGAGTCGGTATTATCGTTTGATCTGTCACAAGCTGCAAGACAGAATAAAAGACTCAGTATCAAAACAAGAAATAATGCTTTTTTCATAATTGATTTCATAACTCCTCCGATCTATAACATAGCAAATATATTTTTTGATTGCAGCAACAATCAAATATTATCCATCTTCACCAGCTCGTCGGGGTATCTGATATCCACAAACTTGGTATATCCGTCTGCCTCGAGCTTCTGCTTCTGGAAGCCGACGTTCTTGTTCATCTTCTGCACAAGCACGGTCTTGCCGTCATTTCTGTACTGCATAGCCTTTTTCTGCATGATCGCAAGCTCGGATGCGCCAAGACGCTTATCGTAAAGCACGGCGGTCTTCTCTGCTCTGTCAGAAGGCTTAAATCCCTTTTCAAGCAACGCGCCGACGATTCGCTCAAAGCCTATGGAGAAGCCGCAGGCGCAGGTCTTCTGACCCGTGAAATTGCCTATCATATTGTCGTATCTGCCGCCGCCCGCGATGCTTGAGCCCTTGAAGTCCTCGGACTTTATCTCAAAGATAGTGCCCGTGTAATAACCCATTCCGCGAACAAGCGTCACGTCAAAATCAAGGTTGAATCTGCCGTCGGAAATTACCGCAACCGCCTCGCAGATCTCCTTTACGTTTGCAATAACACCGTCCTCAATAGAGTCACCGAGAACAGACTCAAGATACGCAAATCTGTCAGCTGCCGTAAGCGATCCGCGGAAGATCTCCATATATTTTGCAACGCAAGCAGGATCGTATCCTGCCTCAAGAAGCTCCTTCTCGATTCCCGCCTCGCCTATCTTGTCATACTTGTCAAGAATAATGAACACCAGCCCGAACTGCTCCTCCGAGAATCCGCTCGCTCTCGCCATAGCCGCGAGAATACGGCGGTCATTTATCATAACGGTGCAGCCGCCTACTCCAACGCTCTCAAGGAACGTCGACGTTGCCGTGATAAGCTCTATCTCAGCCGCGTTTGACGCATCGCCGAGAATGTCGATATCACACTGCGTAAACTGGCGGAAGCGTCCCTTCTGGGGACGGTCAGCGCGCCACACGGGGCCTATCTGCATAGCCTTGAAGGGCAAGGACAGATTTGCCGCGTTATTTGAATAATAACGGGAAAGCGGCACGGTGAGGTCATAGCGAAGTCCCGAATCCACGAGCGCGTCAATGTCAGCGCCCCCTGCGGACTCACTCAGCTTCTCTCCTCTTTTAAGTATCTTGAATATGAGCTTTTCATTCTCGCCGCCCTGCTTTGAGGTGAGGTTTTCAATGTGCTCGACAGCGGGTGTTTCTATCTGCGAGAATCCAAAGGACGCATAAGTCCTTTTGAGCTTATTCAGAAGATACTCTCTTATTTCACTTTCTGCGGGAAGAATGTCTCTCATTCCCTTTGTTGTTTCTTTAATAAACATTTTCAAGTCCTCTTTTATCTGTAATATACATAGTAAACAATAATAGTTCTTTCAACGCCGCCATGCTCAAGGTCGGGTGCGGTTATGACCACGCCGTCCTTTGAGAGCAGCTCCCACGCCTGCATTTCTTCAATTTTGCAGCGCATAAGCACGTCTGCCGAGGCAAACACGAGCAGCTCGTCGTCGCGGATATTAAGCCCTCCGCTGCGTCCGATCACCTCGTCAACGCCGTCTCTCTTTTCCGTGACGTACCTTATATGATGACCGCACATCTGCCTTGCCATATCCCATTTATATCTTTTGCTGTCGGGATTTTTGGATTTGGTAGCGCGCTCCATTATTTTCTTTATAAGTCCCATATCTCACCTCACACAAACTCGGGTGATTTGCCGCCCGTCAGGAATCTGTACGCGGAAATATACTCGTCCATCGCCCTTGCCGCCGCAGCGCCGTGAATATCAAAATTTCTTTTGCGTATGCCGCGAAGGAGTATGTTTTTGGGCGTTTCCTCGGGGTCTATAAGCTCAAGCGCCGAAACCTCATAGCCCTTTGCCTCCAAGAGCTTTAGGCGAAGCGCGTCGGTCGCCGCGTCACAGAGCTTCTGACGGAGCATGGAGTGGCTGCCTATAAAGTCAAGCGCGTCGCAATCAAGCTTTTTATTGAGGTCATGGTGACAGCAGGGCGTTGACAGTATCACGTCCGCCTGCACGTCCGTTGCCTTCTCAAGCACAATGTCCGTCGCTATGTCACACGCGTGGAGGGATATAACGAGATTGACGTGGCTCTCCGCCTCATACGCGCGAATGTCGCCGCATATAAATTCAAGCCCGTCAAACCCGACCGCTTCCGCCACGCCCGAGCAATACTCTATAACGTCGGGCTTGAGGTCAACACCCGTCATTTTTACTTTTCTGCCCTGTATCACAGAAAAATAGTGATACACCGCAAAGGAAAGATAGCTTTTTCCGCAACACAGGTCGCAGATGCGAAGCTCTCCCTGCGGCAGATGCTTTTCTATATCGCGTATAAGCTCCAAAAATCTGTTTATCTGACGGAATTTCGCCTGCTTTTTGTCGTAAACTCTGCCGTTTTTGTCACTGACTCCGAGATATTTGAGAAACTCCTCGTCACCCGACAGAATGTATTTTTTGCTCTTGTTGTTTGAGCCTATCTGCACTCTCGCAAAGGTCTTGTCAGCAAAAAGCTGACTCTCAAGCTTAGGTCCTCCGATAACAACACTCTTGCCCGACTGCGACAGCTTGTATTCGCAATCCCCCGCGGTCGTCATCAGATTTATCTGGGAATATCCGTGAATATACTCCGCTATTCTTGACGCATTGTCAAGCCTTATGTTTTCGTGTGTTGCCTTGTTGTCCGTATGGAATATCTCCGCCTGAAGCATAACCTCTCCCGAGATGCTTTTCGGAGAGATGACAGTCTTTTTTATGCTCTTGTCGGCAGGCTTTGAAAAGACTGCCTTCTTCAGCGTCTCGGTCTGCGCGGACTTGAGTATAAGTCTGCACAAAAGCTCTTTATTTTCAAGTAAAATATCACTCATTTTTTCTTTCTCTTTTTGGAGTTTTGTTCTCCTCCCGAGGCACGTACGCGGGATTTTTCTCGCCGCAATATACGCAGACCTCACGAGTTATGGGTATTGTATGTCCGCAGCCCTCGCATTTTACAAAATCCGAATCCTTATAAATTTTATCGGGCTTGGCTTTCTTGCCCTTGGGAGAATCATCATCGGCATTTTTCTTTTTGCCGAGGGATATCTTGGATTCCTCGCCGTTGAACAGACGCTTTATATTCGCCCTGTGCATAAAAATGACAAATACCGCTATAAGCACCGCGAAAAGTCCTATTGCGCCCTGTCTCTTTGCGGGAATAAACGCTCTGGTAAACAAGGGATAAAGTCCAATGCCTATGATGGACGCCAGGGACACGTACTTGGTTCCCACAACGATTATCACAAACACCAAAAGGCAGAACAAAAATGACAGCGGGCTCATCATAAGCACGACAGCAGCCGCGCAGGCAACGCCCTTGCCTCCCTTGAATTTGTAATAAATCGGGAACATATGTCCGAGTATTACGAAAAATCCCGCAATCGCGCCTCCTATGGAGTGTCCCATCATAAGCCAGCCAAAGCCAACGCTTATGAGAGCCTTAAGTATATCGCAGCTAAGTACCAATACGGACATCTTCTTTCCGTACGTGCGGAGCGTGTTTGTCGCGCCCGCGTTTCCGCTTCCGTGACTGCGGATGTCGTCGTGGAAGAATACCCTTGAGAAGATTATTGCGGGGTTGATGCTGCCGATAAAATACGGCACTATCGCGCAAAGCACAGCAAAGACTACAGTAAGAAATATATAATTCCAGCCCGTCCTCTGACAGACCCAAGCCCACACGCTCCATTCAATAGTGGGAGCAGCTTGCTCTGCCGATTGCCCGACCGCCGCGCTCAAAAATTCAATATTCATATTATTTTTCCTTTAAGTCGATTTATCAGAAAAGCTCAATAAGCTCTTTTTTGCTCTGCGTGAAGTCGTAAATGCTTCCGTCCTCACAGCAGACGACCATGTCCTCAATGCGACAGCCGTACTGTCCCTCAAGGTATATACCGGGCTCGACCGTGACAACGTGGCCGCGCGAGAGCTTGACGTCATAGGTGGGAATGCTCGCGAGTCTGGGAGCTTCGTGAATGTACATTCCGACTCCGTGACCGAGGCTGTGACCGAATCTTCCCTCGTAGCCCGCGCCGTTTATTATGTCGCGCGCGATCTTGTCCGCGTCGCGGCAAAGCATACCCTCGTGCAGTGCCTCAAGAGCCGTGGTCTGCGCCAAAAGTACGGTATTGTAAAGCTTTTTCATATCTTTGTCAGCTTTGCCAAGCACTACTGTTCTCGTCATATCCGAGCAATATCCGTCAACTCTTGCGCCAAAGTCGAGAGTGAAAAATCCACGCTCGAGCTTGACGTTTCTCGGTACCGCGTGAGGCAGAGCCGAGGCTGTTCCCGATGCCGCGATGGTGTCAAAGGCAAGTCCGTCCGAGCCCATTTTTCTCATAAAGAACTCAAGCTCCAAAGCCGCGTCTATCTCAGTCATATCGGGCGTGAGAGCCTTGAGCATGTGAGAAAATCCCGCGTCGGTTATCGCCTGCGCCTTTTTCATCTTCTCTATTTCGTCCGCATCCTTGTAAAGCCTCATTCCGTCCGCGATCCTGGACGCGCCCTCACAAAGCTCCTTGCCGACAAACATCTTTTTCATGCGCTCGTAATCCGAGTAAGAAAGAGTCGCCTCCTCAAAAAGCACAGTCTTAACACCCTCGTTGTCCATAAGGGACGACAGACAGGTAAGCATTGAGGTGTTTGGCATAACTACCTCGTACTGCGACTTGTCGACCGTCATATTCGCCGCCTCTATGTAGCGGAAATCCGCAAGCACGTAGGACTTGTTTTTGGTGATAAGCACGTAGCCGTCGGTGTAGTCAAAGCCCGTCATATATCTTATATTTATCTGCGAGGAAATTACCGCGGCATCGGCTCCGACGCTCGCAAGCTCCCTCTTGAATTTATCAAGTCTGCTCATAATATCTCCTTATAACAACTGTTCATAGTATTTTTTCATTTTCAGCGCATCCTCGGGCATAGTTCCGTCCGATTCGCAAATAATGCGAGGCGTCCAGCCGTCCTTTGCGATAGCCTCAATAAGCGGCTCAAAGTCGGGGCCGTAAATATCGTCCGAAAACGTAAGATGCTTCTTTTCCCCCGCGCCCGTGAACTCGATCTTCGAGAAGTGACAGTGCAGGTTTTTCGCGACCTCCTCGCCGCAGCCGCGCGCTATCTTGTCGAATACGTATCTGTAATCGTCAACTGTGCGGAAAAGTCCTCCCTCGCGCGCGTTCATGTGACCGAAATCCACGACGGGCGCATAGTGCTTGTCCACCTGACACTGTGCTATTACCTCGTCAAGTGTGCCGAGCTGATTGACCTTGCCCATAGTCTCAATGCCGAGCTTTATGGGGGTGTCCCCGACCGCCTCGATGACCTTTTGCAGTGTATCCATCGACAGTCTCATAGCTTCCTCGCGGCTGATCTTTGCCGCGCTTCCGCTGTGAATTACTATGGTGTCGGCGTGAATAAGCTCCGCCGCCCAAAGCGACTTTTTTATATATTCAATGCTGTTGAGTCGCTTTTGCTCCTCAACGCTTGAAAGCGAGATAAAATACGGCGTGTGGAGTGACATCAGAATACCGTGCTTCTCTGCCTCCTCGCCTATTTTGCGAAACGCCGCCTCGCCTGCCATAATTCCCTTGCCCGCCTCGTACTCGTATGCGTCAAGCCCAAAGCTCCTGACCCATTCGGGTGCCTGCGCGGTGGATTTTTTGCCCTCTGCGTAAAACAGCTCACCGTTTCCGCCGGGACCGAATTTTGCTCTATCCATAATCAATTTCCTTTGTAATTTTCTTATAACCGAAGGGAGTATCAGTCAGACTTCCTTCGTTTGTAGCGTCCTTCAAGCCAGAAGGCACATATTTCTCTGTACCCCTCGCCGTGTGCTTTGACAAATTTCTTTATCGTGGGGACCTCAAGCGCGCGCTTGCATCTGAAAAACAGGTTGTTTTTGTCCCTGATGGGCGGGACAATTATCGTCACAAGACCTATATTGTTGCCCGCGCTCGCGTCGGTCAGAAGCTGATCGCCGAGCATTGCGGTGTTTTTCACGTTGCTGCCGAGCAGCTCCATAGCCTTATAGAGATTTTTGGAAAACGGCTTGCCGCTCTTTGAAAACGCGGGAATACCTATCATACTGTTGAAAAGGTCAACACGCTCCGCGTCGTTATTTGACACAAATGCCGCCTTGATGCCATTTTCGTCCAGAGATTCAAACCACGCCTTGATGTGCTCGTCGGGTAGCGGCTGCTCGTAGGGCGCAAGCGTATTGTCTATATCTATGAGAAGCGCCGATATACCGATGCTGCGCAGAAATTCGGGAGTTATATCCCTGTACGTCGCAAACATATAGTCGGGTGTCAAAATTTTCGCCATACTTACTCCATTATAAATAAATATTCATAATATTATACTATATAATTTTACAAAGGTCAAGACGTAAAATGTAAAAATATAAAAAAGCCTTCCCTTGTGGGGGAAGGTTAACATACGGATAATTGAATAGCCTTCTCCAGCGGAGAAGGGGGACCACGTAGTGGTGGATGAGGAGAGTACCACCATTGAGGGCGATATTTTTTAATGATTACCCATAACGTCGTCGCTATCGAACAACTGACGCAATAGGTCATTGATACAATGCGCACCGACAATGATGTAATCACAAAATACCTTTATAATCGAATATGGTACTCTCCTCATCCACCGCAAGCGGTCCCCCTTCCCCGCTGGGGAAGCCTAACTCTGCACTCTGCACTCACGTGAGGAGCAACCCCGCTGGGGAAGGCTAACTCTGCACTCTGCACTCACGTGAGGAGCAACCCCGCTGGGGAAGGCTATCACACGAATGACTGATTATTTTGTCGTAGGGCGGCTGATTTGCAAGTAAATCGGCTTGCTGCCGCCGCAAATAATCGATTTTCGATTGCAACGGACCGCCCGGGAGGTCGGTCCCTACAACAATATAATCAAATCACCAAGAGCAAAATTTGTCTTCGATTACATGTATAAAAGCCTCTCCCACAGGGAGAGGTGGCGGCGTAGCCGACGGAGAGGGTAAATGCTCGAAAGAAAAAACCTCTCACCCGACTCCGTCGGGAGCTCTCCCAAAAGGAGAGCCTTTGGATGCCGGTCCCTACGGGTAATCAAAAAGCCTTCCCCGCTGGGGAAGGCTTTTTCTTTATTCCTCAATCATTATGCTGATGATCTCTTTATCCGTCTCCTTCATTCCCGCGCGGGCGAGTCGGGAGATATTCTCAATGGTTTTTTCAACGCCCTTTCTGACTATTCCGTCGCCGCCGTGGAACTGATTGCCTGCTTTGTACATCTCATATCCGAGTATTCCGCTCTCAACGGCAATAGCGATCTTTGCCGCGCACGACGCCTTCGCGCCGTCGCAGATAACGCCCGAGTCAACTGCCAAGGCGTTGACAAGCGTATGTCCTACCTCGCGGTAGCCTCCGCCGAGCAGATACGCGATACCGCAGCCCGCGCCCGCGCCCGCGGAAACTACTCCGCAGTAGGCAGACAGCGTGCCTATTCCCGACTTCAGATGCGTCGTGATAAGGTTTGACACACAAAGCGCGCGATACAGTCTGTCCTGATCTATCCCAAGCTCGCGAGCGTAGACGATAACGGGTATGGACGCAGTCATTCCCTGATTTCCGCTGCCCGAGTTTATCACAACGGGAAGCTCGCAGCCGTTCATTCTCGCGTCACTGCCCGCCGCCGCGTATGCCTTTGCCTTTATCTTTATGTCATTCGGGTATGCCGACAAAAATACCTTGCCGACGTTGGCTCCCCAATTATTCTTGATTCCCTCCTCGGCGATAGCCATATTGTATTCTATCTGGCGGTCAAGCACTGCCCTTACGTCCTCTGTATTCACGCAGTCCGCAAACCTGACTATCTCCTCAACGCTGAGGCACGAGCGGTCGGTACAGGTCTCCTGCTCGTTGTTTTCATTTTTGAATATTATCTCTCCGTCGCGGCGAAGCTCAACAATGTTTGTATGCTTGTCCTTTATGCGCAGATACGCCGAATGCTCGCCCGCGTACAAGCTCACCGCTATGTCAAACACGCAGGAGGTTTTTCTGTGCTCAAGCGAGATATCGCAGCTCTCTCTGAGGCGCGAGATCTCGGGGATCTGATCGTGGCGGATAGACGAAAGCACCTGAAGTCCAAGGTCCGCGTCACCGACCGCAATTCCTGCCGCGAGCGCGTTTTCAATGCCGCGCATACCGCCCGTGTGGGGTACGACAACGCTTTTTACGTTCTTTATGATATTACCGCTGACAGAGATTTTTGCGCTCGTGGGGATTTGTCCGAGAATATCCCTTGCCACAGCGCCCGCGTAGGCGATAGCGGCAGGCTCGGTGCAGCCCATGGCGGGCACAAGCTCCTCGCTTAGTATAGCTATGTATTTGTCGTAATTTGCATTGAAATCCATAAGAACCTCCGACGTCAGATTTATACAAAAAGCGCACCGCTATTGCGATGCGCCTGCATTATGGGGTGAGATATGGGATTCGAACCCACGGCCTCCAGGGCCACAACCTGGCGCTATAACCAACTTAGCTAATCCCACCGTATGGCGTGCCTTGAGGGACTCGAACCCCCGACCTACTGCTTAGAAGGCAGTTGCTCTATCCAGCTGAGCTAAAGGCACGTGGCACTGAAATATCAGTGCAAAATTTTTGCCTCACGGTTACCCGCTCGGCAAAAAAAGAATGGAGCGAGTGATGGGAATCGAACCCACGCGACCAGCTTGGAAGGCTGGAATTCTACCATTGAACTACACTCGCAAATATTTACTTAGACCGCAGTATCCCCTTGCGGTACTCATATATAATATCACAACACTTCCCTTTTGTCAATACCTTTTTTTCATTTTTTTGAGTTTTTTTTGGATTTTTTTGCTCGCTGTTCTGACACACAAAAAGCGCGCGGGAGCTAACCCCCGCGCGCCTGTATTTACGGATATTTTTCTTGGAACTGAATTATATCAGTTTGCTCCGTACACGATACCGAACATTGCGCCTATGTTTGCCAGGCTCTCGTCGATGCCCTCAACGTGAGCATTGTTTGTCTTGTACTCCTCAAGAGCGACCGCAAGCTCTGCCTTGTCGGTGTCCGTCATCTTGTTCTCTATTCCGAGCGGGTCAAAGCATCCCTCACTCTCGCCTTCGCCGTTTACAAGATCGTCGACTGTATCGCTTGCAACCGTTGAGGTAGCAAACAGGTCGATGACGTCGTATGCGGACATATCAAGAGCACCGTCAGAATCCTCTGTTGTAAACAGGGACTCAGCCTCATCCTTATCCTCCGTAGCCTTGATGGATAT
Organism: Eubacteriales bacterium; assembly: GCA_045542075.1. Classification (GTDB taxonomy): domain Bacteria; phylum Bacillota; class Clostridia; order Oscillospirales; family CAG-272; genus SVTX01. The sequence continues at coordinate 31,679 of JAZQKI010000031.1, forward strand.
CTCAACTATCTTCTCTACAGCCGCGGACTCCTTCTCAATGGAAGCCTTGTATTCCTCGTCGGACATATCGCCCTGAGGATGATTGGAGGTATAATCCGCCATGTTTCCAAACAGCGAGCTTACCGCATTAGAGGATTTTTCAGCATTCTCCTCGCCAACGCCGTAGTTCTGCATAAGAGAAGGTGTTGTAATGCTCTGCATTACCTTTGCGGTGCCGGGAGTTATATCCTTCATAAGATCCTGAACGACCTCCTGGCTCGCCTCACCGCTGTTTACCTTTTCAAGCATATCTATACTGTGAGATACGGTCGTTGTTACCTCGGTGTACTTTGCGCCCTCGGAAACACCGTTATTTATGCTGTTCGCAACGTCAGTCATCTCAATAAGGTTAAGACCGAGCGAGCCCGAAACCTCGTCAGACTGCATGATCGCAACGAGAAAGTCCTCAATGACCTTGCCGTAGACCGAGGTAGCGTGCATCTGGTCAAGAACCGTGCCCATCTCTGCCATTATGGTAGGAATATCCATGTCCGCGCCGTCCATATTCTTGTACGCGTTTACAAGAGATACCATGACGGAATCTATCATTTCGGACTCAGCGTGTCTGTCCTCTATCTCGGTATAGCTTACAAGGTGGGACAAAAGCAGGTCCGCGGTCACGATAACGCTCTCCATGGACTCTGCGCTGAACAGTGTCTCCGCCTTGCCTATGGACTTGCCGTTTACAGCAAGCTCGTATGCCTTGGAGCGCGTGTAGCTGTCAACGATATAGTGCTTGAGTGTAACCTCGCCCATAGAGAGAGTTCCGTCGCTGTTCTTTATAAGCGCGCCGCTCTTGGTTCCAAGATAGACCGCAAAGAACTCGCCGAGTCTCTCGGGCATTTTGTCATCGTTATATACATGAACGTACTCGCCAAGCAGGGCTTCAACAAGATAACCCATCTCCTCGCTGCTGATCACTATACCGTGTCTGTAGAATTCCTCAGTGAGAGCGGCCTCTGCGTCCTCGCGGGACAGCATTCCGCTATTGTACTGATTTATCGTCTCGCCAAGGGACTGCATGAGGTCGTCATAAAGTGCCTGGGTATCGTTGCTCATTCCAAGATTCGAGGTGAAGATCCTGATAGCGAAAGCATTTACCTCGTCGATAATGGGAAGCATTCTGTCGTTTGTTTCAACAGACGAGAGAAGGTCTGTAAATACGCCCTTCTCGCCAAACGCGTCCAGCATGGATTCACCGTCACCCGACTGATCAAGCATACCGTGATCGTCAAGCGCGTGGACGAATTTGGATATGGACTGAAGGTCCTCGTGTATATTCTCTCTGCTCTCGGTCTCAAGGATTCCGAGAACTACGTCCATAGTGGGATCAAACATCTCGCCAAGAGATATCTTTTCCATTCCCATAAACGTCTCGCCGCTGTTCCATGCCTTTGCGGCTCCGGAAACAAGCTCTGCGGAGAGATTCTTTATGATGGGCGAGCCGCCTATTGCGTCAACCACCGCGTCGACCGCAACAACAGCCATATTATCATCCTCGCCTGCCGAGGTGATATCGTTGACCGCGCCAACAAGTACCGTAGCTTCGTCCGAAAGCGTTACTCTCTCGCCGTAATAAGTCGTACCTGCAACCGTGTCATACAAAAACTCGCCGCCGCAGCTGAGCAATACCTTACCCGCGCCGCTCTCTACCAGGGGAGATATGTACTGTGTTATCTCGTCCATAGCGGACTTCTCCTCCGATGAAAGCATAGTCACCGAGCCTGCCTCCACGCTCTCCTCCACGTTGCTCTCGGGAAGATTGATATTTGTCATTACCGTATTTGCAACGCTCACGGTTCCGAGCAGGGGCATGAAAATTATAAGACACCAGATAAATCCGTTCACAGCGCCGACTCCGAGACCGCCGAGTCTCTTTGCCACACCGGGAAGGTTGTTAAGAACGGGTATGAATCTTCTTGCTATCAGCATGGAGATTCCGAAAAGAATTCTTACCGCTATAAAAAGCACAACGAATGCAAAGGGTGCCAAAAGCATATAAGCGTAGTAGCCAACCGCCTCGAATACCGAGGGCATCTCCAGGATATCGGCAAGCTCTGTTTCTGCTAAAAATCTTGTAGCAAGATTCGTGATCACTCCCGAATCCAGAACAAGAGGCTTGAGCACAAGCATCATCAAAAGGATCGTAACAATAACCGAAACAACAGTCATCAACATTGATCCCACGGTCTTTTTAAGACCTCTGCCTAATCCAATAAGTGCTGTTATTATGACAAACAGCCCGAGTATACCCAGCATCACAAGCGCAATAATTTCTCCAATGCCCATTGTAGATCGCCATCCTCTCTTATTAAAAAATATTTATGGATTTTACTTTCCATACATATTTATTATAACTTATATACAGGAAAATGTCAACTCATACGGAAATTATTTACACCCAATTAACAAATGCGCAGGTCAAACAAGGCAAATACGCGTCATTCAATAACGTCCACGCAAAGCTCCTTTATCCTGACATCGCCCATACCGGCGATCCTGACGGTAAGATTATTGCATTTTCTGGGCAAAAGCGGGATCTGGAGCCTTCTCGCGTGCTCACCGTAAAAGTATTGGATATGACTGCTTTCAAGCTTTGAATCGTATGAAATATACACATCATACTCGGCGCCGCCGAAGCTTTCATAGCTCATTATGAACTGCACGGGGCTTCCCCCGCCGATCTCAAGCGAAAACTCCGCAACGCAGTACGGCTCCCTCTCCCAACCCGAGGGCGTGAATATGTCAGAGTCACCGTACAGGGAGATCATTTCCGTATGCGTGCAGGCATACAGCCCGCCCTGACATTTCAGAAGAGCCGCAAACTCATATCCGTCGTGATCATGCCACTGCCCCGTTTTCTCATCGTACACGTACAGCAGCTTGCTCTTGTTGGGTATAAAAATATAATATTTATCCCCTCCCGCTGCTCCGAAGGCGGTTGATGTCTCGGGAAGCGGTGAGTTGTATATCACTCTCGGAGTGCTGCCGTCAAAATAAGTAACGCCGTACTCGGACATATAGTATATCTTGTCCTTCATAATGTCGACCGTGCCGCCAAAGCCGCGAGGCACTCCTCCCCAGCTTGAGCAGCATTTGAGATAGAAATTCGAGGCTCGGTCGCCATACACCTTGTATATCTTTTTTTCAGAGAAAAATACGGGGCTTCCCTCATATTCAACGCAGGCGGTTATACTCTCTCCGCTGTCGAAATCACATACGAAGGAGGACTTTTCATCGTCGCCTCCGACCGCCCAGTTGCGCTCGTCGTTAATGGTCGAGGCGTGTATCTTGTTGCCCGCCGCTATCCACACACGTCCTCCGCAGACACAGGCCGCGTCACATTTTTCGGGCGCGCCGTTGCTCAGCTTTCCGTTAAGAACAAAGCCTTCCCCGCTGCCAAACTCGAATTTCTCAAAGTGCAGAAGTCCCGCCTCCTTACTTACCGCCTTTATGGTATGAAAGCCCGAGATACCAAGTCCCTCCTCGTCGGTGATCTTTATACCGTCCCCGACCTTGAAGTAGTCTGTAAGATTGACTTGAGCGCTGTAAATAGATGAAAGGCCGAAATCTATATCGTGTACTATTCTCTGACATATACTGTAGGATATCTCCTCAGTGGTGACGCCTATCCTTCCGTTTTCGTCCGCGGACGGATCGTAATATATCATATCGGGGAAAATAAGAATTTTCCCATTGTAGTGATAAAACTGCTTTTTTCCCTCGCTGACGCTAAACTTTTCAGAATTATCATACCAGAAGCTTCCGTTCTTGATGTAGTATATTTTTTTGTTATATACCCCCGCGCCGTTGCTGTAATCCGCCGACGTGCTCATTTTTCTGAGCCACTTTCGCGTTGCCATCCACGGATAGGCGTCGGAGCAAAAGTTGGTTATTTTGCCGGGGGAATTCTTCTGCGCGCGGTGCGGAAGGCTTATTCCCTCCGACAGGACGGCATAAACCCTTGACATTCTGCGCCTGACATTACCTGCCTTTGAAAAATATTTCATATCTGACCTCCGCTTGACTTTACGCTCATGTTGTCGTCGGCAATATTGGTGAGGATATGCTCAAGAGTGTTTTCAAGCAGAAAAAGGTTTTTTTCAAGCTCGGCTATCCTCTCGCTGTCGCTCATAAGCGGAGAAAGTCTTATTTTATCTATCTTTACCCTTGCCATATCACGCCTCCCCGTGTCTTATATACCATTTTGCGTAGGACTCCACGGCTTTCTCGAACATCTCCGACGATATCTTATATCTGTCGTAATCCGACAAAAGAAAGTCTATCATGGCAAAAAGATAATACGCGTAAAGCCTTGCGTACGGCATGGGCGCGGACGGGGTATCGTCGGCAGATACACTCTCGGGAAAATCCGAGACGGCGGCGCAGAATATCTCGCTTCTGACTATTCCCTCCGCCTCACAAAGCCACATAAGCTTTGTGTTTGTGTCAAATGCATTCGGGTGTACCGAATCCACGTAATCAATAATTTTTCTAAACGTCATACAAAAATCCTTTCTTATCAAATAAAAAATTCGGCAATAACCCCATGGAGCTATTGCCGTGTCAATAAAAATTTGCCCGAAGGCGCGCGGTCATTTTCGGTTGTGTGTATATTATATCACAAAAATAAAAATTTGTCGGCTCCCGCGAGCCGACAAATTTTATGAGTATTATTCGTCAAAGGAGAAAAATACGGGGAGTCCGTTTTTATACTCGGGATAGCACTCACCCTGCACAAGCGGGAGAATATGCTCAAGACACTCGTCCGTGACGTTGTTTCCTCTGCTGTTTATATAGTGAGCGGGCACGTACTTTGTCTTATTGGCGATAAGCTGAATGTCCATGTGTCCGTAAACGCTGGAATAAGGCTCGTCCTCGCCGTTGTTTCTTATAATCACCATCATTTCACGGCTCACACCCTGCTCTGCCGCAAACGCCGCCGCGCGTCCTACGCCAAACGACTCGTTTATATCGCAAGCAGACGCGATATGCGCGCCGCATCTCTGGGGAAGATTAAGCTCGACCGAGCGCACCTTACAGCCTATTCTGTCCTTGACGATAAGCTCAAGCGCCTTGCCCGTACCCGAAAGCGCCTTGTGACCGAATGCGTCCACCGCTCCGCTCTGCACACCCTCGCCGAGAAGTCTGCCGCCGCGGCATACAAGTCCCTCGGAGACTGCCACAACGATATTTGGCTTGACCTTGAGAGCCGCCTTGACGTCGTCTATAAACTCGTCAACGTCAAATTCTCTCTCGGGCAGATACACGAAATCGGGAGCCTCGCCCGTCACAACTCTGCCAAGCGCCGCAGACGCGGTAAGCCAGCCTGCGTCACGTCCCATTATCTCAACTATTGTGACCGCGGGGATAGTGTAGACCGCAGTATCCTTGATTATCTCCTGTGTCACCACAGAGATAAACTTTGCCGCCGAGCCAAAGCCGGGGGTGTGGTCTGTTCCCTTGAGGTCGTTGTCGATGGTCTTGGGAACGCCGATGATACGCATCTCGTAGCCGCACTCATTGGTGTACGCCGAAAGCTTTGCCACGGTGTCCATCGAGTCGTTTCCGCCTATATAGAAAAAGTATCTGATATCATACTTTTTGAAGACCTCGATAAGTCTTTCAAAGGTCTTTATATAATCACTCTTATCGGGTGTGGGGAGCTTTTTGCGGCAGGAGCCGAGCGCCGCTGCGGGAGTTCTCTTGAGAAGCTCCAGCTTATCCTCATTATTTTCAAAAACAGCGTTAAGGTCTATAAGTCTTTCCTCAAGAAGGCCCTCAACTCCGTTTCTCATTCCGTAGATCTTACCTATGCTCTTACATTCTATCGCGCCCGCGATAACACCCGCAAGCGTTGCGTTTATAGCGGTCGTGGGGCCGCCTGACTGACCGACTACCGCATTTCCGTAAAGTACCGACATTTTACACCTCCGATTACTTTTTTTCGTGTTAAACACATTTTGTATTATAGCAAACAATCTATTGATTGTCAATACAAGCTCTTGAAAATACAAGGGATTTTTCGCATTTTCCCGCTCAAATCACATCTTGTAAACGGATACCACTCCGCTTATCTGCCCTACCGACTCCGCAAGCTCCTCATACGAGTGTTTTCTCGCGGGCCTTACCGTAAACACAGCGCAGGGATGATCCTTATCCGTGCTGCCGTTTTTGACCTCAAGACTGAGGACCGACGCACCGCTTTTCTTTACGGTATCAACAATATCGCCAAGTCTTTTGCTGTCCGAATATTCCACGTAGATCGAGAAGACCGTGCGGTTGACGAGCAAAAAGCCCTCGAGCTTGTAAAATACTATCTCCGCCAAAAGCACGAGCAGTGCCGCAAGCACCGCGCCCTCGTAAAATCCCGCTCCGCAGCAAAGACCGACTATCGCCGCCGTCCATATACCCGCGGCAGTTGTAATTCCCTTTATCTCACGGCGCTTTATTACCATAACGGTGCCCGCGCCGATAAAGCCCACGCCCGCAATTACCTGCGCGCCGAGACGTGTAAGGTCCGTGGCAACACCCAATTCAAAAACAATATACTGGCTAGTCAGAGTGGTCATCGCCGCACCCAGACATATCAGAATATGCGTTCTGAAGCCCGCCGCGCGTCCCTTTCTCTCTCTCTCGATGCCTATAAATCCGCCAAGCAGCACGGCAAGCACAAGTCTGACGGTAACGCTTATCCAATCAAGATCACTTGTTCGTAAAAAATCCAAAAATTCAAACATTTCCGCCCTCCTCTCAAAGCTCCTCTACCGAGCGCACCTTGTCCTGCTCGGCGACGATAGTTATTACCTCGTCGTGACTCATTTTCTTTGGCAGTCTTAACGAAAATACCGCTCTGTCGGACGGATCCTCGCTCGTTGCCTTGGATATGTCAACGTCATACACCGTCACGTTATTCATATTCAGCGCGCCTATTATGTCCGACACGCAGTCAATATGCTCAAACTCAACGTACAGATTGATATTCCTCGTTTTTGCGAACATAATATGCTCAAGTCTTGAAAACAGCACCACCGTCACAAGAATAAAAGCGCCGCCAATAATAGCCGCAAGATAAAAGCCCGCGCCGATGGCAAGTCCCATACACGCGCTCGCCCAAAGGCCCGCGGCGGTCGTCAGTCCCTTTATCTTCTGCTTACCCGTGACTATGATGGTTCCAACGCCGATAAAGCCTATGCCGCTTACCACCTGCGCGCCGATACGGGAAACGTCAGCGGTAGCCGAGACTCCCCATTTTTCCAGCATTGCCGAGAGATATATTCCGAGAATCATTGTGAGCGCGGAGCCCATGCATATTATCGTATGAGTTCTGATGCCCGCGGGGCGGTTTTTGAGCCCTCGGTTGACACCTATAATGCCGCCGCAGACACAGGCAAGCACAAGTCTTAACGCCACGTCAAAAAAAGTTAATTTCATATTATCACCCTGTCATATTAAAAATCGCGCAGTACGGGGCCCTGAAAAAATGACGACCGTTCTGCGCGGTTTTTTATTTACCACATTTTTCGTAACCGTCCATATACGCGGTATAGGATCTTACGCCGATGACTACCTCTCCGTCAATCTGAAGCACGGTGGGAATATCGTATTCCACCTTGACGTGCTTGCCGCGGATAATATCCACGATGTCGGTGTACTTTGTATGTGTTCCCTTATATACCGTGGGGAAAACAGTCAGTACCCTTGCACGTGAGCAGTCGTGAAGCACCATTACGGAAAAATCATGATTGTTTCTGTCCTGGTCGGGTGCTACCATCATTCCGCCGCCGTAAAATCTACCCTTCATTGTAGAGACGAGCCACACGTTTCTGTATTCGCGCGTAACACCGTCAACAGTCACTCTCGCGCGAGGAAGCTTGTAGCCGCCAAGTATGAGCTTTATCGCCGCGGCAGTATAGCTCGCCTTTTTCTTTGACCTTTTCTTTTGCTGCTCGACCTCATAGCAGACCTCTCCGTCAAGTCCGAAGCCCGCTCCGTTGATAAATTTAGCCTTTATCCCCTTGACCTCCACCGTTGGCAGATTTTTGAGGTAAGGTCTTATATCAATAAGCTTTTCTATCTTTTCCGTCTCATTTTCATTGATATCACGGACAAAGTCGTTGCCCGTTCCCGACTTCAGAACGCAAACGGGACACGGAAATTCAAAGCCGTATGTATTTGTCGCAAATCTGCTGAGCGTTCCGTCGCCTCCGCACACAAGCACCTTATCCTCGGGCGTGAGCTTGGGCAAAAGATCCTTTACGTCATATTCCAAAAGATTTATCTTTGTAACTTTACTCTTGCTTCTTCCCTTAAGCACGACCTCTACGTCGTTATGGTCGTTGTTTGAATGGGGATTATAGAGAAGATATATCATTTTTATTTTCCTCTTCGTTGGTTTTTATTTGTCCGTCTTTTCCCTGAGGTCCTCAAGCTCCTGGGTGAGCTTGTTGAGTCTGCTCTGTATTTTGGCAAGCTCCTGTGATACGGGGTCGGGGATATGTATCTGGTCAAGGTCCTGCACGGGCTTACCGTGTCTGCGCACTACCTTGGCAGGAATACCCACCGCGGTGCTGTTATGCGGTACTTCCCTGAGCACCACCGCATTGGCGGCAACCTTGCTGTCGTCATTTATTCTGATAGGTCCGAGCACCTTTGCGCCCGCGCCCACCATGACGTTGTTGCCAAGCGTGGGGTGACGCTTGCCGCGGTCCTTACCCGTACCTCCGAGCGTGACGCCCTGATAGATCGTACAGTTGTCTCCTATCACGGCTGTCTCGCCTATGACAACACCCATGCCGTGGTCAATAAAAAGTCCTTTTCCGATCTTTGCGCCGGGATGTATCTCAATGCCCGTAAAAAATCTTGCGAGCTGGCTTACGGCTCTGGCGGAAAAATAGTGCTTTCCGAGATAGAGCTTGTGAGCAACTCTGTAGGCAAGTATCGCGTGGACTCCCGAGTATAGAAGTACTACCTCAACTGTTCCCTTTGCTGCGGGATCTCGCTCCCTGACTGCCTTGACGTCATATTTTATTTCCTTTATCAGCGCCTTGAGCGAATCGGGCATAAGCTCAGATAAAATAGAGTTATGTGACTCCGTCTTGCCGTTCATAAGCGATTCCCTCCTTTCATGAAGGTACAAATATGCGGCGGGCAAAGCCCTATTACATTTTATTATAACATATAACAAAAGTTTCGTCAAGAAGAAAAAAAGACTATTTTCAACAAAGTTGGACAAAATGAGAAAAAAAGGCGTAGGGTGGCTGATTTGCAAGCAAATCGGTTTACTCCCGCCGTAAATGCAGAGTGTAGGGACCGACCTCCCGGGCGGTCCGTTGCAATCGAAAATCGATTATTTCACGGATAATTGATTATTCTGTCGTAGGGGTTGACCTCCAAAGGCTCCCCTGTGTAAGGGGAGCTGTCAGCGAAGCTGACTGAGGGATTGTTTTGTGTAGATTATTGCTTTTTACAATCCCTCCGTCACGGCAAGCCGTGCCACCTCCCTTTGCACAAGGGAGGCTATTATGCGGGTAATCGAATACCAATTTTATTCACGGTGATTGATTATATTGTCGTAGGCTGGGGGTTTCGTGATACAAATAAACAAGGCGAGCCTGTTGCCCGCCTTATTTATTGTTAATAGTCCGTATTTATACCAATATCTCTGATTGACGTTGAATTTTCAACATTCTCCGCATTTACCTCAATATCATCAAACAAGCCCTGACATTTTTCATAAAACATCTTGCTTATCAGAGAAGAATTGAAGTTTTGGAACCATTTTTTGAGGCTGCTCTCCGCATACGCGCCCTCGTCAAGCTCATACTTCATAATAACGTGGTAGCCGTCGTCGCCCTCTATCATGGCGATATCCCCGACGTCCATTGTCTTGACCTTATCAAGCATTTTGAGCATATATCCGCTGTATGTCGACCTTTCAAGCTCCGACATATATATTCCGCTTGTATTCTCAAAGGTCTTGGAATAATCGGTGTTGACCGAGGCATCCGCGCCCTTTTTCTCAAACGTCTCAAAATCCTTTTTCTTTATGCCGCAAAGCTCATTTGCCATTTGAAGACGCTGCGCCATCTCGTCCTTGGTATAGTAGAATTTCTTTATCTTTCCGTCCTCGGACACAAACCTCGTCATGCCATTCTCGGTATCGTAAAGATATTCACCCGTCTCCTTATCGTACGCGATGGTCTCCCGGTCGTCATCCTTATTATACATTCCGTCGCCGTCATCGTCCCGCTTCTCGCCCTTTTCGTAGTCGTAGAGCGCGGGGCCGTCCTCGCTGCTGAAATATATCACGTTTCCGAACTTGTCGCGCTCATACTCGTAATAAAAATTACCCACGAGTATATGCTTGAAGCGATGGTAATTGTCCTTGTAATACGGCTCCTTGACTCCCTCGCCTATCTTTGACGCCTCCGAGCCGCCGTAAATATATTCGCGCAAATACTGAATTTTTGCCTCCGCGATATATATTTTTCTGAGCGTGTCCGTGTCTATTCCGTACTCCGAAAGCATACCGTCAAGCTTGTCCTCCGAGCCGTCCCCGATATAGCCGAGGTCAATATAGAGCTGTATCTGCTCGTCTATCTCGTCGTAATACGCCTGCGGAAGTCCCTCGATATCCCCGTCCGCGACAAGCTCGTCAAAAAGCACGAGAGCAGACAGATAAGTCTTGCAATCCTCAAGGACCTTTTGATTGTAATACTCCTCGTAGGTCATGTCAGTTCCCTCTATCACGGTGTCCCAGAACTCATCCGAGTCCACGTCATATCCGCTGTTGTAAAGGTCGCCCTTTACACGCGAGAGCATAAACTCATAAAACGCCGTGTCGATCCTCTGCTTTTCGCACTTCATTATAACGGGGGACCTGTTTATATAGGCAACTATTGCGAAAACACCCACAACTATAGCCGCCGCAAGCAATACCGCCGCCACGGACAGAGTTATTATTTTAGACCTTCTTTTTGATATTTGTGTCTTTTTCATACCTTCTCCGTCCTTTATCAGTAAAGCAGATTTGATGCAACGTCCTTCATATCGGGAAGCTGCTCCAGAACCTTGTCGTCAATGCTTATCATATCCTCGTAATTTTTGCAAAGCTCCTCGTAAAGCATAGCTACAAACTCCGAGTCAAACCCCGCAAATATATCCTTGTAAGCCTCGTCCTCATAAGCCTTAGCGTCATGCTCCGCCTTGTAGATTATATGAAATCCCGCGCCCGAGTCCACGACTATGCACTCGCCGAATTCCATTTCCGTCACCGACGAGGCTATCTCGTCAAGATACGCGTGATGCTCGCTCTGCGCGCCGTAATATCCCGACTCCGCTCTGAGATACTGCTTCTCGTTTCCCTTCTCGCCCTCGCTGTATCTTGATATCATCTGCTCAAATTCCTCGACAGTCTTATTGCCCGAGGCAAGCTCGTCTGCAAATTTTCCTATCTCGTCTATCTTCTCGGAGGAATAGTAGTGCGCTATCTTTTTGTCGTTTGAGTCAAGCTTGTACTTGGGGTAGCCCGTGGTGTCGTAGGCGATCTTTTTCGCGCTGTCGTCGGTATAATAGACTGTATCGCCATACTTATCTGTCTCAAGCCTTGAGGGATCGTAAATATCCTTTCTTGTGACTCCGTTCTTTGTGTCGTAAGCAATCTTGTTTGCCTTCTCGTCGGTAAAGTAGACAGTGTCGCCGAACCTGTCGGTCTCGGTCTCGTAATAGTACGCCGCTAAAAAGACCTCCTTGTAGCAAGCGTAATTTTCCTTCAAAAACTCCTGCTTGCGCGTCTCACCGTCCTCTGCCTTGAGTCCGTCCGCGCCAAAGAAATGCTCCTTGACCTTATCCATCTTCAGCTCGCCGATATATATGTCGCGCAGGATATTGATATTAACGCCGTACTCCGAAAGAATCGCGTTGAGAGCATTTTTTGAGCCCGCAAATTCAATAAGGATATCTATGGCATCGTCTATCTGCTGCTTTTCGTCCTTTGATATCTCAAGCCCCTCTTTTTCAAAGAGATACTGCGCTATCATATACTGCGAAACATCCTTCAGCGTGCGTGTCCTGTAATACTCGTCCACAGTCATTCCCTGCGAATTCATAATAGTTCCCCACCATGCGGACGAGGAGACGTTGTAGCCGTAGCTCTGGAGCAGTCCCTTCATTCGCGTCATAAAGAACTCGACCTCATACACGCTCACGGATATTTTTTCGTCCTCTATCTTCATTACCTTTTTGCCCCCGCAGGATACAAGCGACAACACAGACACAAGCATCACGCAGACAAGCGCAAGGGATATTATTTTTTTTGACATAGTCAATTCCTTTCAGAAAACACGGAAATACTTATTTTATTATACTACGCAAAAATAACTATTTCTTTTCTGTTTTTTGTACTGTTTCGATATATTTTTCAAACAATTTGTTAATAAGAGCCGTCGCGTTCTCACCCGACTTGAGCCTGAACACCACGTAAGTCTCGCCCATCTGCCCCATAACCACACGCAGTCTGCTGCCCGCGATATGCGACATGATGCTCCACATATCAATATCAAAGCCGTCGGGGTACATTCTTACCTCGTTGCCCATCTGGGTTATCTGCTTGATGCCAAAGCTTATGGCGTTTGCGCGGATAAGCGCGATGCGCAAAAGGTTTTCCACCTGGTACGGCAGCTCGCCGAAGCGGTCAAGCAGCTCGTCTGCAATATCGTCCATGTCGTACTCGTTCTGAATAAGCGCTATCCTCTTGTAGAGCGCCATTCTCTGCGAGGGGTATTTTACGTATTTTTCGGGCAGGTACGCGTCGTAATTAAAGCTTACGACGCAATCCTTCTTCTCGACCTTAGCCTCGCCCTTTTCCTCAAGCACCGCGTCGTTGAGGAGCTTGATATAAAGGTCGTAGCCCACAGCGTCAAGATGACCGTGCTGCTCCGCGCCAAGCAGATTTCCCGCTCCGCGTATCTCCATATCTCGCAGGGCAATTCTGAAGCCCGCGCCGAACTCGGTATATTCCCTTACCGCCTCAAGTCGCTTTTGCGCTATCTCGGACACGGATTTGTCCTTGGGGAAGGTAAAATACGCATACGCGCGGCGGGACGAGCGTCCGACTCGTCCTCGGAGCTGATGAAGCTGGGAGAGCCCCAGCCTGTCTGCCCTGTCGACTATCAGCGTGTTTGCGTTGGGAATGTCAATTCCCGTCTCGATAATGGTCGTTGACACAAGAATATCTATCTCGCCCGTGAGCATCCTGCTCCATATATCCTCAAGCTGCTCCTTGTCCATTTTTCCGTGCGCCACGGCAATTTTTGCCTCGGGAATATCCCGCGCGAGCCTTGCCGCCACGTTGTCAATAGACTCCACGAAGTTGTGAAGGAAGAACACCTGACCGCCGCGGCGAAGCTCTCGCTTTATCGCCTCGGTGATTATTATATCGTCATATTCAAGAACGTAGGTCTGCACGGGGAGTCTGTCGCCCGGCGCCTCGTCGAGTATGGACATATCGCGTATGCCGCCCATAGCCATATTCAGCGTTCTCGGAATGGGGGTCGCCGTGAGCGTCAGCACGTCCACGTTTGTGGCAAGCTGCTTGAGCTTTTCCTTCTGCGCCACGCCGAACCGTTGCTCCTCGTCGACTATAAGCAGTCCCAGGTCACGGAATTTTATATCCTTGCCGAGCAGCTTGTGAGTACCGATGATTATGTCCACGTCTCCTCGCGCAAGACGGCGGAGCGTCTGCTCCTGCTGCTTGGGTGTGCGGAAGCGGGATATCATATCCACGTTGACCGCAAAATTTCTCATTCGGCTTACCGCCGTCTGATAATGCTGAAGCGCGAGAATGGTCGTGGGGACAAGTATTGCGACCTGCTTGCCCGAAAGCACCGCCTTATACGCCGCGCGGAAGGCGACCTCGGTCTTGCCGTAGCCAACGTCTCCGCAGAGCAGTCTGTCCATAGGCACGTCTCTCTGCATATCCTGCTTTATATCCTCAATGGCGTCAAGCTGACATTCCGTCTCGTCGTAGTCAAAGGCTTCCTCAAAGCTTCTCTGCATCTCGTCGTCGGGCAAGAACGCATAGCCGGGCTTGCGCATTCTCTCGGCGTAGAGCTTGATAAGCTCCTTAGCCATCTCCTTGACCGCGCCCTTGGCACGCGCCGTCGCCTTTTTCCAGCTCTCGCCGCCCATTTTGGAGAGCTTGACGAGTCCGTCGTCCGAGTGCGCGCCGATGTATTTTGACACAAGGTCAAGCTTTTCAACGGGCATACACAGCTTGTCGCTTCCCGCGTACTGTATGCTGATATACTCTCGCGTGACTCCGTCTATCGTGAGCTTTTCAATGCCGAGGTAACGTCCGATACCGTAGACCTCGTGGACCACGATATCCCCCTCGTTAAGCTCTGCGTAGGACAATATCGCCTTGCCGTCGCGCCTCTTTTTTCTTGAGCGCTGCGTCTTTGAGGGAGCGTTAAGGCTTCCCGTTCTCGCGTCGGTGTTTGTTGTGAGCAGAGCTATCCTCGGGCTTATGAGCTCAAACCCGAAAAGGCACTCGCGCCACTTGATATATATTACGTTTTTGGGCACGTCGGCAATTGAAACGTCCCCCTTCTTGCTCTCGACCACCGCCGAAAAATCCGCGTCGCAAAGTATCTCGCAGAGGTTTTTCGCGCTTGTCTCGTTCTCCGCCATTACTATGACTCTGTAACCGCCCCGCATATATGCCACAATGTCCTCGCAGAGCAGATTGTAGTTGTCCGCGTACACCACGGGCTGACGGGTGCGGAAGCCGAACATTCCCGACAGCCGCTTGTCGCTGACACCGTAGGCGAGCGAGTCCACGTGGACTGTCACGTTACTGTCGCAAAATGCTCCGAAGTCCGATGCGGGCTTTGAATACTCCGCAAGCTTGTGCGAGATAAGTCCGCTCTCGATAAGGTCGATTATAGCTTGATTTTTGTGCCATACGTCCGCCTTCAGTCTGTCCTTGACTGCTCCCGTGTTGCGAATAAGCACAAGCGACCTGTCCTCAAAATAGTCAAGTAACGTCTGCTTTTCGGGGTACACCAGCGAGATATATTTGTCCGCAAAGTGTATCTCGCTCTCTTTAGCGGAAAGGCTCGCCCTCTCACAGAGCAGCTCCTCCTCGGAGCGCGGGTCGTGACACACCTTTATCTGCGAGTTTACCGCGCGCAGCATACGCTCACGCGCGTCGGCGTCAATTATAAGCTCGCGGGCGGGGGCAAACGTCAGCTTTTCCACGGATATGAGAAGCCTTTGGGTATCAACGTCAAAAATACCCATTCTGTCTATCTCGTCGTCGAAAAATTCTATTCTTATTGCATACGAGCCCTTGTATTCCGAGCCGTCGCTGGCTATCACGCGGCAGAACGGCGGATAAAGGTCAACAATACCGCCGCGGCGGGCAAACTGCCCCGCGCCGTCAACCATCTCCACACGCACGTATCCCGCGTCGACAAGTCTTTTTGCAAGCGCCTCGGGTTCAATTCTCGTGTCATAGTCAACAGACACCGTGTTGCTTTTGAGCACCTGCACGGGCATTGTGTAGCCAAGCGCGGTGTCGGGTGTGGTCAGCACCACGTCATACGCGCCGCCGAGTATTCCCGAAAGCACCTCAAGCCTCTCATGCTCGTACTCATGAGAGGCGCTGATGTTATGAAAATTCAAGTCACGCGAGCTGTAAAACGCCGCCTGCTTGCCGAATTTCGAGAAGGTGTTGCGAAGCCGCACGCACTCCTTTTCCTCCGCGCAGACAATAAGCGCGGGAGTGTTGCGCGTCTTTTGAGTGTCCTCAATGAGCGCAAGACATAGCGAGTCCGCCGCGCCCGGACAAAGACCGCCCGCAAGTATGGGAAGCGGCTTATCCTTGAAATTTTGCTTTACTGTTTTCAGAAGCTGACTGTACTCCCCGTCAGCTCTGATGACATCGGTTAATATGTTCATCAATTTACCTTACTTTTTACCGTTACAGATTTGCATAGCGGCATCCACATCTCCGCTGATTATCTTCTCAAGCCCGTCATACGACACAACGAAGCAGTCGTATATTGCCTTTTTGTCGCTCTCGGAGAGGTTGCCAAGCACCCAATCCGCCATGTCGTAGTCGGGGTGCGGCTTTTTGCCCACGCCGAAACGAATGCGGGGGAAATTGTCGGAGTTCATTCGCAAAATTATGGAGCGGAGTCCCTTCTGTCCGCCGTCCGAGCCGCTCTTGCGCACTCTCATGCGACCGACGTCCAAATTTACGTCGTCGGACAAGACTATAATATTTTCAATGGGTATCTTGTAAAAATTCGCCGCCTCGATGACCGCGTCGCCCGACGCGTTCATAAAGGTCTGCGGCTTCATCAGAAGCACCCTCTTGCCCGCGATAACTCCCTCGCCCACAAGCGCCTTGAATTTGGACTTGTTGACATTCGCGCCGCATTTCTGCGAGATATAGTCCATCGCTAAAAATCCCGCGTTGTGACGGGTGTAAAAATACTTGTCTCCGGGGTTACCGAGTCCTACCACAATATGCGTGATGGGAGCGGTTGCCCTGTCCTCTTTTTCCTTTTCTATTTTCTTGAAGATGTCAAAAATGTTGGACATATTTTTTCTCCTGTTATAAAATTCAATCTTTAATTATCTTTGCTCTCACGGACCGCCCGGGAGGTCGACCCCTACGGCAGAATAATCAATTATCCGTGAAATAATCGATTTTCGATTACAACGGGTCGTCCGGGAGGTCGACCCCTACGACAATATAATCAATCACCGAGAGCAAAATTGATGTTCGATTACCCGCATAATAGCCTTCCCCAGCGGGGAAGGTGGCGCCGAAGGCGACGGATGAGGAGAGCCCCATTTACGATTATAAAGGTATTTTGCGATTACATCATTGTCGAGGCGCCGACCCCTACGACAATATAATCAATCACCGAGAGCAAAATTGATGTTCGATTACCCGCATAATAGCCTCCCTTGTGCAAAGGGAGGTGGCTCGCGCAAGCGAGACGGAGGGATTGTAAAAAGCAATAATCTACACAAAACAATCCCTCAGTCAGCTTCGCTGACAGCTCCCCTTACACAGGGGAGCCTTTGGAGGTCGGTCCCTACACTCTGCATTTGCGGCGGGAGTAAACCGATTTGCTTGAAAATCAGCCGCCCTACAATTTAACTCCGTACTCATCTGTGTGGGGTTTACAAAGCCGAACATTTGTGCTATAATTTGGCTGTGAACAGATTTCCTGCAAACAAAAACTCAAAATCAAAATATATCAATCTACCCGAAAGGAGGTAAAATGAGCGACATCAACAAAGGAGTTCTCATCTACAACGAATGGTTTGAAGCCATGAGAGACTTAAAGCCCGATGATTTCAAGGCAGTCGTGCTTGCTATCTACGACTCGCAGATCCACAACACTCCCCCGCCCGAATTTGAAGGCGTGGCGCGCGCGATCGCGGCGATCATTCTTCCGTATATCGAGCGAAGAAAGCAGCAAGCCCGGCGCGGACGCGCGGGCGCGGCGGCAAGATACTCAAAGGAAGGCGATCAGCCCCCCGATGACACCTGTGCCACAGGCACTGCCAACAGCACC
>JAZQKI010000032.1:0-21552 GCA_045542075.1 Eubacteriales bacterium
CGTAATGGACGATTTTATTGAGAAGACGAATTAAAATATAAAATACAAAGGGCGTTGCAATTGCAACGCCCTTTGTATTTTATATTTTAATTCGTCTTCTCAATAAAATCGTCCATTACGGCTTTCTGGAGCTTTGAAATCATTTCGGGCTCCTTGCCGCCGACGGGCTTGCCGTCGATGTTGTTGCATATCATACAGAACGCGCTGGACGAGGTGATAATGACCTCGCGAGCGTTCATAAGCTCGTCAAGCGAGAAGGGAGTCTCGTCAACCTCATATCCGAGGGCGACAGCCGCGTCAAGCAAATGACGGCGCGCGATACCGGGGAGAATGAGATTATCGAGGGGAGCGGTCTGGAGCGCACCCTTGTCGTTGATTATATGTACGTTTGAGTGCGAGCATTCGGTAACTCTCTCGGGGGAGCGGTAGAGAATAGTTTCGTAAACTCCCGCCTTACTTGCCTGCTGCGCGTACATTACGCTGGGGAGGAGGTTGAGGGTCTTTATATTGCAGTGATAAAATCTTGTGTCGGGAGCGGTTATTGCCTTGATGGGTGTGTATATGTCCTTTATTTTCTGCGCCTTGAGAGAAACCCAGAGGTTAGCCTTCATATCCTCGTCGTAAACGTGATTTCTTATCGCCGTGCCACGGGTTGCCTGCCAATATACGAACTGGTCGGGAGAGTCTACCTTCTTTACAAGATCGCAGAGAATTTCCGCAAGCTCCGCCTTTGTGTAGGGAATCTTGATGTCGAGCATTGACGCCGAGCGGTAAAAACGGTCGATATGCTCGTCAAGCGCGTAAATTTTGTGATTGCGCGCAGGTGTTGCCTCGTAAACGCCGTCACCGAAAAAGTGAACGCGGTCGTTGAAGGGAACTGTCATTTCGTCCAGAGGTCCGAATTTGCCGTTGTAGTAGCCGAGATTTTCCATTTATATCATCTTCTTTCGAGTTTATTTTTATCACTCTAAATTATATCACCGATGGGGGTAAAAGTCAACGGATTTGGGCAATATCGTAAAAATTATTTTACGCGAAAACCGAGTTGGATTGACAAGAGGGGAGAATTGTGATATAGTTAAACAAAGGAAATATGGATCGTATAGCCTTACCCGGTGGGGAAGGCTAAAGGAGTCACCGTGGAAATAAAACTTGGAAATACAGAACTCAAACACGGCCTTATGCTCGCGCCTATGGCAGGCGTGACCGACAAGGCGTTTCGTAAAATATGTCGCGAGTG
Organism: Eubacteriales bacterium; assembly: GCA_045542075.1. Lineage (GTDB taxonomy): Bacteria > Bacillota > Clostridia > Oscillospirales > CAG-272 > SVTX01. Next base: position 1,241 of record JAZQKI010000032.1, read on the forward strand.
CGGAGCGGAATTTACCGTCAGCGAGATGCTCTCGGCAAAGGCGCTCTGCTACGAGCAGTTGAGCAAAAAAGAGGGCTTTGAGTCAAAGACCGCGCCCCTTGCCGCGCTTGGTACAGACGAGCATCCTGCGGCGGTACAGATATTCGGCAGCGAGCCGTCATTTATGGCGGAGGCGGCGGCAAGACTTGAGAGCATGGACTACAAGGGCTGCACCTCACAGATAAGACCTGCGGCGATAGACATAAATATGGGTTGTCCCGTGCATAAGATAGTATCAAACGGCGAGGGAAGCGCGCTGATGAAAAGCCCCAAGCTCGCCGCGGACATAGTGCGCGCGGTCAAGGGCGCTTTGCGTGAAATACCCGTCACGGTCAAAATCCGCGCGGGCTTTTCAAACGACAACAAAAACGCCGTGGAGATGGCGCAGATGCTTGAGGACGCGGGCGCGTCGCTTATCTGCGTTCACGCGCGTACACGCGAGCAGATGTACAAGCCCGGCATTGACCTTGGAATAATTGCGGGCGTTAAGGAGGCGGTCAGGATACCCGTTGTTGGCAACGGAGATATATACTGCGCCGATGACGCGCTTAATATGATAAGGCAGACAGGCTGTGACGGAGTTATGATAGCCCGAGGCGCTCAGGGAAATCCGTGGATATTCTCGGAAATATCAGCCGCGCTTGAGGGCAGAGAATATATTTATCCCACTCTTGAGGACAAAATAGATACCGTTATACGTCAGCTTGAAATAATGGTGGACGAAAAGGGAGAACGCACCGCCGCCGCGGAGGCGAAAAAGCATATTGCCTGGTATATCAAGGGCGTGCGGGACGCGGCAAATCTGCGCGACAGGGTAATGAAGAGCGAGAGCGTCGAGGAGCTTGGGGACATTCTTTTGCAGCTGAAAAATAAATGAACTATAATTTGGCAAAATGATTGACATTTACCCGAGGATAAACTATAATATATATGGACGTTACCTAACTTGGCTATTATATAAAAGATGTATCAGAAAGGATATATTATGCGTAAAACTAAGATCGTTTGTACACTTGGACCGGCAAGTGAGACGAAGGAGGTCATAACCGGACTTTGCAAGGCGGGAATGAACGTGGCGAGATTCAACTTTTCGCACGGAACTCACGATGACCATAAAAGACGTCTCGACGTCGTAAAGGAGGTCAGAGACGAGCTTCAGCTTCCTATTGCGGTAATGCTTGACACAAAGGGCCCCGAATACCGCATCAAGACCTTTGAGGACGGCAAGGTCACACTTTGCGATGGAGATAAATTCACATTCACCACCGAGGATATTATCGGCAACAATGAACGGGTTTCCGTCAGCTATTCAAGGCTTACCGAGGAGCTTGAGGTGGGTGACACCATACTTCTCAACAACGGCTTGCTGTGCTTTTCTGTGGACAAAGTAGATGGCTCGGATATTGAATGTACAGTCACTTGCGGAGGCGTGCTTTCAGATCGCAAGAGCATGAGCTTTCCCGGTAAGGTTATGAAGCAGCCCTATCTTTCCGAGCAGGACAAGAAGGATATCAAATGGGGAGTGGAGCATTCTGTTGATTATATCGCTTGCTCATTCGTTTCCTGCAAGCAGGACCTCATTGACGTACGCAATTATATGAGCGAGCTCGGCGCAGAGGATATCGAATTGATCGCCAAGATCGAAAATCAGTCGGGCGTGGATAATATTGAGGAGATATGTCAGTATTGCGACGGTATTATGGTAGCGCGCGGAGATATGGGAGTTGAAATTCCCTTTGAGCATCTTCCCGCAATACAGAAAAAGCTCATCACTAAATGCCGTATGCTCGGCAAGCGAGTTATCACCGCGACCGAAATGCTTGAATCCATGATAAATAATTCCCGTCCTACCAGAGCGGAGATCTCGGATATTGCCAACGCCGTATATGACGGCACGAGTGCTATTATGCTCTCGGGAGAGACGGCGGCAGGTAAGTATCCCATACAGGCAGTTGAAACCATGGCGAAGATCGCAAGAACAACGGAAGGGAATATAGACTATAAAAAGAGATTTCACGAGGCTGATTTCCAGATCCGCAATATGACCGACGCGGTTTCTCACTCCACCTGCGGTATGGCGATAGACATTAACGCAAAGGCAATAGTTGCTTGCTCGCTTTCGGGAATGACCGCGAGAATGGTATCCCGTTTCCGTGCGCCGGTGCAGATAATCGGTCTTACAACAAATGAAAAAACCTGGAGAAAGCTGGCTCTGTCATGGGGAGTAACTCCTGCTATGTGCGAGCAGTTTACATCGACCGACGTACTGTTCTATACCGCAAAGAAAATTGCCGCGAAGGAGCTTGGTCTTGCTAAGCGTGACCGCATCGTTATCACAGGCGGCGATACAACAGGTCACTCGGGAAATACAAATCTTATCAAAATTGACGAAATATAAAGAGAAAAGGCATAACAGATGTTATGCCTTTTCATTTTTTGTTGATTTTTATTTGGTGTATTCTTTATGAACACCGCAGTCGTTTATAAAATGATCGTTGTCAGGTGTGACAGTGCCGATGCTCTCCACGTCACCGAACACCGAAATATACGCGTAAAGACCGGATTCGGCATCGTAAATGTAGTAGCCGTCGTGAAGCTCTGACGGATAATCGCATGCTATCTCATAAGCGACTTCTTCCGCTCTGAGCTGCATTCTTGCGTAATCCTCAGCCAGGGTGTCAGCGTCAAGTCCGTCGGGAAGGGTAATGGATTTGTCATAGTCAAGATCAAGCTTGCCGGAGATATTGGCTTTAACGTCCTCGTCCTTTGCTACAATAAAGTAAATGTCTATCAGCTTTTCGGACTCAACCGTTGCGTAGCCGTAAATATCAATGGCACTGCTGAAGTCCGAAAGCTCGGGGGCATCCTCAAATATACTCATATCGGAGGATTTTTCGGACTCATAGGTATTATCGTCGTAGGTGTAATAATACATTGATTTTCCTGTGACGGCGCAATCTATATCCGCGGATATTACTTCCTCGCCAACGTCATCAATTTTTGACAGGTCGATTATGAAGGACGAGTCAACATCAACGTCGCCGATACAGGTAACGTATTCGTACCCGCCGTCCTTGAGATCGTAGTACTCCGTGGCAAGAGAGACGTTTCTCATTTCCATATCCGCATCCACAGACAAGCCGCAGACCTCTTTGTTTTCAAATATCAGATCAGTCGAGACCTCACCCTTGATTATCATTGTGTCGTCCTCAACGCCGTCGATCTGAATATCCGTCTTGAGAGACATGCCCGAGAGCAGACCGTTATTATAGGAATATTTATATCTCAGGTAACCGCTTACAGACATAGCCTCAGTCTCTATATCAAGTGAGGTTTTAACAGAGGAGAGGAACATAGCGTCATCCGTAAGCCAGATCTCAACCTCGCCCTCTAACTTTTCATTGATATATCTGTCCTCCTCAAGCTCTGCGCTGTAGGGAACGGCAATGTTATCACCGTCTATTTCGGACAGCTTTTCGGTGTTGATATCAAAACCGACCTTAATTCCCGTGATATTCTCGCCGACTACCGCAAAGCCTATCTCAATGCCGAGAGCATCAATAATTTTTGTTATCTGATCAAGAGCCTCGTTGAATTCTTCCTCGGTAGGCACCTGTTCTCCCTCGATCTCGGAAAGCTCTGCCAAAAGCTCGAGTACTGATCTTGCAACATCCTCATAATACTTGTCGGGAATTATGTACCATTCGCCGTCAAGCTCTATATCATCTTCATCAATTTCAGGGAAGGAGAAGCCTTTGATAAGATCAAGAGCCTCCTTTGAAAGGCCGAGAGCATCCTCAAGGCTCTGGTCCCCGGAGGGGATCTCGATATCCGACGGCATCATCTCCTCGGACTTTATCCAATAGCCCTCGCTGTAAGGATATCCTGTGAGGGTGGTGAGAGAGAGATTTTTATCCAGGACCGCGTAATAGCTCCTTTCGGGAAGCGTTGCTTCAATTACACCGTCATTCATAGATAGGAAAAGCATAGAGTCTATCCATTGAGCATCAACGTCAAGCTCGCCGTAAAAGGAAATGCCCGCTATCTCATCGTAGAGCGCAGTGAGGTCAGGCGACATCTCCTCGCTCTCAATTTTTTCAAAAATATCACCGATAGATCCGTCGGACAGTATATCGGAAATAACCTTTTTGTCGCTGTCGGGATCCGAGTTTACCTCAGGCTCATTGTCCTTTGGCGTACAGGATACAAGAAAGCATGAAAGACATAGAATAAGCGTCAATAAAGCAGCTATCAGGTGTTTGATCTTCATAAAAAATTCCTCCTTGTGACTTTATTATACCGCAGTCCGAAAATGGACTGTAGATTACAGTAATATTATATATTATTTTATTGCTTCAGTCAATGATTTTAATTTGACAAAAGACGACTTACAGATTAAATTTCGAGAAGCTCTTTTTCTCGGTATCAAGTAATATCTGCTTTTCGTTGAAGGGGATCTTGTTTCCTCGGACAAGCTGATAATCCTCGTGTCCCTTGCCTGCAAGCAGAACGAAATCCCCCCCCTCGGCGATATCCGCGGCAAATCTTATTGCCTCGGCGCGATCCTCAAATTTATAAACAGGCCCTTCAAAGCCTGAAAGATGTGAGCATATCTCGTCAATTATGTTCATGGGTGACTCGCTTGCGGGGTTGTCCGACGTGACAATAATAATATCAGCGTTTTTCTTTGCCGCCTCGGCAAGCTCCACACGTCTGCCAAAGGTTCGTCCGCCAACGCTTCCGAACATACAGATTATCCTGTGCGGCTTGTATTCACGCAGAGCGCAAAGCACGGACGACAGGCTTGCGCCGTTGTGCGCGTAGTCAATGACGAAAAGTGTATTGGGCTTTGACATCAGGGTGACTGTCTCGCACCTGCCCTTTATTATAAGTGTCTTAAGCGAGTTCGTGATAAACTCACCGTCAATGCCAAGCAACAGACACACAGCAACAGTCTGAAGCGCGTTTTCCGCGCTGTACGTTCCGGGGGAGGGCAGGAAGATCTCCTCGCCCTCAAAGCCGAGTCCGTGGCAGGAGAATTTTATGCCGAGCGACGTGCCGAGACGTGTCTGCTTTATATTTTTTGCGTTTATGTCTGCTTCTGGATTTCCGTGTGCTGAAATTTTGAGCATAGACGAGCGGTCTGCCGACGAGGTTATGTACTCTGCATAGGGAGAGTCGATATTTACCACGGTGTTTTGAGTTTCGTAATTATCGAAAAGGGATTTTTTGCAATCTCTGTAATGCTCAAAGGAGGGATGCTCCACGCCGCCGATATGGTCGAGGTAGAGGTTGGTAAACACGCAGGTGTGAAAGCTCAGCCCGTCGATACGCTTCTGCCAGAGCGCCTGGGAGGAAACCTCAAGAATTACGTATTCCACGCCCGAATTTGCCATATCACGCAAAATGCGTTGAAGCTCAAGCACGTCGGGAGTGGTGTTTGCGGTGTTCTCGGTGAGATTTCCGTAAATCACGCCGTTTGTTCCTATATATCCCATCTTCAGACCGTATTTGGAGCCGATGTCATATATTGAAAGCGCGAGAGTAGTCTTGCCCTTCGTGCCTGTGATACCGACTATAGCAAGCTCGCGCGCGGGGTAATCGTAAAACTTTTGCGAAAGCTCGGAGAGAGCCCTTGAGGTGTCGTCAACAATACATACGAGCGCGTCATCGGGAAGAGAAAGCGGTCTTTCCGCAATAAATACGCGGGCTCCGTTGGCGTATGCCGCGGGGGCATAGCCGTGTCCGTCCGAGACTGCACCGCTTTTGCACACGAAAACAGACCCAACTACCGCGCGCCTTGAATCGTGACAAAGACAAAGCACGTCAATATTTGGGAAGGTGTCTGAGGAATATTTATTTATTTTGATACTCGAAAGTAATTCCTTAAGTCTCATTATAAACCTCTGCTCTCGTTATAAGACCATTATACCACAAATTTTGTCGATTGTCTCTATTATTTTGAAAATATGTTGATTTTGACGAAAAAATAGTTTATAATGATGTTAAATACAACACCGAAAAGAGCAAAAAAATGAAAAAGAACAGATTTGCAAAGATATCATCAAAGCTTCCTACGATAGAATGTGACAGAATAATTCTGCGAAAAATGCTTTTTGAGGACGCAGAGGATATGTACGAGTATTCCTCAAATCCCGACGTGCCCAAATACCTTACCTGGTATCCGCACCCCGATATTGAATATACAAAGGCGTACCTTCGCTACGTCTCGCAAAGATACCGCACGGGCGACTGTATAGACTGGGCGATAGTTGACAAGGCGAGCGGTAAAATGATAGGTACTTGCGGATTTGCAAAGATAGACTATCAGAACGACTCCGCCGAGATAGGCTACGTACTGAATCCAAAATTTCAGCGCATGGGAATAGCGGCAGAGGCGGCGCGGGCGGTGATAGCCTTTGGCTTTGACGTTATGGGGCTTGAACGTATCGAAGCCCGATATATGATAGAGAACACCCCCTCGCGCAAGGTCATGGAAAAATGCAATATGACATTTGAGGGAATCCGCCGCAGCGGCGCAAAGGTCAAGGACGCTTACCGCGACCTCGGTATTTGCGCGATAGTGAGAGCAGACTATGAAAAAACAGACGCGTGAGCGTCTGTTTTTTTTTGTTTTTCCATTGACAAATCTGAACAAAAATTGTATAATAAAAAGAGTGGTATTCCCAAGCTTTTTTGACGGGAGGACGTTATGAAAAGAGATATACTTAAGCTTATTGAAAACGGTGAGGCGGGCTTTTCCAAGGGACAAAAGCATATTGCCTCTTATATAAAGGCACACTACGACAAGGCGGCTTATATGACGGCGGCAAGACTGGGAGCAGAGGTAAACGTCTCCGAATCCACGGTCGTGCGTTTTGTTATGGAGCTTGGCTTTGAGGGCTATCCCGAATTCCAGAAGGCTTTGCAGGAGCTTATCAGAAACAAGCTTACCGCAGTTCAGAGAGTCGAGGTCACAAATAACCTTATAGGTGAGGGTGACGTTATAGGCAAGGTCCTCTCCATGGATATAGAGAGAATAAGACGTACAAGCGAGGGAATTGACCGAGTTGCCTTTATAGAGGCGGTAAATCACATCTCCTCTGCAAAGAATATCTACATTCTCGGTATGAGATCCTCGTCGTTCTTGGCGGATTTTCTCAACCACGGACTCCGTATGATATTTGATAACGTAAAGCACATAGAGACCACCTCGGGTAACGAGACGTACGAGCAGCTTATGAGCATTGGCGAGGGCGACGTTATGATAGCGATAAGCTTTCCCCGATATTCAAAGACGATCATAAGAAGCGTTGACTTTGCAAGCCGCGCGGGAGCGTACGTAATATCGCTTACGGACAGCCTTGAATCTCCCATTGCGACAAAAGCATCGCAGACGCTTGTGGCACAGAGTGACATGGCGTCCTTTACAGACTCACTTGTAGCGCCTATGTCGGTTATAAACGCGCTTATTATCGCGGTATCCCGTCAGAACGGCGAGCAGCTCGCAAAGAGACTTCATCGTCTCGAGGAAATATGGGATGAATACAACGTCTACGATAAGACGGAGCAGTGAATATGAGCGTATTCAGAAATGACGGCTCAAAGCGTGTCGCGGTAATAGGCGGCGGAGCGGCGGGCATGATGGCGGCTGTATTTGCCGCTCAAAGCGGAGCAGACGTTGTGTTGTTTGAGAAAAATGACCGACTCGGAAAAAAGCTTCGTATAACGGGTAAGGGAAGATGTAACGTAACAAATGAGTGCGGCATAAACGAATTTATGCAGAACGTACCCACCAACCCCCGATTTTTGTACGCTGCGCTTAACAGATTTGAGCCTGCGGACACTATGGAGTTTTTCGAGAGCTGCGGAGTAAAATTAAAGGTCGAGAGAGGGCGCAGAGTTTTCCCTGTGTCAGATAAGGCGCAGGATATTGTAAACGCGCTTATATCCAAATGCCGTGAGTCGGGCGTAAATATTATAAACAGAAAAATAAAGAATATCTCTATTGAGGACGGACAGATAGTCGGAGTCAGCGACGGACAGCTGACGCACGAGTGCGATGCGGTCATCGTCTGCACGGGAGGAAAGTCTTATCCCCAAACGGGCTCGGACGGTGACGGATATATATTTGCCAGAGCCGCGGGACACACGATCACACCCCTTTCCCCCTCGCTCGTTCCCATCGTTGCGGATACCAACGTATGCGCGAGAATGCAAGGGCTGTCGCTTAAGAACGTAAGCCTGAAAATTGTTAATTTGGAAAGCTCAAAGACTGTCTTTGAGGACTTTGGCGAGATGATGTTCACTCATTTCGGAATCACGGGACCGCTCGTGCTTTCCGCGTCGGCTCACATCTCGGATATTCAGCGTGGAAAATATGCCGCGCTTATTGATATGAAGCCCGCTCTTGACGAGCAGACGCTTGACGCAAGACTGCTCTCGGATTTTTCAAAATATCAGAATAAAGACTTTATAAATGCGCTGGGCGACCTGTTGCCGCTCAAGGCAATAGAGCCCGTGATAGAAAAGTCGGGAATTGACGCCCGTAAGAAGGTGAATTCCATCACGCGCGAGGAGCGAAAAGCCCTTATAAACGCTATTAAGGCGTTTGATATCCCGCTTTCTCGCTTCCGTCCCATCGACGAAGCGATAATCACAAAGGGCGGCGTGGCGGTAAATCAAATAACCCCAAAAACTATGGAATCAAAGCTTGTCTCGGGCCTTTATTTTGCTGGCGAGGTGCTTGACCTTGACGCATACACGGGCGGATTTAATCTTCAGATAGCATTTTCCACGGCAGTAGTCGCAGGCGAGAGCGCAGCGGCTTGGTAATAATATAAATCACGTAAGGAATGGTATGGATATGATATCAATAGCAATAGACGGACCCGGCGGAGCGGGCAAGTCCACAATTTCAAAAGAGGTTGCCAGACGCGCGGGTATCGTGTACGTTGATACGGGTGCGCTCTACCGCACGGTCGGATATTACGCAAGAGAGCAGGGACTTTCGGTCGACGATGCGAAAAGATCCGACAAAATGACTCCTCTGCTTGATGATATTACCGTCGAGCTTGTTTATGAGAATGGCGCGCAGCACGTATATCTCAACGGAGAAGACCTGGGTGACAGGATCCGTCAGCCCGACATATCAATGTATGCGTCGGCAGTCTCGTCCGTGCCCTCGGTAAGAGCATTTTTGCTTGAAACTCAAAAGGGAATAGCTCGCAGACAAAGTGTAATTATGGACGGCAGGGATATCGGCACAGTCATTCTTCCAAATGCGGATATAAAGGTATTTCTCACCGCCTCCAATGAGGCAAGAGCAGAGAGACGCTTCAGGGAGCTTGTAGCAAAGGGCGTTGAGGTCAGATACGAGGACGTTCTCTCCGAGCTTATAGAGCGTGACGCCGCTGACAGCGGACGTGACATCGCGCCTGCGATAGCCGCGCCCGACGCGATAATTTTTGACAATTCCGACTACACGTTTGAGCAGTCGGTAGAGTACATAATGGGACTCATAAATCAGAAGATCGGAGGATAATAGCTTGAAAAGCAAAACATACGAGAACTTTCAAAAGGTTCTTGGTTCGGTAGTGCGAGTGATCTTCAGAATACATGCTCACGGAATTGAAAACGAGCCCAAGGATAAGCCTTATCTTCTGGTGTCCAATCATATCTGCAACGCGGACCCCGTATTTATCTGCGCTTCCATAAAGCAGCAGCAGCCGCATTTCATGGCTAAAAAAGAGCTTTTCAAAATACCGCTGCTCCGCGGACTTATAAGCTCGCTCGGAGCGTTTCCCGTTGACAGAAAAGGTAATGACGTTGGAACCATAAAGAAGTGCATACAAATGCTCAAGGACGGAAAATGTATAGGAATGTTCCCGCAGGGACACAGACGTAAAAGCGTTAATCCGAGAGATACCGAGGTCAAGAACGGCGCCTCAATGCTTGCCGTGAGAGCCGAGGTACAGGTGCTTCCGTGCTACGTTAAAATGAAAAATAATAAATGGGCGCCCTTCCGCCGAGTTGATATTTACGTCGGTGAGCCCATAAGCTTTGAGGAGCTTGCGTACGACCCCGAGGCAAAGGGAGAATATTCTCGTATTTCCGCCTATATCTTCGATAAGGTCTGCTCTATTGGAGAAGCAAATGAGTAAGATCGTCAGGGTAGCAGAAAATTCGGGCTTTTGCTTTGGTGTTTCGAGTGCGTGCGGCGAGGTAGAGAGGCGTGTTAAGAATAAGTCCGAGGGAGAGAGAATATTCACTCTCGGAAAGCTCATACACAACGACGTTTACAATTCCCGACTGAAGCAGATGGGAGTTGAGATAACCTGCGAGTGGGAGCTTGAGAAATTGTGCGAGAGCGCAAATGAAAGCTCACCCGTTTGCGTGTTTGTGAGGGCGCACGGTATTCCCGCGCAGACCGAGGAGCTCTTGCTTGAGCTTGCAGGGAAAAATAAATATTTTTCATTTAAGGACTGCACGTGTCCCTTCGTCAAAAAAATACACAAAATAGTTTCTGAGCATTCGTCAGGAGGCGCTCAGCTTCTGGTTTTCGGAAATCCCGAGCATCCCGAGGTTTTGGGCTTTTGCAGTAAGTTCGACGGGGAAAAATTTATTTTCTCAAAAACGGAAGAGCTTGAGATTGCAATCGGTAACGGTACAGTAAAAACGGATTGTGCAAAACAACCAATCATAGTTGCGCAAACAACACAAAATTTAGGCGAATTTGAAAAAACGAAAAAACTTTTGAAAAAGGTATATGCAAATCCTTTAATTTATGATACAATATGTAGTGTTACTGAAAAAAGGCAGACCGAGGCAAAAAAACTTGCGGCGGAGAGCGATTTTATGATAGTCATCGGAAGCCGCGACAGCTCAAATTCAGTAAAGCTTTACGACATTTGTCGGGCGGAGTGTGAAAACACGATTATGGTTGAGACCGCCGGGGAGTTAGGCTCCTGCAAAAATCTTGACTGCACTAAAATCGGAATAGCCGCCGGCGCATCGACGCCGAGCGACATAATACAGGAGGTACAAAACACCATGAGCGAAGCAATTGAAAACTTTGCAGAATTACTTGAGGATTCACTCAAAACTTTAAATACAGGAGATACTGTTACGGGTTACGTAACCGCAGTCAACGACGGCGAGATTCAGCTTGACATCGGCGCAAAAGTTACCGGCATCATCAAAGCAGACCAGATAACAGATGATCCGAGTGTAAAGTTGAGCGAAATGTTCAAGATCGGCGACGCAGTTGATGCGTTTGTCATTCGCGTAAGCGACGTTGAGGGATTTGCAACTCTTTCCAAGAAGAGAGTTGACTCCGACAGATGCTGGGCGAAGATCGTTGCCGCAAAAGAGAACGACGAGGTTCTTGAGGGCACGGTTATCGAGATCGTTAAGGGCGGCGTTATCGTTCTTTGCGACGCAACACGCGTATTCATCCACGAGTCCCAGACAGGACTCCCCAAGGATGCTGACCTTTCAGTTATGAAGGGCCAGACAGTAAGATTCAAGCTTACTGAGGTTCGCAACTATGAGAAGAAGGCTAAGGGCTCTATCCGCGTAGTTCTCCGTGAGGAGAAGAGAGCGGCAGACGCAGCTTTCTGGGCATCCATCGAGGAAGGCAAGCAGTACACAGGTAAGGTTAAGAGCCTCACCGCATACGGTGCATTCGTTGACCTTGGCGGAGTTGACGGTATGGTTCACGCAACAGAGCTTTCCTGGAAGAGAGTTAAGCCCTCTGACGTAGTATCTGTTGGCGACGAGATCACAGTATTCGTTAAGTCCTTCGACGCAGAGAAGAAGAGAATTTCTCTCGGCTACAAGACCGAGGAGACAAACCCCTGGTACATATTCACCACAAACTTCGCAGTTGGTGATATTGCTCAGGTTAAGATCGTAAGCATGATGCCCTTCGGAGCATTTGCTGAGATCGTTGACGGTGTAGACGGTCTTATCCACATCTCTCAGATCTCCATGACAAAGATCGCAAAGCCCGCAGACGTGCTTGAGATCGGTCAGGTTGTTGACGCAAAGATCACAGAGATCGACACAGAGAAGCAGAAGGTAAGCCTTTCCATCAGAGCACTTCTTGAGGAAGCTAAGGCAGCAGCTGAGGCTATGCCTGAGGAAGAAGCAGTTGAGGAAGCTGTTGACGCTGAATAATTAAAAGAAATAAGAGCCGAAGGCGAAAGCCCTCGGCTCTTTTTGTATTTATTATCTCAAAAATTTTCTCTTATAATCGGCAAATGTTATTTCACATCTGCTGCATTCGGGGGTGCTGAGAGTCGCAGCGCATAGGGGACATATAATGGGAGCGTTATCATCGGTCACAAGTAAATATTTCGTGCCCTTCAGATATTTTACCTTGTTTCCTACGTTGTAGCAGGAGGTTGCGATAAATTTACAGTTGTATGTGACAGTTTCTATTGAGCCATCGGGTTTTTTAACATCGAGATCCATATATACGGTAGGTACCATATATTTTGTTGCAACCGCGTGAGGAACGTAAAATCCGTTCCGAAGCTCTTTTGATACAATTTCTCCATCATAGCTTTTTTCAAATAAAAGTTGAAAGAATTTAATCAGGTAAACACATAACGCAAACACAGCAGAGCAGAACATATAGACCGAGACAGCATAGCCTGTTTTGTTGGGGTATATCAGAGTCGTAAAATATCCAACCGTAAAGATAATAAGTCCCGCAGCCAGACAGAGAAGTGCCCGAAGAGCGAGCCTTCTGTTTATTTTTTCTTTTATGGGTATATGGTTTCTCATTAAATCAGCCCTTTCGATAAAAGTCAGGTTTGAAAATATCCTCTTATTAACAGTATACCACACGGTCAAGTGATTGTCAAGAACAAATATATGATTTTTTACAATATAAAAAAACCGAGTGCCCCAACGGACACTCGGTTGAATAACACATATTATTCTGTTGTATAGTTATCGAAATAACCCTGAATATAAACGATAGGAGTACCCTTGTCGCCCGAGCCGGAGGTAAGGTCGCAGAGCGAACCGATAAGGTCGGTAAGACGGCGGGGAGTGGTTCCCTCGGAAGCCATCTGACCTACAAGGTCAGCATCCTTCTGAACTATCTTTTCCTTGATAGCTTCCTTCAAGGCATCGCCCGAAAGGTCAGCAAAATCGTTGTCCGCGAGGTACTTGAGCTTAAGCTCGTTGGGTGTACCCTCAAGACCCTTTGTGTATGCGGGAGAAACTACCGGGTCAGCAAGCTCCCAGATCTTTCCGATGGGATCCTTGAATGCGCCGTCACCGTAAACCATGACCTCAACGGTCTTACCCGTCTTGTCATAGAGCTTCTTCTGGATAGCGTCAACTACGGGCTGGCACTCTCTGGGGAAGAGCTTGACTGTGTCCTCGGTTGCCTTATTGGAGCCGAGAAGACCGTAATGCTCGTTGTAGCCGCTGCCGTTTACGGAGGTGTTGAGTATTTCATCAAGACCGTAAACTATCTCAGCGCCAGCAGCCTTGAGAAGTCTCTTTGAGCGAGCGCGTGTGTGAATGTCGCAGGTAAGCACGTTCTTTGTGTAGGGAAGAACTGCTCTGGGGTCGTTAGCGAATATAATCTCACACTCAGCGCCTGCCTCGGTGATGATAGACTCATAATATTCAACGTAGTCAACACCCGTGAATCTGTGCTTTTCATAGCCGAAAAGCTCACGGTATTTCTTAAGATCAAGGACGTCGCGATAAGGGTCGATACCCTTCTCGTCAAGCGCGTCAAGGCTGATAAGGTGGTTTCCAACCTCGTCGGAGGGGAAGGAAAGCATAAGAACAACCTTTTTTGCTCCCATAGCTATACCGCGAAGGCATATAGCGAATCTGTTGCGGCTGAGAATGGGGAAGATAACGCCCACTGTTTCACCGCCGAATTTTGCGCGGATATCATCCGCAATGTCGCCCACGGACGCGTAGTTACCCTGCGCACGCGCAACGACAGCCTCTGTCATAGCGACAATGTCACGGTCCTGAATTTCAAATCCTGCATCAGCAGCAGCCTCAAGCACCGACGATGTGACTATCTCAACGATATCGTCACCGTTTCGGATGATGGGCGCGCGAACACCACGGGATACTGTTCCGACCATACGACTCATAAATCAACACTCCTTTGCCCGAAAAACATAATTCGGGTATTCTAAAATTTTAACACAAGTATTATATCAAAAAAATTTTCGTTTGTAAATAGCTTAAAGAAAAATTTTTTGACTTGTTATAATATTTTTCTCAATTTTTTTGCTTCTGACACACGAAAAAAAGAAATTATATCAGGTGTTGAAAAAATTTGAATTATATGGTATAATGATATCAGAAAATAAAAATACGGAGGACGTATAATGTATAACAAGCTTTTGACGTGCTACAACAGCATAAGAGAAAAAACTGATTTTGTGCCCGAAATAGGTATTATTCTCGGCTCGGGACTCGGCGGATATGCCGACGAGATAGAAATAGTATCCACCATAGGCTACAACGAGATAGAGGGCTTTCCTCAGTCCACGGTTGAGGGACATAAGGGACGCTTCGTCTTTGGATATATCTGCGGCACACCCGTGGTTATTATGCAGGGAAGAGTTCACTATTATGAGGGATATGCTATGACCGACGTTGTGCTTCCCACAAGAATTATGGGAATGCTCGGCATCAAGAAGCTTATACTCACCAATGCCGCAGGCGGTGTGAACACAAGCTACTCGGCAGGCGACCTTATGATGATAACCGACCATATCGCGACATTCGTTCCCAATCCGCTTCTCGGCAAGAATATAGCGGAGCTTGGCGTAAGATTCCCCGATATGAGCGAGATATACAGCAAGAGACTGCGCGCTTGCATAAGAGATGCGGCAGATAAGTGCGGTATCACTCTCCGCGAGGGTGTATATCTTCAGCTCACAGGCCCCAGCTACGAGTCTCCCGCGGAGATAAGAATGTGCCGTACTCTCGGCGCTGACGCGGTAGGAATGAGTACAGCTTGCGAGGCTATTGCGGTAAGACATATGGGCGTTGAGGTATGCGGCGTGTCCTGCATTACCAATATGGCGGCAGGCGTGCTTGACCAGAAGCTGAATCACGCCGAGGTTCAGGAAACAGCGGACAGAGTTGCAAAGCAGTTCAAGGCACTTGTGACGGAGATAGTTTGCCAGATCAGTAGGGTGTAATAATAGCGATAATTGTAAACCGATTACCCGTAGGGCGGGGGCTTGCTCCCGCCGAAAACAATCGATTATCGCTCACAAACGGGACGTCAAGGTGCCGTCCCCTACGATGAGATAATCAAATCTCCGTGAATTAAATTGTTATTCGATTACCCGTAGGGGAGGTGCTGCGGCCAGGGGATTTGCTTGCAGATGAGAACTTGCTCCTCCCGAAATAATCGGTAATTGATCATAAACGGGTTGTCGAGGACGTCGACCCCTACAAAGAGAAAGCAGATAGCCAAATGAGCTATCTGCTTTTATGTTTTATTTAACTATTTTACCGCCAACAACGACACTCGAAAGCTCCAGATTATCGTCAAGCACAATAAAGTCGCAATCATAACCGACCTCAAGCCTGCCGCAGTTAAGTCCAAGCATTTTCGCGGGTGTCTCGGACGCCATCTTAAACGCGTCTGCCTCGCAAATACCAAACTCAATAGCTTTCTTAACGCAGTCAAGAAGCGTTGACGTTGAGCCTGCTAAAGCACCTGTCTCGGTTCTCGCAATCTTGTCTTTAACGGAAATTCTGTATCCTCCAAGCTCGTATTCGCCGTCGGGAAGTCCGCACGCGCGCATAGAGTCACTGATAAGTATCATTCTGTCCGCGCCGAAAAGGGAATATAGAATTCGTATAGCCGCAGGGTGAATATGTATTCCGTCGCAGATGACCTGTGCGTACATATTCTTGTCAAACGCCGCGCCGATAACAGACGGCTCGCGGTGGTGAAGCGGGGGCATAGCGTTGAAGGTGTGCGACACGCATATAGCGCCTGCGTCCGCCGCCTGACAAACGGTGTTGTAATCTGCCGCGGTATGTCCTACGCATATCTTTGCTTTTGAGGACTTTATATAATCCAACGCGCCCTCAAGCTCGGGAGCGACAGTCACAAGACTGACGTTATCAAATCCCTCAAGCTCGTCCGTCGGGTTGCAAATAAACTCCTTATTCTGCGCGCCCGAGAACTTCTCATTTATATACGGTCCTTCAAGGTGAAAGCCGCGAATTTTCGCGCCGTGACTTTCATACTCGCCCGAAAGCAGAGCCTTGATGTCGACCATGGGAGCGGTCATCGTGGTGGGGCAGAAGGACGTAGTACCCACCGAGGCATAAAGCTCGGAGAGCTTTTCAATCTCGCCGTCCATAGTGTCAAGACCGCCTATGCCGTGGGTGTGAATGTCAAATAGTCCCGCATAGGCTCTCTTGCCGCCCATATCTATGCCGTCGGTGTCAGTCTTGCCGATATGCGTGATTTTTCCGTCAACACATTCAATATCGGTAAGCTCTCCGCCAATCAGCAGATTCTTGAAAATTACAGTATTTTTCATATTTTTGTGAGCGCGTCAAGCGTTCTCTTAACAAGCTCAACGCTCTGAGCAGAGGATTCGGGAGTGACAAGGGGAGCCTCGCCGCTCTTTATGCAGTCGATAAAGTGACGAATTTCCTGCGAGTATCCGTCAACGCTGGAGATGTTGATTCCCGTGTCCTCAATTACCTCGCTCTTATCAAGGTCAACTACCTCGCCGTTGTCAACAAGCACGCCGTTGCAGAGCTTTACGTAGCCGCCCTCAAAGATTGCGAAGAAGTCGGACTCAAAGGGAATATCAGTCTTGAACCAGCCGCCCTCGAATGCAACCGAGAAGCCGTCGTAAATGTAGTTAATAGAAGCATAGTTTGTGATGTTATTCATCTCGTAAACCGTGCCGACTATGTCGCGGGGCATACCGAACATATACTGCGTAAGGTCGATATCGTGGATCATAAGGTCGAGAACCACGTGTCCGCTCTTTTCCTTGTCAAGCATCCAGTTCTCAAAGCTCCAGATAGGAGTTCCGCTCATACGGCTCATACGGATCTTTAAGGGCTTGCCGTACTTACCGCTCTTAACTACGTCCTGAAGGTAAGCATAGGGGCCCATGAATCTGAGAACGTGAGCCGCCATAAATACCTTGCCGGTTTCCTTTGCTACCGCAATTATCTCGTCAGCATCCTCGCGTGTCAAAGCCATGGGCTTTTCGCAGATAACGTGCGCGCCCGCTCTCATAGCGGCGATAGCATGCTCCTTGTGAAGATAAGTGGGGGTGGAAACGTCAACGATGTCGGGCTTTTCAACCTCAAGCATCTTGTAAAAGTCGTCGTAAAGGTTGACACCCGTGCAGTCAGCCTTGGATCTTACTCTGTCAAGCAAAAGGTCACAAGCCGCAACGAGTGTTGTGTCCTGCATATTCTTGTGAATGTTAAAATGGGTATAGCCCATTCCGCCTACGCCAACTATTGCTACTCTCATGCCTCAAGTCCTCCTATTATTTCGTTGAGCAATTTTACGGAATCCATAACGTCTATCATCTGCTGCTCACCCTCGATCTCACGCTCGATGGAGAGGGAACCGTCATAGCCTATCTCGTGCAGACGCTTGATGAATACGGGGAAGTTTACCTTACCGTCGCCGATTCTTGTCTCGCAGCCGAGATTGCTGCCCGTTGTAGGATAGCAGCCGTCCTTTGCGTGAACGCCCATAACGTACTCGCCGAAAACGTCAAGCGCGTCAACGGGGTTTGCCTTGCCGTAAAGGATAAGGTTTGCAGGGTCAAGGTTTATACCGAGGTTGCCCGTGCCAACGTCCTCAATAAGACGGCGAAGTGTGACGGGAGTTTCCTGACCTGTCTCGAAAAGGAAATTGTGTCCTGTTTTCTTAAAGTAAACGGCGATCTCACGAGCCGCCTCAACTACTCCGCGATATTCGGGGGTGGAGGGGTTCTCGGGAATAAAGCCAGCGTGGGTTATTACGTTCTTAACGCCTATCTTTGTCGCAAAATCCGCGCCGTGCTTAAGCTCGGCAATACGCATCTCGCGATACTCGGGGGGAACTATTCCGAGAGTCTGAGGACCTTCGGTAAAGTTCCAAGCCGCAGGGCCCGACCAGCCGCACCAGAATGCGGTGATCTCCATACCGTGCTTTTCTTTGGCTGCGTTTACTTTAGCTGCCATTTCGTCAGTCATTATGCTGTGATCCCAGCACACAAGCTGGCAGTTGTCAAAGCCAAGTGACTTTTTTCTTTCAAAATCTGCGTCAATGTTGTCCCATAAAAGAGTGAGAATACCAATCTTCATATTAGCCTCCGCATGTGATTATTTGGTGTATCCTTTGGATTGTAAGAGAGTTTTACACCTGCTAATTTTATTATAAGACAAAAAATGCTAAAAATCAAGACGAATTAAGGGGATAAAAAAGACAAATATTGCTATATTTACATTAAAATATTAAAAAAGCTTTCAATATACAGTTAAATTATATATAATGCAAAAAGACAGGACACCGCTTGGGTGTCCTGTTTTTTGTGTGAGTAATCTAAAATTTTGATACCATTTTTAGGTGGGTGCAAATTTTAGCAGTATAGGTGCATTTACCTATAAGGATTTGCACCTATTTTAATTTTATAAATTGGAATTTGTTTATCAAGACTTTTATAATGAATACATCAGCATTCCGAGCCCCGCCGATATGATGATCATCAGTATCGGAGTTGGTTTTTTCTTGAATGTAAGCTTCGCTACGATGCTGATCAATATCAATATGGCAAATATGATAATGCCCTTAAAATCAATGGCAAGTGTATCTCCTATGCCACCGAACCCGATTGCAGTACTCATAAACATTGTGATAGCCGTTGCGAGTATCAATCCAACAACACACGGACGGATACCG
Organism: Eubacteriales bacterium; assembly: GCA_045542075.1. Taxonomy (GTDB): domain Bacteria; phylum Bacillota; class Clostridia; order Oscillospirales; family CAG-272; genus SVTX01. The sequence goes on from JAZQKI010000032.1 coordinate 20,223, forward strand.
CAGAGAAACGCTTTTACTCCCGCATATTTCATAAAGTTGCGTATCAGGGCTGCAATTATGAGAATGATAATAAATGACGGCAATACCACGCCAAGTGTAGCGAGGAGTGCGCCGAGGAAACCGCCTTGTGACGAGCCAACGAATGTTGCCATATTAACTGCTATCGGTCCTGGGGTAGATTCTGCTACGGCAATCATATTGAGCATTTCTTCCTCGGTAAGCCAACCGTACATCAAAACTTTTTCTCGTATCAGCGAAATCATTCCGTATCCGCCGCCAAAGGAGAATGCACCGATCTGAAGGAAGGTTAAGAACAATTCAAGATAGATCATGTTTTTTCTCCTTCCTGATCTTGCCGAGGAGATATACAACTACGCCGCAGATTCCACTGATCAATATGTAAAATATCGTTGAAAACTTCACCGCGAACAACGAAAACATGACCATACAGATAAGTGTTATTGAGATAATGATCATGTTAAATGTGGTTTTCTTCATCTGCTTCAGCATCTTCAGTCCTGCTGTAATGATCAGATACACCACACATATCTGAATACCCTTGAAAGCATATTCAACCAATGTCAACGAAAGAAAGGCATCAAAGAACAGCGATATAGCATAGATAATAACAAAAGACGGAATACAAATACCAAGCGTAGCAATAATTGAGCCGATAATCCCGGCATTTTTGTATCCCATGTAAGTTGCTGCATTGATAGCAATAGGACCGGGCGTAGATTCGGCAATCGCCGTAACATCCAAAAATTCATCTTTTTCAAGCCATTTCTTTTTTTCTACGAATTCATTTTCAAGCAGAGCGATCATGGCATATCCACCACCAAAGGTGAATAACCCTATTTTCGGCATTGTCAAAAAAAGCAAGAGAGAGCCTTTTATTTTCCCCATAAGAGCCTCCATTTATCTCACTTACAAATTTTTATTTATCTATGAGTTTATTATAGCATAATATATAACTAAAATCAAGGAGTTTCTTCGGTAATTCAATAATTGAACGATACCCCATAAATTGAACGAAAGGGGTATAAAATAAACGATTTACATTTTACAAATAAAAACAAAAAGGCTTGCAAGGATGAAAATTATCCCGGCAAGCCTGCATTTTTGCTATATAACCTATGAAAAAGTGCAAAACAACCCGAATTTGGATAATAAAAAAGCCATAATACCGATATTTTTCGTATCAATATTATGGTTTCTTTTTGGTGGAGACAGATGGATTCGAACCCTTACATAAATCCGCTAACGGATTTATGTGTGATGCTTCTCATTACAAAGTCGGATCGTAGCCATGTCGTTCTGTGAGCCAAGG
>JAZQKI010000033.1:0-33108 GCA_045542075.1 Eubacteriales bacterium
TCTTTTCATTGGCGATTATCTTACCGCGATTTATTATGATTATGCGGTTGCAGGTTGCCTGAACCTCGGAGAGAATGTGGGTGCTGACTATAACCGTATGCTCCTTGCCGAGGGTGCGGATAAGGTTACGGATCTCGATGACCTGCTTGGGGTCAACGCCGACGGTAGGCTCGTCGAAAATAATGACCTCGGGATTGCCGATAAGTGCCTGCGCAATACCAACTCTCTGTCTGTATCCCTTGGAGAGATTTTTGATAAGTCTGCGTCTGACGTCACTTATCTTTACGACCTCGCATATCTCGTCAAGGTGCGGCTTTCTCGGGAGAGTGCAGCCCTTGAGCTCATAGCTGAATTTGAGATATTCGTCAACCGTCATATCAAGATACAAAGGAGGCTGCTCGGGCAGATATCCTATGTGCTTTTTTGCCCCGAGAGGATCCCCGACTATGTCTATTCCCGCCACGGACACGCGTCCCGCGTCTGCTGAAAGATATCCTGTGAGGATATTCATAGTGGTACTCTTTCCCGCGCCGTTTGGGCCGAGGAAGCCTACCGTCTCGCCCGACTGTATTTCAAAGCTGATGTCGTCCACGGCGCAATTTGAGCCGTAATTTTTCGTAAGATGGCGGATACTGATCATTGTGGTTCTCCATTTTCTCAAAATCTATAAAAATCTGTCAAATGCCAATAATTCAACATTATATATTATATATTTAATTTGTAAACCCATAATGAACATACACCGCCCGAGTCTCAAGGTTTTATGATTTTTGCGTGAATTTTTGTAAAAAAATAATGATTTTTGAATACGAAGGCGGAAAAATGTTATTCCTCTCCCGACAAAGTCTTGACTTGATGAAAAATATCTGCTAAAATTATAATTGGAGAAATATGTGCCAAAAGAACATTTGTTCTCTTGGAAAGACAAAAAACAACGAAAGGCGCGGAGAGATATCACAACACTTTCTGCGGAAAAAATCATGAGCAGCATAAATAACATTTCCCTTGCCCCCTCTGGCAAGGACAAGATCAACTGGGTACGCTCGTACATGCCCCTTCTCACTGCCATTGAAAAGGAATTTGAGCAGACAAAGCCCTTTGCCGGCATGACCATTTCTATGTCAATACATCTTGAAGCAAAGACCGCAAATCTCGCAAAGGTCCTCCGCGCGGGAGGTGCGACAGTCTACGTCACGGGCTGTAATCCGCTTTCCACACAGGACGACGTTGCGGCGGCGCTCGCGTCCGAGGGCTTCGAGGTCAATGCGCACCACGGCGCAAGCGACGAGCAGTACGTAGCGGATCTCAAGGCAACCCTTTCTGCAAAGCCCGATCTCATTATCGATGACGGCGGAGACTTTATAGGCTTGCTCCACGGCGAATGCCGTGATCTCGGTATCAACCTTATCGGAGGATGCGAGGAGACGACCACGGGTATTCACAGACTCCGCGCTCGCGAGGCGGCAGGTCTGCTTGACTACACAATGATAGACGTGAATGACGCCGATTGCAAACATTTGTTCGATAATCGCTATGGCACAGGACAGTCCACTCTTGACGGTATAATGAACTCAACAAACCTTATAATTGCCGGAAAAACCGTTGTTATCGCAGGCTACGGCTGGTGCGGCAAGGGTATGGCGATGAGAGCAAAGGGCATGGGCGCGGTTGTCGTAGTCACTGAAATTGATCCCGTCAAGGCTATTGAGGCGGTCATGGACGGCTTCAGAGTTATGCCTATGAGCGAGGCGGCAAAAATAGGTGATCTTTTCGTAACTCTGACAGGCTGCGCGGACGTTCTGACAAGAGAGCATTTTGAGGTCATGAAGGACGGTGTCCTGCTTTCCAACAGCGGACATTTTGATGTTGAGATAAACAAAAAGCAGCTCGCGGAAATGGCTGAAAAGGTAGTTCGCCGCAAGCCCAACATTGACGGCTACTATCTGCCCGACGGACGTATCATCAATCTTCTCGCAGAAGGCAGACTTGTAAATCTTGCCGCAGGCAACGGCCACCCCGCCGAAATTATGGATATGAGCTTTGCGATCCAGGCTCGTTCACTTGAATATCTCGCAAAAAATAAGGGAAAGTTTGAGAAAAAGCTTTATTCCGTGCCTGTCGAGATAGACAAATCGGTGGCGAAAATGAAGCTTGAAACACTCGGCTTTGGAATAGATACGCTCACACCCGAGCAGGAGGCATATCTCAACAAGGTTGAGGCGTGAGAGAGTTATGAAAGGATACGCGGGGGAAACTTTTTGGAAAAAGCTTTCCCCCGCGCCCCCTTCAAAAACACTCCCAACAACTATATTATTACTGCAAAAATTCATTACTTTTTTATTATATTAAAAGGTTTTTGCGCAGCGTTTTAAGAAAAAAGCTGTTGAAAAGTGCGGGGGCGATTACCCCTGTGCCAAAGAAAGGACAATTCAATGGAATTGAAAACAAAAATTGTAGTCGTTGGCGCGGGTCACGCGGGAATCGAGGCAGCGCTGGCGAGTGCAAGAATGGGAATAGATACGATAATTTTCACAATGTCGCTGGACAGCCTTGCCAATCTGCCCTGTAATCCGTCGATCGGCGGAAGCGCAAAAGGGCATCTTGTGTATGAAATAGACGCGCTTGGAGGAGAGATGGGATATGCGGCGGATAATGTTACCCTGCAATCCCGAACATTAAATCTTGGAAAAGGCGCGGCGGTCCATTCAAAAAGGGTGCAGGCGGACAGAAGAAAATATCAGAAAATAATGAAGCAAACCCTTGAAAACACTGAGAATTTGCGGCTCATTCAAGCGGAAATAAGAGAAATCCTCACTGTTGACTGCGAGGGAGCTTATTCAAAGAAAATAATTGGCGTAAAGACACATCTCGGCGAGGTCTGGGAGTGCGAGGCGGTAATAATTGCCGCGGGAACATACCTTGAGTCCGCAGTTTTCGTGGGTGACGTCAACTACCCATCCGGGCCCGATGCTCTACTCCCTTCGCGTGGGCTTTCAAGCTCACTTGCGGACGCGGGAGTCAGAATCGTGCGCTTTAAGACGGGAACTCCTGTGAGAGTCAAACGCTCAACTATTGATTTTTCGGTTCTTGAGGTTCAAGAAGGCGAAGAAATCGCCATGCCATACTCGTGGAGAACAAATCCAAAGGAATATCTCTCGGACAGAGAGCAGATTCCTTGCCATATAGTCTATACAAACTCCGAAACTCACCGTACTATAAGGGAAAATATACATCGCTCGGCTCTTTATTCGGGACAGATCCACGGCACAGGACCCAGATATTGCCCGTCAATTGAGGATAAACTCGTGCGATTTGCGGACAAAGAACGCCACCAGCTTTTTGTTGAGCCCATGGGAGACAATGACGAGGAAATGTATATCCAAGGATTTTCAACGTCTTTGCCTACCGACGTTCAGCGAGCGATGCTTCGCACTCTTGACGGCTTTGAAAACGCGGAAATAATGAGGTATGCGTATGCTATCGAGTATGACTGCGCCGACCCCAGACAGCTGCATCCCACCCTTGAATTCAAGGGAATTTCGGGACTTTACGGCGCGGGACAGTTCAACGGAACGTCAGGCTATGAGGAGGCGGCGGCGCAAGGACTCGTAGCGGGAGTGAATGCCGCTCTTAAGCTCAAAAATCAGCCTCCAATGATACTTGACCGCAGTGAAAGTTATATAGGAACGCTTATAGACGACCTTACTACCAAGGGCACAAACGAACCGTACAGAATGATGACTTCCCGTTCGGAATACAGACTGCTTTTGCGACAGGATAATTCGGATATCCGTCTTACGCCCATCGGCAGAGCCGTAGGTCTTGTCTCGGATGAGCAATATTCAAGGTTTGTACAAAGGAAAGAACAGATAAGAGCTGAAAAGGAAAGGCTTGAGAAAACCCATATTTCTAAAGAAAAAGCGAGCCTTTTTCTTGAAAAGCACGGAAAAGATGCCGCAAAATCGGGAGTCTCGCTTGCGGACCTTATCCGCAGACCGGACTTCGATTATTGGCAGATAGCCGAGCTCGATGAATCCCGCCCTGAGCTTGATTATTCGGTCGCTTTAACCGCATCAACCGATATAAAATATGCCGGATATGAAAAAAGACAGCTCTCAGAGGTGGAAAAGCGCGCAAAGCTTGACAAAAAACAGCTTTCACCCGACATAGATTACCTCTCAATCAAGGGCCTGCGCACAGAGGCGGCTCAAAAGCTCAATGCCGTGAAGCCCTTGACTATAGGACAAGCGTCTGCTATAAGCGGTGTTAATCCCGCGGATATATCCGTTCTTCTTATATATTTAAGCGTAAAGTGAGGTTGCATAATGGAATTTTGTCAATTTAATGAGCTTTTGTATGGCTGCTTTAAGGAAAATTCACTTGCTCACCTTCTGGATGAGAGCAAGTCTGAAAAGCTTTACGGCTACGCAAACATGCTTATAGAAACGAACAAGCAAATGAATCTCACTGCGATAACCGATATGAAAGGCATAATTTTCAAGCATTTTGCGGATTCCGCAAAGCTTTGCGACTACATTCCTCAAGGCAAGACGGTTATAGACGTCGGCTGTGGCGCGGGATTCCCCTCGCTTGTGCTTGCAATATTGCGCCCGGATCTTGAGATCACGGCGCTCGACAGCACGGCAAAAAAGACCGTGTTTATTTCAAATTGCGCAAAAAGTCTCGATATTTACAACATAAAAACAGTTGCGGCGAGAGCCGAGGAGTTTGCGCAGGACAACCGAGAGAGCTTTGATTTTGCTACAAGCCGCGCAGTCGCAAGGCTCAACATCCTTTGTGAGCTTTGCATTCCTCTTGTTAAGGTCGGCGGCGGCTTTGTTCCTCTGAAGGCAAGCAAGGCACAAGAGGAGATAAGCGAGGCGAAAAACGGCATCAGGACACTTGGCGCTGTGCTTAGCAAATCAAATGGATACAAGCTTACAAGCGACGGCGAAAGTCTTGAGAGGTGTATATTTGAGATAAAGAAAAATGTCCCAACTGACCTAAAATACCCCAGAATGTACTCGCAAATACTCAAAAAGCCGCTATAAATTCAACAAATATAATAAAAATCAGTCGTAAGTCCGGTAAGGCGCCCTGATGGGCTGCTTTGCCAAGGCTTGCGGCTGATTTTTGTTCCACGTGGAACACTGTACCGTGTCAGAGGAACGGTGCCCTGCGATGTGTTCCACGTGGAACACCCCCTCCCGCTTTATGGGTGACACCCGCTATGATTATTTGCGAGGGTACCCCCTAAGGTTTGTGAGGACGGCACCCCCCCTTGTGATTTGTTCCACGTGGAACACTATTATTAGGTGGAGATGGTCGGATTCTCTACACTGATATGTAATGTTCCACGTGGAACACCGTCTGAACGCCAAATCCGTGTAAAAAGTCCGTAAAATGTGCAAAAACTTTGCGAAACTCACTTGCAAAAATACAAAAAATGTAGTATAATGATTTTAATTGGACAACAAAATACAAAAATTTGATTAGGAGAACACAAAATTGGGAAAAATAATTTCATTATCTAACCAAAAAGGCGGCGTCGGAAAAACAACGTCCGCTGTTAACATTGCGGCATCTCTTGGCATTTTGGGACACAAAACACTTCTTATAGACCTTGATCCTCAAGGTAACGCGACGAGTGGCGTCGGTATATCCAAGAGATCCCTTAAGGCATCTATCAACGACGTGCTTTATGGCAGTGTGTCCGCAAAGGATGCGATCTTGACCACCGCATATACAAATCTTGATGTAATCCCCGCAAACATCGCTCTCGCAGGTGCGGAATACAACCTTTATTCCGAGGATGGAAACACCGAAAGCGTCATCAAAAACGCTTTGGCGCCCATCAAGGACGAGTATGATTACATAATTATTGACTGTCCGCCCTCACTGAGCTTGCTTACGGTCAACGCGCTTGTTGCAAGTGACGGAGTTGTAATCCCCATGCAGTGCGAATTTTTCGCGCTCGAAGGACTTTCGCAGCTCGCTATGACCATATCCAAGGTAAAGCAGAATTTCAATCCCAATATCAATATAACGGGAATACTTGTTACTATGTATAACGGAAGACTTTTGCTTTCGCTTCAGGTTATAAACGAGCTCAGAAAGCACTATAAGGACAAGCTCTTTTCCACGAATATTTCCCGTGGCGTAAGGGTTTCCGAGGCACCCAGCTTTGGAATGCCCGTCTACTACCACGACAAGCGCTGCAAGGGTGCAGTCGAATATTTAGCGGTTGCCAAAGAGCTTGCGACAAGAATATAATAAGGAGGAATTGCAATGGCACGCGGAGGACTTGGAAGAGACTTTTACTCCATTTTGGATGACAATTTTATCGAGGAGAAAAAGGATTCAATAAAGACATTGAGAATTTCGGACATTGAACCGAGAAAGGATCAGCCCAGAAAGACGTTTGACGAGGAGAATTTGCAGTTGCTTGCGGACTCTATCGCGATCCACGGCGTACTTCAGCCTATTATCGTCAGAGAAAACCACGCATTTCCCGGAACTTATGAGATCATTGCGGGTGAAAGACGTTGGAGAGCGGCAAAAATGGCGGCTTTGACGGAAATCCCCGTAGTAATAGTTGATGGAAACGACCTCAAGATCGCGCAGATCTCTCTGGTTGAGAACGTACAGAGAGAAAACCTCAATGCGGTAGAGGAAGCGCTTGCATACAGCGCACTTATAGACAGATTCAATCTCACACAGGAGCAGGTATCCAGAGAGGTTGGAAAGAGTCGTTCATCTATTGCGAATATGCTCAGATTGCTTGATCTTCCCGACGAGGTTCTTGAGCTTGTAAGAGACGATAAGCTTTCTCTCGGACACGCCAAGGTTATTCTTGGACTTGAGACTGACGAGCAGATGATTACTATGTCGGAAAAAGTCATAGAGAACGGATGTTCGGTAAGAGAGACCGAAAAGCTTGTAAAGAAGGTTCTTGAAGCGAAGGATAAGGATATAACAGAGGTAGTAAAGCCTGACGCGCAGAGACGTGTATACATGAGATCCCTTGAGGTCAGAGCCATGGAAGCGCTCGGCAGAAAGGTAAAGATCAACTCCTCAAAGAAAAAGACTGTTGAGTTCACATACGACTCCGACGACGATCTCGCGGAGCTTCTCACACTTGTCTGCGGAGACAAATTCTTCTCCGAAAAATAAGAAAATCTATATATTACAAAGGAAATAAAGCTATGTTGGATATAAACTATATAAAATCGAATCCCGACGAGGTTGTTGCCCGTCTTGCTACAAAGGGCAAGGATGCGGCAGAAGAAATTGCAAAAATACTTGAGCTTGACGCTCGCCGCCGCGCGCTTATCGTTGAGACTGAGGGCTGCAAGGCAGAGCAGAACAAGCTCACCAAAATGATACCCCAATATAAAAAAGAGGGAAAGGACCCCTCCGAGATATTTGCGCAGTCAAAGGCATTGTCCGCAAAGGCGAAGGAGAATGACGAGATACTCAAGGGAGTTGAGGCAGAGCTTCACTCGCTCATGCTCGGACTTCCCAACCTTCCCGACCGCGACCTCAAGGCAGGAGGTAAGGAAAACAATGAGCCTCTCCGTTACTTCGGCGAGCCTCACAAGTTTGATTTTGAGCCTAAGAACCACGTGGATCTCTGTACAGACCTCGGTCTTATCGACTACGAGCGTGGAACAAAGCTCTCCGGATCGGGCTTCTGGATCTATCGCGGCATGGGCTCCCGTCTTGAGTGGGCACTTCTCAACTATTTTATCGATACTCACCTCTCCGACGGTTACGAGCTCATCCTGCCCCCCCACATGCTTGAATATGAGTGCGGCGTGACAGCGGGACAGTTCCCCAAATTTGCCGACGAGGTATATAAGATAGAAAACCCCACCGACAACCGTGTTCGCTATATGCTTCCTACCGCAGAGGCAGCTCTCGCTTCTCTTTACAGAAACGAGATACTCACCGAGGCAGACCTTCCCAAGAAGCTTGTCAGCTACACTCCCTGCTTCAGACGTGAAGCGGGCTCTTACCGTTCCGACGAGCGTGGAATGGTGCGCGGACATCAGTTCAATAAGGTAGAAATGTTCCAGTACACGACCCCCGAAAAGTCCGACGAGGCATTCGAGGAGCTTGTTGTTAAGGCAGAAAATCTCGTTAAGGGACTTGGCTTCCACTTCCGTACGGTCAAGCTCGCGGCAGAGGACTGCTCGGCTTCCATGGCGAGAACGTATGACATCGAAATAAACATTCCCTCTATGAACGGATACAAGGAGGTAAGCTCTGTATCCAACGCGCGTGACTATCAGGCGCGCAGAGGTATGATCAGATACCGCCGCGCGGACGGAAAGATAGACTACGTTCACACGCTCAACGGTTCAGGCCTTGCGACATCGAGAATCCTTCCCGCTCTTGTAGAGCAGAACCAGAACGCCGACGGAAGCATTACTGTTCCCGAGGTGCTCCGCAAGTATGTTGGAACAGACGTGATCAAAAAATAATTTCCAATTTTTACCAAATCGGAGAAAAAATATGATTTTAACAGATTTGACGGGCAAAGTCTTTGCGCTTTTGGCTAAGGAGGATCTGACAGCGGGTTTTTTTGACAGCTTCGACTTTGGAGAGGACGGCGCAAGCGCGATATTAAGAGTTGTTTTTGCTATTGCCGCGGGAGTTGTTCTGGCGTCTTTGTGGGCGGTGTATAACAAAAGATACCTCGGAGGCCTTGTCCGTAAGCTTTTATCAGAGGGCGCAAGCTCACCCGAGACTGCAAAAAATCTCTACGAGCTTGGATTTGACGACAAGTTAGGAGTGAGATTTGCTCTGCGCAGAGGACACACCTATTCGGGTTGTGTCGTTTGTGTCGAGGAGGAGCAATATCTTGCCCGGATGCAGGCAAAAAAAGAGGAGTTTGAGGCGGCTCATGCGGGCGAGAAGAAAAAGCCTAAATTCAAATATCCGCCATTCAAGCCCGATCTTGACGTTATGCGCTACTATATTCCCGAGGAGAAAGCTTTTGCCGCGGAGACGAGGTTTTCCGCAAAGGGAGCAAACATTACGGGAATATTTATAGTTCTGATACTTCTGGCTATAATTTTAATAGCGGCGACTATATTGGTTCCCAAAATATTAGAATTTTTGGGAGTACTGACGTCGTCCATATAAAAGCAACATTCAAAGAAAGGAACCGAAAGCCCAAGGGCTCACCCTGAGCTTTACAAAAGAAAAATGAGCGTTTATGAGATCAACAGCGCAAGGGATTGCGTTTACGGAAACTCTTATGTCGGCAGAGGCATAATGATAGGAAAGACAGCGGATGGGAAAAAGGCTGTATTTGCTTATTTCATAATGGGAAGAAGTGCAAACAGCCGCAACAGAGTCTTCTCGGAGAAGGAAAACGGTGAGGTGATTATCTATCCCTACGATTATTCAAAGGTCGAGGATCCGTCCCTGATAATTTATTCACCCGTAAAGGTCTGGGAGAATAAGGTCATCGTTACCAACGGCGATCAAACGGACACAATATATGATTTCGTCAAAGCAGGCAGATCCTTTGAGGATGCGCTTGACACACGTTGCTTTGAGCCCGACGGACCCAACTGGACGCCCAGAATAAGCGGAATGATAACGCTTGGCAAGGGGGATTTTACCTATAAAATGAGTATTCTCAAGTCTGCGGACGCAGAGGGCAGCGCTTGCAACAGATACACTTATTCTTACCCTGCGCTTTCAGGTCTTGGACATTTCATACATACCTATCAGCATGACGGCAACCCCATTCCCACCTTCTGCGGAGAGCCCGAGAGAGTCTCTATCCCCGATAATATCGATGATTTTGTATCTGAGATATGGGAAAATCTTGATGCAGACAATAAGATCTCTATCTACGCGCGCTATATCGACCTTGAGTCAGGCGAGTGCGAGAACAGAATGATAAACAAATATTCCAAATAATCTCATAAGCGGAGGGCATAACAATGAACCAATTTGAACTTAAGTACGGATGCAACCCCAACCAGAAGCCCGCGAAAATTTATATGCAGGACGGCTCCGAGCTTCCTATACAGGTGCTCAACGGCAGACCCGGCTACATAAATTTTCTTGATGCCTTCAACTCTTATCAGCTTGTAAAGGAGCTGAAGGAAGCTCTCGGACTTCCCGCAGTCACTTCCTTCAAGCACGTAAGCCCCACGTCCGCTGCAGTTGGACTTCCCTTGTCCGACAAGCTTAAGAGAGCTTGCTTTGTTGATGACATTGAGGGCCTTGACGAGTCCCCCCTGGCTTGCGCTTATGCGAGAGCGAGAGGAACGGACAGAATGTGCTCCTTTGGAGACTGGGTGGCATTGTCTGACGTTTGTGACGTCACGACCGCAAAAATGATAGCCCGCGAGGTGTCCGACGGAATTATCGCTCCCGGCTATGAGCCCGAGGCGCTTGAAATACTTAAGGGCAAAAGAAAGGGAAATTATAACATAGTTCAAATTGACCCCGATTACGTGCCTGCCGAGGTCGAGACAAAGCAGGTTTTTGGCATTACCTTTGAGCAGGGAAGAAATAATTATAAGATAAGCGCGGATATTCTCACAAATGTGGTCACAGCCAACAAGGATATGCCCGAGTCTGCTATTCGCGACCTTGTTGTAGCTCTTATCACGCTCAAATATACACAGTCAAACTCGGTTTGCTTTGCCGTTGACGGTCAGGCTATCGGCGTTGGCGCAGGTCAGCAGTCCAGAGTTCACTGCACCAGACTTGCGGGCGGCAAGGCTGACACCTGGTTCCTCCGCCAGAGCGACAAGGTATTGGATCTGCCCTTCAAGTCCACCCTTGGACGCCCCGACAGGGATAACGTTATTGACGGCTACATAAATCAGAACGAGGAGGACGTTTGCGCTGACGGTAACTGGCAGAAATACTTTACCGAGCAGCCCGCGCCCTTTACAAAGGAGGAGCAGAGAGCATATCTTGATACTGTTGACGGAGTTGCTCTCGGCTCGGACGCATTCTTCCCCTTCAGCGACAATATTGAACGCGCAAAGAAGTCGGGAGTTAAGTACATAGCAGAGCCGGGCGGCTCTATCCGTGATGACGTTGTTATCGAGTGCTGCGACAAGTACGGAATTGCGATGGCGTTCACAGGAATGAGACTGTTCCACCATTGATACAGAAAACAGACGCAAAATATACTTTTGCGTCTGTTTTCTGTATGGGAATAGATATATTCAACAAAATAAAAACTTTACTTTGTGACAAACGGAGAATTTTTTCCTTTTGACAATTTAAGTCTTGAAAAAAAGGGAAAAATGTATTAAAATATAATTTGTTATTTTGTTTATCTTGCGGGGGTTATTATGCATAGCATAGGATTTGACAGCGACAAATACACGCGACTTCAGTCAGAAAAGATCATGGAGAGAATATCCGAGTTTGGCGGCAAGCTCTACCTTGAGTTTGGCGGCAAGCTTTTTGACGACTATCATGCGTCCAGAGTGCTTCCGGGCTTCTGCCCCGACAGCAAGATAAAAATGCTTCTGAAAATGAAGGAGGACGCCGAGACAATAATCGTTGTATCCGCGTCCGCGATAGAGCAGAACAAGACCCGCGGAGACCTTGGAATTACTTACGACGTTGATGCATTGAGACTTATAGATGCCTTTAACGATATAGGAATTTCGGTCTGCGGAGTGGTCGTGACACAGTACACGGGACAGCCCAGCGCGGATGCGTTTATCAAGAGGCTTAAAAATCTTGGAGTTCCCGCATACAAGCACTATCCGATTGAAGGCTACCCCTCAAATATTTCAAAGATCGTGAGCGACGAGGGATACGGAGCTAACGAGTATATACAGACCACAAAGCCGCTTGTCGTTGTGACTGCCCCCGGTCCCGGAAGCGGAAAGATGGCTACCTGCCTGTCTCAGCTTTATCACGACAACAAACGCGGAATAAAGGCGGGCTATGCGAAATTTGAGACGTTCCCTGTGTGGAATCTGCCGCTTAAGCACCCTGTCAACGTCGCATACGAGGCGGCAACGCTTGATCTTAAGGATGTAAATATGATAGACCACTATCATCTTGCCGCAACGGGCGAGACGGCGGTAAATTATAACCGTGATATCGAGATCTTCCCCGTGCTTAAGGCGATTTTTGATAAGATCTACGGCGAATGTCCCTATAAGTCGCCCACAGAAATGGGTGTAAATATGGCGGGATACTGTATTTTCGACGAGGAAGTGGTCGCAAAGGCGTCAAAGACGGAGATCGCAAGGCGTTATTATAACGCGTTGTGCCGTAAGAGAAACGGAAATGCCGATGCCGATGAGATATACAAGGCAGAGCTTATAATGAATCAGGTCGGAATTGATGGCAACTACAGACAGGTAGTTGTTGCATCCACAAAAAAGGCCGAGGAGACCTGCAAGCCTGCCACGGCTATTGAGCTTCCCGATGGAATAGTGACTGGAAAGACGTCAAAGCTTATGGGATCTTCCGCCGCTGCGCTCCTTAACGCGCTTAAAAAGCTTGGCGGAATTGACGATTCTTATCTGCTCTTGCCGCTTGAAATAATCGAGCCTATTCAGAAGCTCAAGATCGACAATCTCGGTAATCATAACCCGAGACTTCACGCGGACGAGATACTTATCGCGCTTGCTATAGCGGCTACGACGGATCCTGTAGCGGCTGCTGCGATGGAGCAGCTTCCAAAGCTTCGCGGTTGCGAGGCGCATACGTCTGTTATTGTATCGTCTGTTGACAGGGGAGTTTACAGAAAGCTTGGACTTAACCTGACCTGCTCGCCTGTATATGAGACTAAGAAGCTTTATCATAAATAGTGATACTTTTTGCCCGCGTTGACAAAAAGTATCAAAAAACCGTCACAAAGGGCGGGAGGTTGCGATTCCTCCCGCCCTTTGAAATCCACCCACACAAACGCTTACTTGGGTGCTGTTTATAGTGGATAAGACGGATATTATTTTCTGTAGGAACTATTATTTCGTTGCGCGCCTTGCACCAAAGGTGCGGCGCGGAGGGGTTAGGGTATTCTTAAAGGGGAAGGGGGTAGTTCGTTGCTCTGAAGGAGCAAATTTTCCGAGAGGAAAATTAGAACACCCTTCCCATTTAAGCGGTGTTCTTTGATTACTTTCTGTCACTGTTGACAGAAAGTAATAGAAAAAGCACGCCGTAAGGGAGTTCAGAACCTTCACATAAAACCACAAGCGGTTTTATGTGTGGCAGTTCTTCACACCCTTACGGGGTACCAAAAACAAAAGGACTTGCGCAAGGCAAGTCCTTTTGTTTTTGGCACGCCGTAAGGGATTCGAACCCCCGACCTTTTGGTTCGTAGCCAAACACTCTATCCAGCTGAGCTAACGGCGCATATTTGTATGTCGTACGATTTCGTACTTAAACATTATAGCACAAAAAATATTTTTGTCAAGCCTATTTTTGAAAAAATGCAAAAATATTTATCAGTCTTTTCAAAAAATATCGGGTTTTTCTAAAAAAATGTCTCTTTTTTTCTCAAATAACGCCCTGCGAAAATCAAAAAAAGCTACTTTTGTATTGACAACCCCAATTTATCGTGATACAATAATATGATGTAAAATTAAAATGCGAAAGAATGTCCGAAAATAATATAAACTTCAAAAAATGAAAGGAATGACAGGAATGCATTGGTCAGAAGAAATTGCGGAACGAATAATTAAGAAAAATCCCGACAAAGCCGAATACGTTTGTGCAGCAGGCGTAAGTCCCTCGGGCTCGGTACACATCGGAAACTTCAGAGATATAGCTACAAGCCTTTTCGTTGTAAAGGCACTTGAAAAGAAGGGCAAGAAGGCGCGCCTTCTCATTTCATGGGACGAGTTTGACCGTTGCCGTAAGATCCCCGCAAACGTTCAGGCGGTGGTTGGCGACACATATGACAAGTACATCGGTTGCTCGTACGTTGACATTCCCGACCCATGGGGCTGTCACGAAAACTACGCAAAGCACTTTGAGGACGAATTCCTCCGTGGAATTGCCCCCTTTGGCATTAAGCTTGATTGCAGATATCAGGCAGAGATGTACCGCTCGGGCAAGTACAGGGACAATCTTATTCTTGCTCTCAAAAAGAGAGGCGAGATATTTGAGATACTTGACTCCTTCAAGACAAAGGATATGACAAAGACCGAGGAGGAAAGACTCGCGCAGCATGACGCGGACAAGGCAGATTATTACCCTGTAAGCATTTTCTGTCCCGAGTGCCGCACTGACTTTACAAAGATAACGTCGCTCAACGAGGACTGCACCGAGGCAGAATTTACCTGCCGTTGCGGACACCACGGCAAATTCAACTTCCTTGATAACTTCGACTGCAAGCTCGGCTGGAAGGTTGACTGGGCGATGAGATGGATGTACGAGGACGTTGACTTTGAGCCCGGCGGAAAGGATCACTCCGCACCCACAGGCTCTTACAACAACTCCAAGGTCATCGCAAAGAAGATATACAACCACGAGGCTCCTATATATCAGGGATATGAGTTTATAGGTATCAAGGGCGTTGCAGGCAAGATGTCATCGTCCTCGGGACTTAATATGACTCCCGAGACTCTGCTCAAGCTCTATCAGCCCGAGATCATTCTCTGGCTCTACTCCAAGACCGAGCCCGTCAAGGCGTTCGATTTCTGCTTTGACGACGGAATTTTGCGTCAGTACTTTGAGTTTGACAAGATGTATAACGAATATATTTCGGGTAATGCGAGCGAATATAACGCGTCAGTCATGTATAACTGCATGATCGAGGGCAGAACGCTTGACACAGTTCCCATGGGACTTCTCGTTCAGCTTGGCTCTATAGTTGACTTCAACGTACCTATGCTTGAGACTGTGTTTGAAAAGATCGGAACACCCTACAAGCACGAGCAGTTTGCGGACAGACTTGACAGAGCAAAGTTCTGGCTTGAAAAGTGCGCGCCCGAGCAGGTCAACAGACTCAGACAGACAAGAAACTTCGAGGTCTGGGAAACTCTTGACGACAAGGAAAAGGAAGCGATCAAGCTCTTGTTTGAGTACATCTCGGCAGGCGGATACACGCTTGACGACCTCAACGCCGAGCTTTACGCGATACCCAAGAAGGTTTACCCCGAGCTTGTGGACTCTCCCAAGGAGCTCAAGGGCGTTCAGGGCAAGTTCTTCAAGACCATATATAAGCTACTTATAGATAAGGAGCAGGGCCCCAGACTTTATCTTTTCCTCTATGCGATAGATAGCGACAGATTTGTTGGACTTCTTGACTTCTCCTATGCAAAGACCGAGGAAGAAACCTCCATTGAGAACGCTGCGGCAGAGGCTGAGGCTGAGGCTAACAAGGTAGAAGAAAGAGTTTACGGCGAGCCTGATCCTGTTGAGCCTATCAAGGAAGAGCTTGTGAGCGCTGATGACTTTGGCAAGCTTGATCTCAGAGTTTGCAAGATAGTCAAGTGCCAGGAGATCAGAAAGTCTCACTCCTGCTATAAGCTCACTCTCTTTGACGGAATCGGCGAGAGAGTTATCGTGTCCAGCATCAAGCACGATTACAAGCCTGACGAGCTTGTCGGCAAAAAGATAATTGTTATCGCAAACCTCACTCCCACGAGAATTACGGGGGTTAACAGCAACGGTATGCTGCTCGCGGCGACGAACAACGCTTGCGGCTGCAAGGTAATATTCGTTGACGACTCCGTTCCCGAGGGAACTGCGATTCACTGATAAAAAAACAGACACTCCGCAGAGTGTCTGTTTTTTATATTCTTCTTATCTGTCCGTCAGCGGCAAGCTGGTTTTTATAACGTCTTATGATGTCGTTAACCTCTTGTGCGCTCTCGGTGGTGAACATAAATACCTGATTTGTAATTTTTGCTTTCACAAGGTCAGACTGCTTGTCCGCCATATACGTGGGCGAACTGTTATATATCACATTTCTGTGCTGCCACTCGCGGATCACTGGGAAATTAAATCCGCGGCGGTCTTTTATCTCGATGTGCTTTATGTTTTCACCGCGCTCACGGCAGCTCATATATTTGTCACAATTCTCGCACCCATACAGATCGCGGATGACACATTTTTCAAGCGTCATAAGCGGGAGTCTGCCGTAGACTATTGCCGACACATCACCGCGAATATCGCGTATCTGGGGCAGAGTCAGCTCGGGAGATAGGGTTATATTTGAAACTCCAAGATCTTCAATAAAGGCGACGGAGTGACTGTTTGTGACGTTGAATCTGAAATCCCCGAAAATTTCAAGTCCTTTGTTTTCAAGCAGGGATATGTTGCCAATATTGCCAACCATAGCGCAGGACGCGCCCTGTTCTATCGCTTTATCTATCAGCTTTTCAATCAACGCTTTTTCAGAGTCGAATATGACGGGAGGCATAATAAAGCCGTCGGCACGGCTATCATATCTCTCAAGCGGCAAAAATGTTTTGCCAAAATACTCCCTTGCCATGTCCGTTATCTGTGACGCGAACAAAAATCTGCCGATTTTTTGAGTTTTGCGATTGTTTTCGGACAAAGACAGGTCTGCTTTTTGAAGCGCGGGTATATGCTTGTCTGTTAATGCCGAGATGAGCTTTTCAACTGCCGCGCGTCGAAGACTGTTGAGTCTTGAGATCGGGAGCATCAAACCCTCGTCAAGCGAAATTACAATGTCCTCGGTGACAAACGGGGTATCTCCGAGCTTTGAGATGCTTCTGCGGATGCTTTCCTTGTCAAGAGGGGCGTTTATTGCCTGCATGGGAATGTCTCCCTCTGCCGCGACGGTGATATTTTTATAGTTCAATGTCAATGTGCAGGGGGTATTTGCTTTCAGGCTCACCGACATCTGTATCGGTAGCTTGCGGGTGATTTTGGTGAATTTATCTGTTGTGAGGGACGCTTCCTTGTCGGACTGCGAGCGGACTCCCAGCATTTTTTTGTTTATATTTCTCGTGAAATATCCGTCGGTAAAGCCACCGCGCGAGAATATGTCGGCGAGACGCTGCATTTCCTGCGGGGTTGCGTTTCTTTGCTCGTCAAGCAGAGTTCGCCAGATCGACGTGACTCCGCGCACGTATTCGGGGGACTTCATTCTGCCCTCGATCTTGAGCGAGTGCACGCCCGAGTCGAGAATTTTCGTCACGTGCGGGGCGAGGGACAAATCCTTGAGCGATAAGGGATAGCCATTACCTGTCGAGCAGCCCGAGCAGGAGTAGGGCAGACGGCACGGCTGAGCGCAGAGGCCGCGATTTCCGCTTCTGCCGCCGACTATTGAGGAGAACAGGCATTGACCTGAGTGGGATACGCAAAGCGCGCCGTGCGTAAAAATTTCAACCTCAAGGGGATTTTCCGACACGAGTGTTTTAATATCCTCAAACGACAGCTCTCGCGCGGGAACGAGTCGGGAGAATCCCATTTTTTGAAGGGCTATGCCTGCCGACGCGTTGTGCGCGGACATCTGTGTGCTCGCATGAAGCTCCATCTCGGGCATATGGGCGCATAGAAGTCTTGCCGCACCTAAATCCGCCACGATAAAGGCGTCAATGCCGCAATCCGCCATCTCCTCGGCGCAAGCCAAAAAGCCCTCCTTTTCCTTATCAAAAAGCAGGGTGTTAAGCGTGGTATATACCTTAACTCCGTAGGTGTGTGCGAGACGCACGCAGTCGGACAGCTCCTCGCGGGTGAAATTTTTTGCGTTTATTCGGGCATTAAAAGAGGTGCCGCCCAAATAAATTGCGTCGGCACCTCCGTCAACAGCCGCAAAAAAGGCGTCCTTTGAGCCTGCGGGGCTTAACAATTCGGGAAGAGATTTACTTTTCATTCCAAAAAGAGAGCCTTTCTGTTTTCGTGTTTTATGTAGTGTAAAAATTATCAGATGTCTGTGAACGTAAGCATATCAAACATCTCACCTACACGGCTTCTGGACTTTGCTCCGTTGTTTTCCGCGGGCGCGGGCTCTTCCTCTGCGGGCTTGCTCTCTGCCGCGGGCTCGTGCTTGAACATTGAGCCGTTAAACATAAGTCTCTTGTTTTCTGCCTGAAGTCTTGCGCATTCCTTCTCGGTCTTTTCAATATTCTTCTCAAGAAGCGCGAGCTTTTCCTCAAGAACGGCGTTTCTTTCCTTGGCATCGTCAAGGTCTGAAATTACCTCCTGGAGGGCTTCCTTCATCTGGAGCTTATCCCCGCAAAGATCGAGAGCGCAGAGCAAGGTGGCCTCTATCTTGGAGCAGGTCTGGCTCTTGAGGAGAATGGAACGGATACGTCTGTCAAGTATGCCGACGACCTTCTCAACATCCTCGGAGGGAGCCTCGGAAACAACGCTGAGCTCCATATCTGCTATAGTGATTGTGTACTTCTGCTTCATACAAACCGCCTTCCTTGCCGCATACGCGGCTATAAATTACTTATTTTATACGTGTTTTCAAAAATTTACTTGCAAAACCATATTAACTGTTGTATAATTAAAATGGTATATTGCTTTAATTATATTATAATACAAAATTGTGAATTTTGAAAGAGCTTTTGCAAATTTTTTTTAGGAAAGTGAAAAAAATTATGAGTATTTTTGCTGAAAATAAAAAAATAGTGATAAAGGTAGGCTCATCAACTCTCATGCACAGCACGGGAAGGCTGAATCTTCGCCGCATAGAGCTGCTTGTAAAGACGCTCTCCGATCTGAAAAATTCGGGTAAGGAAATAATACTCGTGTCCTCGGGAGCGGTCAGCGCGGGAATTTCCAAGGCGGGGCTCGGACACAGACCTTATTCGCTTGAGGAAAAGCAGGCGATGGCGTCTATAGGACAGAGCGAGCTTATGAAAATATACGACAGATTTTTCTCGGACTACGGTCATACTGTGGCTCAGATACTTATGACGCGTGACGTTGTGGATATGGAAAACAGGCGAATTGCCGCACAAAATACATTCAATACGTTGCTGAGAATGGGGTGCATCCCGATAGTAAACGAGAATGATGCCGTGTCTACCGACGAGCTTGGGCAGTTTGGCGGAAATGACATTCTGTCAGCGCACGTTGCAAGACTCACGGGAGCGGATCTGCTTATAAATCTTTCGGACATAGACGGACTTTTTGACAGCGACCCGAGAAGCAATCCCGACGCAAAGCTTATAGAACGGGTTGATGATATTGAGAAATACAAGAGCTGCGCAGGCGGAGCGGGAACTGATGCGGGTACAGGCGGAATGGGCGCAAAGCTCGTCGCGGCGGAAATGGTTACGAGCGCGGGAATACCTATGTTCATAACCAATGGAGAGCGCCCCGAGATATTGTATGACGTACTTGAGGGCTGCGCGCGCGGAACGTATTTTGCGGCAAAAAATAAGTGAATTTTATTAACTTGGGAGAGGAGGGCTGAAATGACGGAGAAGTTGTTGGACACGTCAGACGTGTCAGAAAAGGAGCAAAAGGCAAATGAACGGGAAGAAATTCCGGAGCAGGATGGACAGTCGGATATGTCCGTCGGTACGAAAAACAGAGAAAATAAGCTTTGCGAAGAGTATATACACATAGGCGCCGACTGTGACGAGCCCTTTCTTGAGATTTTCAGAAGATACGGATTTTCCTACGTTTCATTTGGTCGTGGCGATAACCTGTCCGAGCTTCATGAGAGTATGCTCGGAGCGAGAATTGCGGTGATATTTGAGTCGCAGGATATCGTCGACGGTAACAGGAGCATGGCATATCAGGTGCGCGAGGCGTTGGCGTGCAAAAAGCGTGTCATAATAATATGCAAAAAGGAATTTACGGATTTTGCGAGAAAATTTGAGGGTGAGGATGGCATTACCGTTATAAAGAGCGGTTCGGCGGCAGAGATGCTTCATCTGCTTTTTGTGGAGCATTTGTGCAGAATTCCCGAGATATACAGTGATGCGGACTGCCTCAGAGATATATACGGCGATATAATTCATCACGCTATCGACGCGTGGAGGGATGTTGCGGCATCCGAAAAGTATCTGGCGGACAGATATTCTGAGGGAGAGCTTTTGCCTATGCTTTCAAAGCAGGTCGTGTTCTGGTACACCAGGGCAAAGGAAAACGGAAGCCTGCGTGCTATAGTCGCGCTTGGAGACTGCTATTTTTCGGGTAACGGATGTCCCGAAAACAAGAAAAAAGCATACGAGCTATATACCGAGGCGGCAGATCAAAACACCCCCGAGGGAATTTTCAAGGTTGGAAAATGTAAGCTTTACGGTGAGGGCTGTGAGGAGGATTGCGATGAAGCATACGAGTGCTTCCGCAGAGCCGCGTCACTGAAGCGAGATTATCCCGAGGCGGAATATTACATAGGACTTTGCCTGCGTGACGGATTGGGCACAGACGTCTCCGCGGGAGAGGCAAAGGCTCACTTTTTGAGAAGCGCCAAGGGAAATAACGTAGATGCGTTTATCGCGCTCGGAGGTCTGTTTTCCGATGCGTCGACCGACGATTATAATCCTACGCTGGCTTTTGAGTATTACGGCAGGGCGGCTGCTCGGGGCAATATTGACGGTCTTTACAACAGAGGCCTTATGCTGTCCCAGGGAGTAGGCTGTGAGAAAAATTCTCTTGCGGCTCGCGAGTGCTTTGAGCGCGGAGCGGAGCAGAGGGATATGAGATGTCTTTGCTCGCTCGGAATATGCTACGAATACGGCATAGGATGTGACATTGATTATGAGCGCGCGGTGGATTGCTATTCACGTGCGGCAGACAGGGCGTATGCGCCTGCGGTGAACAACCTCGGAGGCTGTTATTATTACGGTCACGGCGTTGCCCGCGACAGAAAAAAGGCGCTTGAGCTTTTTGAGAGAGCGGCTTTGTTTGGGGATGCCAACGCGATGACCAGACTCGGACTTTGCTACGAGTCGGGAGTTGATTGCGACAAGGATATAAAAAAGGCATTTGGATATTTTCAGCGCGCGGCGCAACATAATAACGCCATTGCGGCGTATAAGACCGCGCTTTGCTATGAGAGTGGAATTGGGGTTGACGTAGACTTCAAAAAGGCGTTTTCAAGCTTCGAGCTTGCCGCGTCTCTCGGACACACGCAGGCTATGTGGCACGCGGCTAACTACCTCTCCGACGGGGTGGGTACTCAGCGGGACTTCTGGGCTGCATTCAAGTGGTATTCGAGAGGAGCAGAGGCGGGACATGCCGACTGCTATCTGCAAATGGCGCATTTTTCCTTCAAGGGAGTTGGCACGGTCAAGAATTATTCCAAGGCGTTTTTCTGCTATAACAAGGCATTTGAGCTTGGGGCGGACAGACGGGAGACTGCCATCCGTATAGGTGTGTGCTATTTGCGCGGACTCGGCGTAAAGGAAAGCAGAGCGCAGGCTCTGGAGTGGTTCAAGAAAGCGGCGGCGGCAGGCTCGACAGACGGAATATTCCTCTGCGGCGAAAGCTATTTCTTTGGTTCGGGCTGCGAGCAGGACTACAAAATGGCGTCGCAGTATTACACCCTTGCGGCAAGGGAGGAGCATACGAGAGCTACGGTCGCGCTTGCGATGTGCTATGAAAAGGGACTTGGTGTGCCTCAAAGCAACAAAAAAGCGGCTATACTTTACAAGCGTGCCTCAAGCTGTGAAAATGCGGAGGCAAATTTCAGGCTTGCAAGTCTGATATATGAAAGCGGCGGATCGGAGGATGACGTGAAATCCTTACTGTTCCGCGCGTCGAACAAGGGGCATGCCCTTGCAACACTTCTGCTTGGCGAGCTTTATGAGCAGGGACTCGGTATGCCGCAGAATTTTGACAAGGCGGCAGAGAAATATCTCGGCGCGATCGCGCTTGGAATGGCAAGGCAGAAGACACTGCTGTTCTCTATGCCCGAGCGTGACAAGGAGAACAGAGAAGCTGTGCGTTCGGCGTCGGTTGAGGCGACCTATAAGCTTGGGCTTCTGCGCGGAAGACACTCGCGGTCCGTGGGAGACTATACCCGTGCGTTTGAATATATTGCGGGAGCGGCGGCGACAGGCTCGGCAGAGGCTCAGCAGGAAATAGCGAAAATTTATGCGTCGGGAGGAGATCTCCAGTCTTATTTCAAATCGGAAAAGCAGGCAGACCAGCCGACCTCCGCGGAAATCGGAGACGCGATGAATAAGCTTGGAGACACCTGGTATGAGGGCAAGCCCTTGCTCCAGAAGAATGACCGTGCGGCAATAAAATGCTATCGCATCGCGGCGGAGCTTGGCAATTCAAACGCGGCGTACAGCCTCGGATGGTGCCTCAGACACGGTGTAGGAGCGGCTGTCAATGACGTTGAAGCGGCAAAATGGCTCAAGAAGGCTGCGGACCTTGGCAATGCTCATGCGGCGTATAGCTATGGACTTTGCTGTGAGGAGGGCAGCGGTATGGAGCTTCCCAATATGCGCGAGGCGGCAACTTATTACAGAAAAGCCGCGGCGGCAGGACACACCGAGGCAAGAAAGCGTCATATCAGAATATTAGGAAAGCGTTGATCTTTGCTATTGACAAGCAAAAAAATATATGATATAATCATACAGTAAAAAAACAAAAGGCTGTGAAAAGAGCAAGTAATAAAGGGGTAGCGATACAGAAAGTTGTCGGTTGATGCGAGACAAACGCGAGTCTTTATGAATACGTCTTTGAGCTTCATACCGAACACCGCGCAAAAGACCGCGCCGTAAAGTAGGCTATGACGGTAGCTCCCGTTACAGAGCAGTGCCGATGATATCGGCAGATGAGTCCCTGATGGTAATGTCGGGGAGAATCAAGGTGGTACCGCGATCATTCGCCCTTGCATAGTTTCTATGCAAGGGCTTTTTATATTTTATAAACAAATGAAAGGAAAAATAAAATGGCAATGAAAATTTATGACGAGCTCGTTGCGCGTGGACTTATCGCGCAGGTGACAAACGAGGAAGAGATCAAAAATATGATCAACGAAGGCAAGGCGACCTTCTACATCGGATTTGACCCCACGGCAGACTCTCTGCACGTAGGTCACTTTATGGCGCTCTGCCTTATGAAGAGACTTCAGATGGCAGGAAACAGACCTATCGTTCTTATAGGAGGCGGTACGGCAATGGTCGGCGACCCCTCGGGCAGAACGGACATGCGCCAGATGATGACAAAGGAGACGATAGCTCACAACTGCGAGTGCTTTTACAAGCAGATGAGCCGATTCATTGAGTTTGGCGAGGACAAGGCGATTATGGTAAACAACGCTGATTGGCTTCTCGACCTGAACTACGTTGAGGTTCTCCGTGAGGTTGGCGCGTGCTTTTCGGTAAACAGAATGCTCTCTGCCGAGTGCTACAAGCAGAGAATGGAGAAGGGCCTTTCCTTCCTTGAATTCAACTACATGATAATGCAGTCCTACGACTTCTACCATCTTTTCAAGACCTACGGCTGTAATATGCAGTTTGGCGGCGATGACCAGTGGTCTAATATGCTGGGCGGTACTGAGCTTATCAGACGTAAATTGGGCAAGGACGCTCACGCTATGACTATCACGCTCCTTCTCAATTCCGAGGGCAAGAAGATGGGTAAGACACAGTCGGGCGCAGTTTGGCTCGACCCGGAAAAGACCTCTCCCTACGAGTTTTACCAGTACTGGAGAAACGTGGGCGATGCGGACGTTCTTAAGTGTATCAGAATGCTCACATTCCTTCCTGTCGAGCAGATAAACGAAATGGACGCCTGGGAGGGCTCGCAGCTTAACCGCGCTAAAGAAATTCTTGCATACGAGCTTACAAAGCTGGTACATGGTGAGGAGGAAGCGGAAAAGGCTCAGGCATCCGCAAAGGCACTCTTTGGAGCAGGCCCCGGAGCAGACGTTCCCACCGCAACTCTTACCGATGAGGACTTTGTCGACGGAGCTGTTGACATTCTCACAATGCTTGTCAAGAGCGGACTTGTAAAATCCAAGTCCGAGGCAAGACAGGCAGTACAGCAGGGCGGAGTTTCTGTTGAGGGCGAGAAGGTCGCGGACATCAGAGCAAGCTTTACGCGCGAGCAGGTAGCAGGCGGATTGCTTCTTAAGAAGGGTAAAAAGTCCTTTATGAAGATTGTTTGCTGATATTGCAAGCAAGCTGCAAAACTGTCAAAAGTGACAAAATATCAGGACAAAATCAATATAATTTCGTCCTAACAAATAAAAGGGTTTTCCACAGAAAAAGCTGTGGAAAACCCTTTTGCGTTGTTAAAATGTGGTCAAAATCCTTTGTTTTGCGGACAAGTAGCTGTGGAAAATCCTGTGGAAAGTGTGGAAAACCCTATTTTTACCAATTTTGTGATTTTTCATCATATAGTGCATATCAGCTTTTCCAGAACGGAGTATCCGTTGGAGAAGGATTTTATCTCAAGGTCGGCGGATCTGCATCTCTCAAGCATGACCTTAAGGCGGTCTACTCCGCGTCTTGAGCGCAGGGTAAGAGAGACCTTGTATTCATGAATATTAAGTATCTCGGATATTTCTCGCGAGGTAAGACCGTCATTTGCCAGCAGCTCGACCGAGAGGGAATTGCTGACATAGGAGATTATCTCGCCCATTATGACTAATGGCTCAACACGTCTGAATTTCATGTCTCCGAACACGGCGAGAGCTACCTCGCGGTTGCCTGCGGCGAGTGCGTTTGAAAGAGCAAACGTGTCATATTCCGCAGAGGGGACGGAGGCTCTTGCGACGTCACTTGGCGATACGGTATCTCTGCCCTGAGATAAGACGTAAAAGGAGATCTTATCGGTCTCGGAGGAGAGATTGAACATATCTCTGCCGCAGCGCTCTATGGTGAGCGAGCAGATCTCGGGGGATGCGTTGACTCCGTTGTGAGCATAATGCTTTCCTACCCAGGAGACAAGTCGGGCAGGGGAGACCTTTTCAAAATATACGGGTGTCAGAACCTCCGAAAGTGCGGCGAGCCGCTTGCCCGGGCTTTTGAGGGATCTTCCGTAGTCAAAGCGGTCGGAGGGCACTGAGATTATTACGGTGTTATAGTCGTATTCGTCAAGAGCGGCAAGCGTTTCGCACAAGGCGTCGATCTCGCTCTGATGCATTGCGTTCAGGTCAAGTCCCGTTACGGTGATAAGCTTTCTGTCCGCCATCATAGGCGCGGGCATTATCACGTCGAGAAGTGCGCTTGGTGAGTAGGAGAGAGAGTCGAGCATAAATTCATTAAACATAGACAGTGTGCTGTCCGGCGATATAGCTGCTCTTGCGGCGGCGAGAGCGTGAGTCTTGAGATAGTCCTCCTCGCCGAACAAAAGGTATGCTTTTGCGGGTGAAGATTTTATTTCTCGGCGAAAATCTGCTTCTTTAATGATATTCATACGGCTCCCCCTTTCCTCGGTATATATATAATTATAACATTTTCAACCCCACTCGTCAAGTGCGATTTTATACTTGACTTTGAGTGTGATTTGTGGTAGTATAGTAATGTTTATGTAGAAAAACGGAGAGAAAAATGGCACAGACAGAGCTTTTGGAAAGAAAAGAAAATAAAATGGGCACGCAGCCAATATGGAAGCTGATAGCGACGCTGTCGCTTCCTATGGTCGCGTCAATGATAATTCAGGCTCTCTACAACGTTGTAGACAGCCTTTTCGTTGCGAGCATATCCCCCGAGCAGCTTGAGTTTAACGCGGTCAATCTGTCGTTTGCGGCGCAGAACTTTATTATTGCCGTCGCGACGGGAACGGGCGTTGGTATCAACGCGCTGCTTTCAAAGAGTCTTGGCGAAAAGGACCACGAAAAAGCAAAAAAAATAGCTAACAACGGCGTATTTTTGGCGCTCTGCAGCTATATTTTGTTTCTTATTCTCGGCTTTACGCTTATTGAACCGTACATGAGAATAATGACGGACAACGAGCAGGTGATAGAATTTGGCAAGCAGTACTTATTTATCTGCTATGTAGGCTCATTTGGAGTTTTCGGACAGATAGTTATGGAGAGGCTGATGATCTCCACGGGAAAGACGTATCTTTCAATGGTGACGCAGGCGACGGGTGCGATAATTAACATAATTTTTGACCCTATATTTATTTTCGGACTCGGAATGGGGGTTCGCGGAGCGGCGCTCGCAACCGTGCTTGGTCAGATTGTAGGATTTATTGTGGGTGTGATTCTGCACGTCAGATTCAACCGCGAGGTCGAGCTTTCTTTCAAGGGCTTCAGACCCGACGGAAAGATCATAGGACGCATATATGCCATAGGTATCCCCTCAATAGTGATGGCGTCTATCGGATCCATTATGAACGTTATTTTCAACAATATCCTTTATTCCTTCGGCGCGCCCATAGGAGTTTACGCGCAGAATGCGTTTGGCGCATACTTCAAGCTTCAGAGCTTTGTGCTTATGCCGATATTTGGTCTTAATAACGGACTTGTTCCGCTTATTGCTTTCAACTACGGCGCGCAAAAGCGAAGGAGAATGACGAGCGCCATACTTATCGGCGGCGCGGCGGCGGTTGTATATATGTTTATAGGCCTTGCGGTGTTTGAGATCTTCCCTGAGCCGCTTGTAAGAATGTTTATTGAGAATGAGGCGGCGGTAGCTATTGCCGTGCAGACCATGAGAATTGCCGCGCTGTCGTTTGTGTTTGCGGGAATTTGTATAGTTATGGGCTCGGTATTTCAAGCGCTGGGAAAGAGTATCTTTTCGATGTTTACCTCTATCGCGCGTCAACTTGTGGTGCTTATTCCCGTGGCGTATTTGCTTGCGAGGACGGGAGATGTGAATCTTGTTTGGTGGGCGTTTCCGATAGCGGAGATAATGTCGCTTGTGATGTCTGTGATATTTTTTGCTGTTGTTTACAGACGTGTTATTTCTAAAATTCCGGAATAGTTTTTATATGTTACTTTGGCAACAGCGCCAAAGTAACCAAAACGCCGTTTAAGGAGAGGAAATGTCCTAATTTCACTCCCGTGAAATTTGTTTTCGCACGCGAAAACAACGGACGACTCCCCCTCTCCTTAAAAAACCACACCCCCTGTGTGCCTGCGGCACACGATAGCGCAATAGTTGCTTGCATACACCATTTGTCAGACGAGGTTGCGTAGAATGGTAGTCAAGAGTAAAGGGAGGAATCGTAACCTCCCTTTGCTTTTGCGTTGTGGGTCACTTTGACACCGTAGGAAAAGTGACAATAAAAAACAAAGCCGCCGAAAAACCGGCGGCTATTAATTTTAATAAATGTTAAAAATCAGTTCCAAATAATTTTTCTTAATTCCTCAACCGTATCAATAACGTACGTCGCGCCTTCGCGCTCAAGCTCATCTCTGTCGCCGTATCCCCAGGTGACACCCACGGAGTGAATACCGCAGAGATTTGCGCCCTCAACGTCAAACTTCCGATCCCCTACCATAAGGCAATATTTGTAATCGCTCTCGGGGATACCCGCAAGATTCAGCGAACGGCGAATTATCTCCTCCTTTGAGGAATGAGCCTCGCTCATATCCGCGCCGGAGATGGCGTTGAAATATTGATGAATATTGACGTCGCGCAAGACCTCCTCGGCAAAGACCTTCGGCTTTGACGTGCCGACGAGCGCCATTCCTCCGGATTTTCTTATATCCGCAAGCAGGTCTGCTATGCCGCAGTATATGATATTTTCGTAAAGCCCCTTATCCTTATAATAAACTCTGTATTGGTCAACCGCTTCGATGGATTCCTCCTTTGTCAGCCCCATGTAATGCTCAAAGGAATAGTACAGCGGAGGGCCTATAAAGATCCCAAGCTCCACACCCTCGGGTATGGGCTTTTTCATTTGTTTCATAGCGTATCTGACGGAGTTTGTAATACCCTCGTAGGGGTCCGTCAAAGTGCCGTCAAGGTCAAAAACTATATATTTGTAATTCATCTGCATCTCATCCTTTTTTATCTGGTCATTTCAAAATTTACAGAGCCCGAGAAATCAGTAAATACGAATACGCCCTTGAGCGGTGTGAGAAATCTCGGCCATCTGCCAATGGGCTTTTTGAGCTGCCTTATAAATTTATCATATTCACTCCGCATATCATCCGCGTCACCCGTGAGCGCAAACACACGGCGGTCGCTTACTTTTCCGTCGGATTGCTTTTCTCTGCTCGTGTAGCAGATGGTAAAGACTATTTTATCGTTGATAATGTCCTCGATTGCTTGCAATGTCTCGTCAAGACTCAGTCTTTTTCCGCCCGTTATATCCTCGAGACTTCCAAAGCACAGCAGTGTGCCATCCTCATAGACCGTGACCGTCAACGGATATATAGGCTGTTTTTCGTTGGGATACACCAATTCGCAAAAGTCCTCGCCTTTTGCTGTTTGATCAAATATTGCTCCGCCAAACGCGGGAAATTTTTTCTGTAGAGTTAATGCAAATTCCTCGGGCTTCATTTCTGTTCTCCTTGATTATTCTGTAAATATCTTTCATAATAAAACAAATACTGCTGCGCCACGCCCGCGTATTCACCGAGGCTTTCGGGCGAAAACTCAGGATCGAAGTATTTTTCAAGCACCTTCTTTATCCATACGTCGACAGGGAAGGCATCAAGCCTTGAATGACCGAAAAGCAAGGCGCAGGACGCCACCTTTGGCCCCACTCCGCAAATTTTGCAAAGCTCGTCGAGTGCCTTTCGTGTCTCAATAGAGTCGAGCTCGTCAAGTCTTGTTTGTCCCGATAGGACTCTGCTTGCCGCGTCATAGATATATTTCGCGCGGAAACCGACCTTCAGGTCGCGAAGTCCGTCAACTCCGAGGGCGGTTACCTTGTCGGGCGTTGGGAAGGAGTGAAGACCGCCCGTAACCTTGGCGTGCGCCTCGGATATGTGAGCTTCCATGCCGGCCGTGTCACATTCATGTCCGCATCTGGCGCAGAGCGAGGATATGAGCGACTTGATTCGCGGGATGTTGTTGTTCTGCGAGATTATAAAAGAGCAAAGCGTTTCCCACGCGTCCTGCTTGAGTATGCGGATACCTGAGCTTTTGCTGACCGCATCGCGTAATGCGGGGTTTTGCGACAGTGACAAAATGCTGGAGTTTATCGCGGCGTAGTCCCGGTCAAGACCGAGATATTTCTTCCAGAGGCTATTGAACTCCTCCTCGTCCGTATTATATATGTAGAGATGGTTCCCGTCCTTCGCGACCGAGATTATCTTGCCGTGCGCCACACCCGAGAATTCACACTCGTGGCGGCTGCTTGCTACCCGTTCAAAGCGAAAGCTCTGACCGCAGTCAAACACAAGCTCGGGCGAAAAATATTCCACGTCGGAGAGGTGGACCGCGCTTATTTTGTTTTCTGTGAGAGTTTTATTAAAATTCATAAAATTGAAGACCTTTACCACTTGCAAAATATACTGATTGTATGTTATAATTTATTATAACACGCAACTAAGGGATAGTCAATCCCGCAAAGGAGTGAATTTTTTGGAACAGATATACACGATACCTGTCAACGAGGCGTTTGAGGCAGGAGCTGAGGACAAGTCCTGCGGATGTCCCTTTTGCAGACTTTACAATAAGCTTGAGGGCGACGAGCTTGATCTTATACTCGGCGCGTCAATGATGGAGCCCGACGTGCGCATAAAGACAAACAAGCAGGGATTTTGCCGCACGCATTACGATATGATGTTCGTCCGCAAGAACAGACTTGGCATGGCGTTGACTCTTGAGAGCCACCTTGACGAGCTGAAAAAAGAGATAAGAGACAAGGGGCTTGGCGGCGGACAGGGCAACAAGCCTATCAAGAGGATCTCGGAGCTTGAGGGGACGTGCTACGTTTGCTCGCGTATAGCGTTTAACTTTAACAATATGGTAGAGACTGCGGTGCTTTTGTGGGAGGATGATCCTGAGTTTGTCAAGAAGCTCAAAGCTCAGCCGTATTTTTGCCTGCCGCATTACAGACAGCTTTTGTCCTGCGGACAGAAGCGGCTTTCAAAAAAGCAGATGCAGGAGTTTTCAGCGCAATGCTCGCAGGTCGTTGAGAGTTATCTTGACGAGCTTTCGGGGGACGTTTCGTGGTTTTGTAAGAAGTTTGACTACCGATACGACGAGGAGCCGTGGTATAATTCCAAGGATTCTGTTGAGAGAGCGATTAAGTTTTTAAGAGCTGATTTGCATAAGTGATTTCTCTGTTACTTTTTGGCACCAGCCCCAAAAAGTAACCAAAAAAGACCGTTCAAGGAGAGGGAGTGTCTTAATTTCACTTCCGTGAAATTTGTTTTCGCAAGCGAAAACACCAGACGACTCCCCCTCTCCTTGAAAATCCTCACCCCCTGAGCGCGACCTGCACCAAAGGAGCGGCGCGCGGGGTTGGGGTATTCTTAAAGGGGAAGGGGGTCGGAAGATTTGAGGCGAGCAGAGTTGCGAAGCCAAAATGGCGAGCAATTCGTCGAGACACAAATCAACGCCCATTCCCATTTAAGTGGCGTTTTGGATACTTTGCCGCTATTGGCAAAGTATCAAAAAAAAGAAAAGGAAAATAAAAATGATAGATTTACTTGATTTACACAAACAATTTCTGCTAACGCATATAAAAGAAGGCGACGTGGTCGTAGACTTCACAATGGGCAACGGTCATGACACCGAATTTCTCTCCAAAACCGTTGGAGAAAGCGGTCATGTATACGCCTTTGACATCCAGCAGTCAGCGGTGGACTCCACCCGCAGAAATCTCGAAGCCGCGGGCTGCCCCCAAAACTACACCCTTATATGTGACTCGCACCACAACGTAAAGAAATACGTTAACTGCAAGATACGCGGCGGTATGTTCAATCTCGGCTGGCTGCCCGGCGGGGACAAGTCCATAACCACTATGCGGGAGACGACAATGCCCGCAATAGAGGCGGCAATAGATCTGCTTGACACTGACGCGATACTCAACATAGCCGTCTACCCCGGCCATCCCGAGGGAGACGCAGAGGGCAAAATGATAGAAGAATATCTTTCGTCGCTCTCGCGCTTCAAGGTATGCGCCACCAAGGTCAAGATAGTTAACTCCGAGACCTCGCCCTATTTCTTTATGATAGAAACCAAAAAGAAAGCTTGAAAGGGAAGAAAAGAATGAAAAATATAGCTAAAAAGCCGTTTATTATATCCGTGGCAATATTCGTGCTCGCGATTGCGTTTGCGCTGACACTCGGTCTTGTGCTTCGCGGATGTGACTCTGATAAATTCAAAACCTACACAACGGATAACTTTACTTATATGAGCGACATATCTTCGGTAAAAAAGATACTTAACACAAAGGACAAAAAATATCTTATAATAATAAATAAGGAAACTCCCATAGGAGACGACTATGAGCCCGAGGACCTTGTAAACGTGGACAAAGCCTACACATGGTACGAAAAATCTGTTCAGCTTGACAATGCCACCGCGCAGGCGGCGATAGCTATGATAGAGGAAATGAATGCCGCGGGAATTGACGACATTTATATAACCAGCGGATACAGAAGCTACGATTATCAGAAAACGCTTTTTGATAACTATATGTACGAGGAATACCTCAAGGATAAGACTCTCACAAAGGCACAGCGCGAGGAGCTCGTCCGTCAGTATTCTGCGTATCCGGGAGAGAGCGAGCATCATTCGGGGCTTTGTGTGGACTTTATCACATCCGCTATGAAGAGCGATCTTGTAAATTATACAAGTGAGAACACAAAGGGAGGAATCGGATTTGCCGAGACGCAGGCATTTGAGTGGCTGAGTGAGAACGCTTATAAATTCGGATTTATTCTCCGCTACCCCGATGGAAAGACGGATGAGACGGGATATTCGTACGAGTCATGGCATTACAGATTTGTAGGAGTTGACGCGGCGACAAAAATACACAATGCAAATACCACCCTTGAGGAATGGGTCGACTAATAAAAATACGCATCGGTTAAACCGATGCGTATTTTTATATAAATTATTCCTTTTCAATAACAGCGATGCTGAGGTCCTCGAGCGCCTTGGGATCCGCGGGAGCGGGACAACCCGACATAAGCTCGCTTGCATTCTGTACCTTGGGGAAGGCGAGAACGTCACGGAGACTGTCCGCGCCACTCATTACCATCGCAAGTCTGTCAAGGCCCATACCCGAGCCGCCGTGAGGAGGAGCTCCGTACTTATATGCTTCAACAAGGAAGCCAAACTTCGCCTCTATTTCCTCGGGAGTAAGACCGAGAGCCTTGAACATCTTTTCCTGAAGCTGCCAGTCTGTGATACGGATGGAGCCCGAAAGAAGCTCTGTTCCGTTGAGTACCATATCGTAGCACTTTGCTCTTACAGCACCGGGGTCGGACTCAAGGAGGGGGAGACACTCCTCAAGAGGCATGGTAAAGGGGTGGTGCATAGCGTCCCAGTGCTGTGTTTCCTCGTTCCACTCAAAGAAGGGGAATTCGGTGATCCAGAGGAAGTTGAACTTGCCCTCGGGGATCATATTAAGCTTGCGGGCTACTATCTGACGGAGCGCGCCCAATGTGGGAAGAACTACCTTGTCCTTATCCGCGCAGATGAGCATAACGTCACCCTGCTCAAGACCTACCGCATTATATATAGCCTCAAGCTCCTCGGGAGTCATGAATTTCGCAAAGCTGCAGCTGGGTGCCTCGTCAACCCAACGGACGTAAGCCAAGCCCTTAGCTCCAATACCCTTTGCATGCTCGGTGAGCTTGTCTATTTCTTTTCTTGTAAGCGTATTTGCACCGCCCTTGACTACTATACATCTTACGCTTCCGCCGCACTCAAGAGCAGACTTGAACACAACAAATTCGGAGTTCTTTACGCACTCGGATATGTTCTGGATCTCAAGACCGTATCTTGTATCGGGCTTGTCCGAGCCGTACTTTTCCATAGCCTCGTGGAAGGTAAGACGCTTCATGGGTGTTTCAATATCGATGTTCATAACTTCCTTGAACACGCGCTTGATAAAGCCCTCGTTCATAGCCATGATGTCTTCCATTGTCGCAAAGGACATCTCAAGGTCTATCTGTGTAAACTCGGGCTGACGGTCAGCTCGGAGGTCCTCGTCGCGGAAGCAACGCGCAAGCTGGATGTAGCGGTCAAAGCCCGAAAGCATCAGAAGCTGCTTGTAGATCTGGGGAGACTGGGGGAGAGCGTAGAAGCTTCCTTTGTGGATACGGGAGGGGACGATATAGTCGCGTGCGCCCTCGGGTGTGGGCTTGATCATCATAGGAGTCTCGATCTCGTA
>JAZQKI010000034.1:0-12692 GCA_045542075.1 Eubacteriales bacterium
TCTTGCCAGTCAGCTTGCAAAACAAGTTGCGGTATCGCTAATCAGAAGTGCGAAAACAAAAAAGAAAGCAAATAAAATAAGATGCCGCCGAAAAGGCGGCATTTTTAATGGAGATTATCATGATACATTGTTATAAACTGGGCGGGCTTAACATCGTCCTCGACATTTTTTCAGGCTCTGTTCACGTTGTGGACGAGGTCGCGTACGATATTATTTCGGAATACGAGGTATGCGATAAAAATACGCTTAAATCAAAAGTCATTTCTGCGCACGGTGTGGAAGAAGCAGAGGTTGACGAGTGCTTTGAGCAGATAGAACAACTTAAAGAAATGGGTAAGCTCTTTGCGCCCGATACCTTTTCACCGATGGCAAACACGCTTAAACAAAAAACGTCGGGAGTTGTAAAGGCGCTCTGTCTGCACGTGGCGCATACCTGCAACCTCAACTGTTCTTATTGCTTTGCGTCTCAGGGAAAGTACCAGGGAGACAGAGCGCTCATGTCATTTGAGGTCGGTAAGCAGGCATTTAATTTCCTTATCGCTAATTCGGGTACGAGACGCAACCTTGAGGTCGACTTCTTCGGCGGTGAGCCCGCGCTTAATTTTGACGTAGTCAAGCAGCTTGTTGAATACGCGAGAAGCATTGAGAAGGAACACAACAAAAACTTCCGCTTTACGTATACGACAAACGGAATGGTGCTGACCGACGAGATGATGGAATTTCTCAACCGTGAGATGAGCAACGTCGTGCTCTCCCTTGATGGACGAAAAGAGGTAAACGACCACTTCCGCCGCGACTATATGGGACGCGGAAGCTACGACACGATAGTTCCCAACTTCCAGAAGCTCGTAGAGTCGCGCGGCGGCAAGAATTACTATGTCCGCGGAACGTTCACGCACAACAACGTGGACTTTACAAACGACCTTTTCCACATGGCAGACCTTGGCTTTACCGAGCTTAGCATGGAGCCTGTCGTTTGTCCTCCCTCCGACCCCTATGCGCTGACTGACGAGGATCTGCCCAAGCTCTTTGAGCAGTATGAGATACTTGCAGTGGAAATGATAAAGAGACGCCGCGAGGGAAGGACATTTACGTTCTACCACTATATGCTTGATCTCAAAAACGGCCCTTGCATCTATAAGAGAATTGCGGGCTGCGGTTCGGGTACGGAATATATGGCTGTCACTCCTTGGGGAGACCTTTATCCCTGCCATCAGTTTGTCGGAGACAAGAAGTACCTGCTCGGCAACATTTGGGACGGTGTAAAAAACACCGAGGTTCAGGACGAATTCAGACATTGCAACGCATACTCCCGTGAGGACTGCCGTGACTGCTGGGCAAAGCTTTATTGCTCGGGCGGCTGCGCGGCAAACTCCTATCACGCAACGGGAAGTATTGGCGGAGTTTATAAATACGGCTGCGAGCTTTTCAAAAAGAGAATTGAGTGCGCCGTTATGATGCAGATAGCTGAGACTGAAGACAATGAAAACGCCGATAGTTGATTTTGCGCGTGAGTATGCGCAGAAAAACAGCGTAAGACTTCACATGCCCGGGCATAAGGGGATAAGCCGTCTCGGATGTGAGCCTTATGATATAACCGAAATTGACGGAGCGGACGTGCTTTATTCTCCAAGCGGTATAATACTTGAGAGCGAAAACAATGCCACACAGCTTTTCGGTACGGAGCATACCTTTTATTCCACCGAGGGAAGCACGCTCTGTATCAAGGCTATGCTTGGAATAGCCACGGCAAACAGAGGAGCGGAGAGACCGCTTATTATGGCAACCCGAAACTCGCACAAGGCATTCATATATGCCTGCGCATTACTTGATCTGGATGTTGAATGGATTTTCCCGGAGAAAGACGCTCATTTGTGTGAGTGTATAGTCACCCCGCGGGAGCTTGAAAACTCGCTTGATGCTCTTGACAATAAGCCTGCGGCGGTTTACGTCACCTCCCCCGATTATCTTGGAGATATACTTGATATAAAAGGGCTTTCGGATGTTTGCCATTCGCACGGAATCCCGCTGCTTGTGGACAATGCACACGGAGCTTATCTGAGATTTTTACCCGAGTCGCGTCATCCGATTTCGCTTGGAGCTGATATGTGCTGCGATTCTGCGCATAAGACTCTGCCTGTGCTCACAGGTGGAGCTTACCTGCATATTTCAAAGAGCGCAGACAAGGGCTATTGCGATGTTGCCAGAGAAAAGCTCTCGCTTTTTGCATCCACGAGCCCATCGTATCTTATACTCCAATCGCTTGACATGTGTAACGCATACCTCAGCGACGGTTACAGCGAAAAGCTTTCCCGCCTTTGCAAAAGCCTTTCTGAGATGTGCGAGCGTCTTGCTGACAGGGGATATGAAATCTCCGCGCGAGAGCCTGCTAAAATTTGCGTAGATACGTCGAAATCAGGTTTTTCGGGGATGAGCCTTGCAAAACATTTGAGGGCGCAGGGAATAGAAATTGAGTTTTCGGACATTGACCGTGTTGTGATGATGTTCACGCCCGACAACAGCGAGGGTGATATTGATAGAGCGGAGAAGGCTCTTTTGAGCTTTGATACTGCGTCGGCAGATAAGAGATATAATGCGGTGCCTTATGCTTGCGATATACCGCAAAGAGTGATGAGCATACGCGAGGCGATATTTTCGCCGTCGGAGACTGTTTGTGTTGAGGCTTCCGTTGGCAGAATTTGCGCCACACCCACCGTGTCTTGCCCGCCCGCTATACCGATAGTTGTCAGTGGAGAGGTAATAAGTGCCGGGCATATAAGACTTTTTGAGCATTACGGAATAGAAAAAATATCGGTTGTAAAATAAAATATTTGGGACGGAGAAGCTCCGTCCCTTTTACTTTAAGATTTTTTAAGAATTTTTTTGTCGAATTTATGATATAATCGAAGAGTAGAAAACGCTAAAATTATTTTGGAGATGTGTTATGAATCAATTTTTGACAAATATATTCAGCAATCCCGAGGTGGCTACGGTAAAAATGGAGCTTTTCTCGGTGTGGCATATTCTTTACGTGATACTTATAGTCGCGTTCCCGTTTATGCTGTACATTGGGCTAAAAAATATGTCAGAAGGCAAAAAAACAAAGGCATTACGCGCTATTGCAATCGCAATATTTGTGCTTTACATAGGCGACTTTTTTATTCAGCCTTTTTATAACGACGGAAACCTTATAGTTGACAAGCTCCCCTTCCATATCTGCACGTTCCTGTGTCCCGCGATAATGCTGGCGCAGTTCTCACAGAGCAAAAAGATTGCTTGGCTTTACGATGCGATAGCGCTCCTTGCGATAGTTGGACCGTTTATGTATTTCGTATATCCAAACACGGCATTTGGTGATACATACACCCCCTGGTGCTACCGTGTTATCCAGACCTTCCTCTATCACGGACTGGTGTATTCGTGGGGCGTTGTGGCACTTCTTTTCCGCAGAGCAAGCTGCAAATACATAGTGCTGCCCAAGGTGCTGATCATCCAGACGGTCATCACGCTCTGGGCGACGTTTGGAAACTGGGCGTACGATCACAACTGGTACTTCCTCAAGGGACTTGATATGGGCTTTGTGGAGTTCAAATATCCCCTTACGTACCTTATCATAAACCTCGGTGTATTCCTTATGGTAATGATCGTGTTCGCGATTGAGAAGCTTGTGCTGCACATAGCTGAAAAGCGTGCGGAAAAGAAATTAGTAGAATCAAAAGCATAAATACAAAAGCCTTCGCATGAAGGCTTTTTTGTTGACTTTTTGCGGAATTTGTGATATGATGGATTCAGTAAAATTATGGAGGCGGCTATGTCGGAAATCCTTGAGATAATTATGATAGTAAGCTTTGGCGTGTCCTGGCCGATGAACGTTATAAAGTCCTATAAGGCGAGGACCGCAAAGGGCAAGAGCCTTGCGTTTCTTTTGTTTATACTTTTCGGATACGTGGCGGGTATAACTTCAAAGTTTGTAAGTGAAGCATATATGGCAAGCTTTGCTGACAAGTGGTATGTGCTTGTGTTCTATATTCTGAACTTTATTATGGTTTTTTGCGATCTGCTTATATATATTCGCAATTACCGTCTTGACAAAAAAAGAGAAGCAGGGGAGGAAGTATAAATGAGATTACTCACTATTGGCAATAGCTTTTCGGAGGACGCTACGCGCTATCTTCACGGTATCGCCGCGGCAGCGGGCGAGGAAATTGAGATAGTAAACCTCGCGATCGGCGGTTGCTCGCTTGAGCAGCATTACAACAACATGATAGAGAAAAACAAGTCGTACCTGTATTTTTATAACGGTTGCTTTATGGAAAGACTTGAGGAGCTGACTCGGGTTGTTGAGTCGCAGGAGTGGGACGTAATAACGCTTCAGCAGGCAAGTCATTTCAGCTTTAATAAGGAAACATATTATCCTTACGTGACCGAGCTTGTAAAATATATAAGACAGGCGCAGCCAAAGGCACGTCTTATGCTCCAGCAGACCTGGGCGTATGAGGACGGAAGCGAGCGACTTTACAATGTCGCGGGATATAAGACGTCCGACGAAATGCTTGCGGATATAAAAGCGGCTTATGCAGACGCCGCGCAGACTGCGGGTTTTGACGGCATTATCCCCTCGGGCGAGATGTTCGGCGCGCTGCTCAAATCGGGCATCGAGAAGATACATAGAGACACATTCCACGCATCCCTCGGACTTGGCAGATACGCACTTGGACTTTTGTGGTTCAAGACTCTCACGGGCAAATCGGTTATAGACAATAGCTTCTGCGAGCTTGACGAGGAAGTTGACGAGAGGGAGATTAACATCGTTAAAGACTACGTGGAGAAGCTTGAGGTTAGTTTGTGAGTTCGAATCTCTCCATCTCCGCCAAAAAAGTCGAATTAAAATAACGAATTATTCAAAAAAGGACTTGACAAACAGACATCTCTGTTGTATAATAGTTAGGCAAGTTCATTTAGACGGCCGACTTGCCATGAGAATACGGAGATGTACTCAAGAGGCCGAAGAGGCGCCCCTGCTAAGGGTGTAGGCCGGGTAACCGGCGCGAGAGTTCAAATCTCTCCATCTCCGCCAAATAAGAACGCAGAATAGGATACAAGAAATTGTGCCAGTTCTGCGTTTTTATTGCTTCTTAGGGGCGTTTTTGCACTTTTGATGCATGAAAAACCTATTTTGCGATTAAAGAGACCCTCGCCTGAGTTTGTTTGCGCCTTCTGCCGATATGCCTTTTTTGCTTGCGTTAAATTTATGGGTATTCGTTAGAATTATGGTATTTCGTTAAACTTATAGGGTAATCGTTAAAACTGTGTGTGTATTCGTTAAAATATAGCCCACAAACAACAAAAAGTGTTGAAAAAGTTTTGTTTTTGTGATATAATTTATTTGATAAATTACAGTTCACAAAGGAGGCAATGATAAAAATGAGTTTTAGAATAAAATGCGATAATTGCAATATAGAGTATGAAATCAATTACGACGCTCCAGAAAATGTTGCTACAACATATGTAATTTGTCCCAAGTGTAAGAAAGAAATCTATGCTGCGTCAGATTTTGGTTTCGGCCCTGTATGGCCTGCGTATATGTATTTGGGAAGTAATTTGTTTTTAATTGTTACATTTTGCAACGATAATCAGTACGAAATAAAAGATAGATCAAATTTTAAAAAAGAGATTATTGTTCCGAAAAGATATGTAAAGGATAATTATAAATATCACTTTAAAATATTGGAGTATATTCATAAAAACATAAAGGAACTTGTTGATGCAAGTGATATCAACGTTGAATAAGTGTTAATTTAACCTATCGTTAAATTTGAACCCATTTTGCAAAATGAACCCATTAGAATTTTTGTATCCTTTTATACAATTACTCACAAACAAAAACCGCAATTCTGATACAAAAGGATTGCGGTTTTTGCTTTTTTGTGATATAATGATTTCATGGAGGTGAATTTATGTGGCTTTGGTTTTTCGTTGCTTTCTTCTTTTTGCTTCTTATTCCTCTCGTTTTGGCAATAACAATACCCATTTATAAGAACCACTACAAAGCGACAAATAATGTTGTAAATTATGATTCAATGATGCGAAAATTTGTTTACAAGGTTTGTATGTCAAGCGAGCAGATTATAAACGAGTTAAAAAATACAACTGACATTGACGAACTATCCTGCGACTTTAATCACGAAAGATCTGTAATAAAATTTTCGGAATATGGATCAAGCAGGGAATACTATTTCAAAATTCACGAATGTGATGGATTTTCTATTTTAAGGTTAGAACAGGTTGAATTGCTGGGTATGTCAAGTCATATTCCATTCAAACTCAATCCTTTTCTCGTTAGTAAGCTACGGGCAGAAATCATCCCTTTTTCACAGTACGGCTTTTGATTTTGTTTTCCCATAAATACTCTAGCAAGCTTTGTATTATAATTAGAGTTATTAGACAAACAAAAAACACGGGTTCACCCCGTGTTTTTTGTTTGGCGGAGATGGAGAGTCGCTTGAACTTGATTACATAAATTTGCAAAGCAAATTTATGTGAACGTTCAAATCTCTCCATCTCAATGCTCATAAAAAATTTCCCACCACCCGCACATTTTTCGCAGCATGATTATAATATATACATATAGCGGGAAAATTATTTTATGGAAATAGCATTTAACGAGGGCGCGAGGAATGAGGGCACAAATCAAGAAAATATATAATCGGATAAAACAAAAGACCAAAAATTTCCTTAAATGGATATGGCAAGAGTGTAAGGACGGGCGCACGCTCGCCTTACTCCTTATAGTCATAACTATAGTGTACTCTCCTGTGTGGTTGGGATATATTCTGCACTGGGTTTTTGGCTGGAGCTGGGCGGGAATAGTCGCCACGGCTATGCTTGCATTCTGGGCAGGGCCGTTTTCTCCGTTTTTCGTCCTTTGCATATCAATTACACTTGGAATAAAAAGACTGTTTGAAAGAAAGGGAGTATTTTTTAAGTCCCGTCCCGACAAACGCGAGGCGGGGCAGGATGAGGGAGCAGACACGGAAAAAACGCCCGATATATCAAAATAAAAAAGTCGTTTGTCAGCTTGCCGACAAACGACTTTTTTAATCCGTATTTTTTCTTCTGTACGCCTGCGCGCGACCAATATTTCCGCATTCTTCCACAAGGTCAAGTCCGCACAGAGTCTTTACCATTGAATAAGCGTCCATTCCGTATATTTTGGCGTGCTGTGAGTAATCCTTTACAGTGAACTGCTCAGGCAGGGAGTCGGGCAGAAAATACCCATAATCCTCGCGCGACTTAAATAGATACGCACCAAGCAGCGACATTGGTATAAGCTCATATTTTTTGAGCCGTCTGCCGCGTTTCTGAGGCTTGACGTACTGCTCCGCCTCCATCATAACTATCATAAGCGAAAAGCGCGGATCACTCAGAAAGCTTCTGAAAAAATAAAGCTCGCTCGCAATGTCCTGAACTCTGCCGTGGCGCGAGGATTTTCTGCGCCCCGAAATTTTGCCGTCATCCCCTATTTTGCTGACCCATTTAGTCTCTGCTATGGGGTGAATGACTACCACTCTGTAGGACGTATTTTCAAGTATCCACTGTATTTTTTCGCGAAGCGGGGAAAATCCTCCCGTTTGTATCTCGTATATAGTATCGCCGTCAAGGATATCGGCTACGTATTTGCGATTTTTGGTATTTTCTTGGTCTTTTGGGATATAGAGGGGAGAGTCCTGTATTTTTACTTCATGCTTGCTCTCGTCGGGACATATAAAGCTCTTGAGCGCGGAGTGCATTTGCTTTTCCGCAAGTCTGCCGATGCCGTCGTATTCGTCGCTCATCGCGGCGTCAACCGACGCGGATTTCATAAGATTATCAAGAATTATTTTGCGAAAGCGCCTTGTATCGCGCTCGGACAGCTGAAAGTACGCTTTTCCTTGATATTCCATACATACACACTCCCTTCATTTTATATAATAACTACAAAATAATTTTATCACAAAAAAAGAATTTGTCAACTCAAAGTTCAATAATTGTTAGACATAAACTTCGACCGAAAACTCAAAATAATAGTGTGGTCGGTTGACTGCAATCAAGAGGGAAAAGGAATATTTTGTTATGATACAGTATAAAAACAAGCGGATTGCTCTCTCGGCAATATGTCTGTTTTTGTGTCTGATTTTTGCGCTGGCATCAAGCATGGGAGTTGCTGCGGGCGCGGTGAAGCCCGCGGACAAGTATTCGGGACTTAAGCTGATTCCCGGCGGGCAGACGTTTGGAGTCAAATTCAACACGGCGGGAATAATAGTCGTAGGATTTTGCGACGTGGACACAAAAAGCGGAAATATCTGCCCTGCATCCTTGGCAGGGCTTCGCGAGGGGGATATAATTAAAGAGATAAACGGCAAAGCGCCCAAGGACGCAAATCATTTCATATCACTTGTGGACGAATCGTCGGGCAAGAGCGTGAATGTGACGTTCACCCGCGCGGGAGTAGAGAAAACGGCAAGACTGACTCCCAAATATTCGCTCTCCGAGGGTAAATACAGGGTCGGACTGTGTGTGCGGGACAGCGGAGCGGGAATAGGAACCGTTACCTATATTTATCCCGAAACATATTCATTTGCGGGGCTGGGGCACGGTATATGCAGTGCGGATAGCGGCAGACTCGTGCAAATGACGCGCGGCATTGTGACGGACGTGACGGTGAGCGGTGTCAAGCGAGGCGTGTCAGGCGTTCCGGGGGAGATAAAGGGAGTTTTCGGTAGCGACAAGGTCGGAACGCTCGTGGGTAACACCGAGTGCGGTGTTTACGGTATGTTTTC
This sequence comes from Eubacteriales bacterium, assembly GCA_045542075.1. Classification (GTDB taxonomy): domain Bacteria; phylum Bacillota; class Clostridia; order Oscillospirales; family CAG-272; genus SVTX01. The sequence continues at coordinate 8,820 of JAZQKI010000034.1, forward strand.
AAAATGTCCCGAGGGAGCGGGACGGGCGATGCCCGTGGGGTTGCGTGGAGACGTAAAGGCAGGAGATGCCTATATTCTGTCCACGCTTGACGGCGCGGGAGTGTGCAAATATGACATTCAGATAAGTGCTGTAAGATACGACGAAAAAACGTCAAAGTGCTTCACCGTTACGGTGACAGACCCAAGGCTAATTGAAAAAACGGGCGGAATAGTGCAGGGAATGAGCGGTTCGCCAATTATTCAGAATGGCAAGCTTGTGGGAGCGGTTACGCACGTTATGATAAACGACCCCACCGTCGGATATGGCATATTTATTGAAAATATGCTCGATAATATGCCCGAGGTGCTGCGGTGAAATAAAGCCCACGGCATCGCCGTGGGCTTTATACTTACTTGTTTGTCTTATCCGACGTATTTGTGTTGCGGTTCATTTCGCTATCCATTACAACAATGTCTCGGTCGGCAAGGTAGTGCTTATGTGTTATAGTCCAGGATATTACGTCGGCTACGGTGTAGAGGGCAACTGCTATCAGAAGCGTGAGTGCGCTTGAGAGCAGCGCCACGGGGATTGCCTTTGCTCCGCCGATACGTATGGTAGGTATCAGTACCGTGGGTATCAGGTATACACCGATAAGGGTAACCGCCACAAGCACGTCACCCCAAAGATCAGGCGAGCGAAGCGTGTATATAATATCCCTGCCAAGCTTTAGTTTGTCATACGGGACCGCGCGGTTATACTCTTTGAACTTGTCGTTGTCATTCGCTCTGTAATAGGTTGCCGCGTAGAATAGAATGATCGCGGGAATACCAACTATAACAAGCACCTGAACAAAAGGATGTTCCCTGAAAAAATTTGATAAGGTCACAAGCAGATTTTCGCCGAGAAACAATATAACGTACATTATAAGGGCGTAGATCATACCGCGCTTAAGCTTTTTGAAATATAGCTTTCCCATAGGAACTCCTTCCTTTTTTGTCGGTCAGTCGCAGAGTATCTCTGCGACTGACCGCTAATTTTGTCCTCAATATTTAATTACTGCTCCGTTGTCGTCTCTGCTGCATCCTCAGCCTTTTTGCCGAGGATAGAGGGAAGCTGCATTCCTGCCATTGTGAAAACCTCGTCAAGAGGGGGAACAGACTTCATCATACCCGAAATAAAGTTTGCGGTAGAGGTCTTTCCGTTTGCTGTCTGACCGTTGTCCCAGACAGTAACCTTGTCTATCTTGATGTTCTTGATAGCGTCAACCTGAACTCTCATAAGATCCTCAAGCTTATCTGCTATAAGGAGACGGAGAGCGGAATCGGGATCACCGCCCGCAGACTTAACGACCTCAGCAAGACCTGCAGCCTGCTTTTTGAGTATTTCCTCAACACCGCGAGCCTCTGCCTGCATCTTTGCGTAAATTGCGTCAGCCTCACCCTGCGCACGAATACGGGTTTCCTCAGCCTCAGCCTCAGCCGCAAGCTCAAGCTCTCTCTTTCTTGCCTCTGCGCGAACGATGATATCTGCCTCAAGCGTTGCCTGCTCCTTGGAGCGTCTTGCCATTTCGGCAGCTCGCTCAGCAGCGTAGGATTCCTCAAGCGCTTTTGCTGCCTGGATCTTTTCCGCAGTCGTCGCGATCTTCTTTGCCTCTGCCTCTTTTTCCTTAAGAGCCGCATCGGACATAGCGATCTTCATCTTTGCTTCGTTTTCACCCTGAATAGCTACAGAGTTTGCTTCTGCGACCTTAATTCTCTGGTCCATCTGTGCGTTTGCCTCACCGATAGAACCGTCGCGCTCCTGCTCTGCAACGCTCTTTTTTGCGTCGTTAATAGCCTTTGCAGCAGCTTCCTTACCGAGAGCGGCGATATAGCCCGACTCGTCGGTAATATCTGTTACGTTTGCGTTGATAAGACGAAGACCTATCTTTTTAAGCTCGGTCTCAACGTTTGAGCTGACAGCCGCGAGGAACTTGTCACGGTCTGTATTTATTTCCTCAATATCCATAGTTGCGATGATGAGACGAAGCTGACCGAAGATTATATCTCTTGCAAGCTCCTGGATCTCGGACATCTGAAGACCGAGAAGTCTCTCTGCCGCGTTCTGCATAACGCCCGACTCAGTGGATATACCTACTGTAAATCGGGAGGGAACGTCGATACGAATGTTCTGACGTGTAAGCGCGTTCTTGAGGTCAACCGAGATAGATATAGGCGTCAGGTCAAGATAAGCGTAGGACTGGAATACGGGAATAACAAATTCCGCACCGCCGTGGATACACTTTGCGCTTCTGTTGGTTCCGTCGTTATTCTTACCTATCGAACCGTAGATTACCATGATCTTGTCCGAGGGACATTTTTTGTATCTTGAGCATATCCATGCTATGAAAGATACAAGTATCAGGGCTAATGCACAAATCAGAAAAATAATTGCGGGACTCATAAAATTTCCTCCATTGAAATGAATTTTTTGTTTTTATTTAAGATTATTTTTTTCGTACGATAAGGGTTGTTTGTCCGCTGACTCCAATGACTACTATCTCGCTGCCTGTGGGAAGGGGAGACTCGTCGTCGGTCACTGCGTCGCGCTCGACATACGAGCCCTGCAGCATAAGGTGGATCTTGCCTGTGCCCGCACGGGATGCGGGAATAGTGAGATGCACCACACCCGATACGCCGATTGCGTTTCTGTTGTCAGCGTTACCGCTTCCGCGAAGCTTCATAACAGCGCGAATAAGAACGGCAATAAATAACATCATACATAAGCCGCACACAACGGCTACGGGAAGTGTGATATACAGAGCAATATCGCCGGATGCCATTGCGAGTCCGACCCAGCCGAAAACCACGAGGAAGGCTATGATCCCGCGGAATGTGAATAGACGCAAGCCGTCCATTCCTGTGTCGCCGGGAAGCTCGTCGATCTCTCCGTCTCCGAAAACTCCGTCGGGGATATCCGTCTCAATATCATCGGCAACAAGATCTCCGCCGTCGGATATATCGGCTTCTCCGATACCGTCAACGTCGGAATCGTCTCCGATACCGATAAACATCATTATTGTCTGAATAAGCAGAATGAGAGTAGAGGGAATTGCAATACACGCAAATATCTGCCCGGCAATTCCTATGGAGTTCCACCATTCGATTATAAACATAACATCATCCTTTCTTGATTATTATCAGTGGTAGATTTTAGTCCAGTGTTGAAAATATCTCGTCAGCCTTTTTTCGCAGCTGGGACGCGGCATGTGCGTAAATCATTATCTGCAGGATTTTTGATATCTTCTTCTGCGCATCTGCGCTCTTTTGCGAATATTCCGATGCGGCAAGATCTGATGCCGTCACAACGGAGCTTTTGTCCGATAGATCTATCCGGCTCTCAGCGAGAAGGTCAATATAGGTGTGGTAGAGCTCGTCGGCAGAGATAAGGTCGTCGCTTTCGTCATCAAGCACACCGCTGATAACTCGGATAAGGTCGCAGATCTTTTCTATCTGCAAAGCCTCCCTAAGCATATTTATGATGACTATTCTTGAAAATTGATTGCGCGAGTAAACTCTTTTCTTTGGCGAGCCGACAAAGCCTCGCTTTACCCAGTTCTGAATCAAGTACGGCTCAAGTCCCGTCATGAGCGAGACCTGCGAGAGTGTAATTCCTCCCGTGGCAAATATTCCGTCGAATAATTGGCGTGAGCTTGATTTTTTTAGCTCGAGAACCTCTATGGTCGTTCCCGGAAAAGTGGTTGACATTTTTTCACCTCCTATTCTGCTATCATTATACCACACGGTCACGTGACCGTCAAGAGAGAATAGATGACTTTTTGTATTTTCTCTGTTTTGCATATTTTTGAATATCTGTTTTTGAGGGGTTTATACAAAAACCTCGGCAGACACAGA